>NZ_MLCO01000248.1 GCF_001982615.1 Teichococcus deserti | reverse complement strand
CTCGAAGCGCTCGAGGCGGAAGGAGGCCGGGCAGACCGCCTCGAAGGCGCGGCTCATGTCGTTGGTGACGATCGAGACGAATTTTTCCACGAAGGTGCGCTCGATCGGCGTGTAGGGGCGGCCCTCGATCCGCTGCAGCTCGTTGCGCCGGCCGCCCAGCAGGATGTCGACGATCGAGCCGATCAGCCGCGAATCCAGTGCCGCCAGGCAATACCCGTCCCATTCCTCAATGCGGATGATGCCGATCAGGGCGGGCAGGGTGATGGTGTCGAGGAAGGCGCCGACGCGCACCGGCCGGGTGCGGTCGATGACCACGTCGGCATTGTCGGCAGTGAATTTTCGCGCGCTGCTGGTCATCAGCCGCGCCAGCCGGTCGACCACGATGTCGAGCATCGGCAGCTTCTCGAAGCGCACCGCGCCGCCGACCAGCGCCTCCAGGCCCCGGCGCGGCCCATCGTCGGCCGGGGCCTCGGGCCCGCCGAACAGATCGTCGATGTCGCCCTGGCCCATGTCGACGCCGGCGGCGCCCCAGTCGGCCATGGGGTCGTCGGCCGGATCGCCGGCGGATTGACCGGCAGGCTCGCCGGCGGCGGCCTCCGGGATCGGCTTCGGGGTTTCGTCCGGGACCGGCTCGCTGCCGTCGGTGCCGCTCATTCAGGCCACCACGAAGCTGGTGATCAGCACGTCGCGCACCCGGCCGGGACCCAGCACCAGCTCGAAGCGGCGGTGCAGGTCGCCGCGCAGCCGGTCCATGGCCAGCGCCCCCTCCATCTCGCCTTCCCGCAGGGTGCGCAGATAGAGGACCAGGCTGTCATAGATGCGCGGGCTCAGCAGCTCCGGCTGCACCTGGGCCGGGTCGCCATTGACCTCGACCGCCAGCTTCAGCCGCAGCTGCCGCGGCCGCCCGGCATTGGGCAGCGACAGCGTCATCTCGGGGAATTCGACGAAGCTCGGCTTGCCGGGCACGGCGGCCGTCGCAGCGGGGGCGGGCGCCGCCTCCCCCTCCGCCGCATGGCCGCTGCCGAGCAGCGCCTGCACCGCCGGCACATAGAACCAGGCGCCGGCCCCGGCGCCCGCCAGCACCAGCAGGGGCAGCAGCAGCAGGAGCAGCCGCTTCATCCCGCCCGCCTTCCTGGCCGGCTTCTCGGGCGGTTTCGCGGCTTTTTCCGCGGTGGTCGAGGACATGGGGGGCGGATCTCCCGTCTCTGACGATTTTTCGCGCGACAAGCGGAGTGGCGCCAGATATAAACCGACGCGTTCTCGCATGCCACGCTAAAAACAACCACGGGTCGAACTCCGCCGGTCCAGGCCGGTGAATTAAGGAAATATTTCGCAGACACGGCGTCGAGCGCGCCGCGGCGCTGCCGAAGCAGCCAGCATGGGGCGATAGAAGGTCGATGCAGCAAGTCAGGACCCTGGGACCCGGCTTCGATCTGGGGGGTTTGGGCGGCAGCCTGGCGCGGCTGGGGCCGGCGCGGCTTGCAGGCCTGGTCGGCGTGGCGCTGGCGGCGCTGCTGGCGGTCGTGCTGGTGGCGCGATCGGCCCATGCGCCGACCGGGCTGCTCTATGCCGGGCTCGAGCCCGCCGATGCCGGCCGCATGGCCGCGCGGCTGGAGGAGCTCAAGATCCCGGTCGAGGCGCGCGGCGACGGCAGCATCTTCGTGCCCCCCGAGCAGGTGGCGCGGCTGCGCATGCAGCTGGCGGCCGAGGGCCTGCCGCGCCAGGGCGGCGCCGGCTACGAGCTGCTCGACCAGGCGAGCCCGATGCAGATGACCTCCTTCATGCAGCGGGTGCAGCGGCTGCGCGCCCTGGAAGGCGAGCTGGCGCGGACCATCGTCACCCTGCAGGGGGTGCGCGCCGCCCGCGTCCATATCGTGCTGCCCGAGCGCGAGAGTTTCTCCCGTGATGCGCCATCGCCCACCGCCTCGGTCACGGTCACCACCGCAGCCGGGCAGCGGCTGGGCAGCGCGCCGGCGCAGGCGATCCGCCTGCTGGTCGCCGGTGCCGTGCCGCGGCTGCGGCAGGAGGATGTCTCGGTGATGGACAGCGCCGGCGTGGTGCTGGCCGCCGATGGCGGCATGGCCGCCGCCGCCGGGCGACTGGGAGAAATCCGCAGCGCCCAGGAGCAGGCGCTGCAGCGCGCCGTGCTCGACCTGCTGGAGCCGATCGTCGGCCGCGGCAAGGTGCGCGCCGTGGCCAGCGTCGAGATCGAGGGCGCCCGCATGGTGGCCCGCGCCGAGACCTATGACCCGCTCGGCCAGGTCGAGCGCGGCCGGCAGCTGCAGACCGAGCAGGAGAACACCGAGGATGGCCGCGGCCAGCAGCCGGTGACGGTGGGCCAGAACCTGCCCAACCAGCAGGCCGGCGGCAATGCGCAGCGCAGCGTCTCGGCGATCCAGCGCAACAACCAGACGGTGAATTTCGAGATCTCCTCCAAGGTGGAGGAGACGGTGCGCGAGCCCGGCACGCTGAAGCGCCTGAGCGTCGCCGTCGTCGTCGATGGCCTGCTCGATGCCGAGGGCAAGCCGCAGCCCCGACCGAAGGAGGAGCTGGACCGGCTGGCGGCGCTGGTGCGCTCGGCCGTCGGCTTCAGCCAGAGCCGCGGCGACACGCTGACCGTCGACACCCTGACCTTCCTGCCGGAGGAAGGCGCCGGCACCCTGGCCGAGGCCGGCGGCGCCGGCGCCCCGGTGATCGCCGGGCTGAACGCCAACCAGCTGGCCATGATCGGCGGCGGCGCGCTGCTGGCGCTGGGCGCCGGCGGGCTGATGCTGCGGCGCCGGAAGCAGCAGCAGCGCGCGGCGCTGGCCGCCGCCGTCGCCGCCGCCGAGGCAGCCGCCGCGGCCGAGGCCGCCGCCCAGGCCAACAGCATGGACGAGGCAATCGCAACGGTGGGCCTCGACCTGCAGGTGCGGCTGTCCTCGCTGACCGCGCTGCACGAGATCATCGACAACCGGCCGGAAGAGGCGCTGGCGGTGGTGCGCAGCTGGATCGAGGAGGGGACGCCGGCATGACCTATCTGCGCCCCTTCCACCCGCCGGCGCTGACCGCGCTGATCGCCGACGAGGATGGTTCGGCCGCCGCGCGGCTGCGCGCCGAGGAGCGGATCCGCAGCACCGCGCTGGAAGCGGGGCGGATGCGCGGGCTGGAGGAAGGCCTGGCCCTTGGCCGCGCCGAGGGGCGCGAGGCAGGGAAGGCCGAGGCCGCCAAGGAGGCCAGGGCCGAGCTGGCCCGCCGCGGCCTGCGAGGCGCCGCCGCCGCGGCCGAGGCGCTGGAGCAGCTGCTGGCCCGGCGCGCCGAGGACCGGCGGATGCTCGATGCCGATCTGCGCGCGGCGCTGGTCGCCGGGCTGCAGGCGGTCTTCCCGGCGCTGCTGGCACGCGCCGCCGGCGGCGAGGTGGCCGCCCTGCTGGCCGAGGCGCTGACCGAGCGCGCGGCCGACACCATCACGCTGCGCGCCCATCCGGCAACGCTCGCCGAGGCGGAGAAGGACGGGCTGCCCGGGCTGGAGCCGCCGGTGCGGCTGCGGCTGCTGCCCGATCCCACCCTGCCGGAAGGCCAGGCCGAGGCCGGCTGGAGCGATGGCGGGCTGCTCTACGATCCGGCGGCGCTGATGGGACGGGTGCTAGCGGTGCTGGGCGCGCCCTCGCCGATGCTCGCGCCCGAGCTGGCCGGGCCGCCGCCGCAACCGGCGCCGGCACCGCAATCCGTGCCGCCACCATCCTTGCCGCAGACGCCCGTGCCTCAGGCGATGGCGCCGTCCGTCCTTGCCGCCGCGCCGGGCCTGACCGTCACCCTGACCCGCGACCCGGCCGGCACCGCCGCCATCCCGCCTGATGCGCCCCTGCCTGCGCCTGAGGAGACCACGCCGTGAGCGAAACCGTATCATCCTCCGAGAACCCGTTCCTGGCCGAGCGCCGGCCGCGCATCATGGACATCCCCGTCAATGTGCAGGTGGTGCTGGGCAACAAGCGCCTGCCGATGGCGGCGCTCTTCGACCTCAGCCGCGGCTCGGTCATCGAATTCGACAAGAAGGTCGGCGAGCCGATCGACCTGATGGCCAATGAGCGGCTGATCGCCCGCGGCGAGATCCAGATCACCGATGACGGGCGGCTGTCGATCTCGATCACCGAGATCGTCTCCTCCTCCAGCTGATCCCCGACGCCGCGGAGAGCCGGCAGAATGCCGCTTCCCCCCCCGCTCCAGGCGCCCGCCGCCGCGCCGCGCCGCTGGCCGCTGCTGCTGCTGGCGCTGCTCGCCCTGACCCTGTTGGCGGCGCCCGCGCTCGGCCAGAGCGTCACGCTGAACATCGGCCCGAACGACGCGCCGGCCGTGCCCGGCGGCCAGCAGAGCCTGACCACCAACGTGGTCGCGCTGATCGTCGCGACCACCCTGCTGGCGCTCGCCCCCGGCCTGCTGGTGGTGGCCACCGCCTTCACCCGCATCGTCGTGGTGCTGTCGATGCTGCGCACCGCGCTTGGCCTGCAGCAGTCGCCGCCGAACTCGGTGGTGGTCAGCCTCAGCCTGTTCCTGGCGGCCTTCGTCATGGCGCCGGTGCTGGAGCGCGCCTGGAACGACGCGGCGCGCCCGCTGATGGACGGCACCATCACCGAAGAGATGGCGGCCGAGCGCGCCATCCTGCCCTTCCGCGGCTTCATGGAAGCCAATGTGCGGGAGCGCGACCTGGCGCTGTTCATCGAGATCGCCCGCTGGGAGCCGCCCGGCGCCAAGGAGGGCGAGGCCCCGGCCGCGCGCGGCGCCGCGGCGCGGCAGCAGGTGCCGCTGCATATCCTCTCGGCGGCCTTCATCATCTCCGAGCTGAACAAGGCTTTCCAGATCGGCTTCCTGCTCTTCCTGCCCTTCCTGGCGATCGACATCGCCATCAGCTCGGTGCTGATGGGCATGGGCATGATGATGCTGCCGCCCGTCGTGGTCAGCCTGCCCTTCAAGCTGATCTTCTTCGTTCTTGTCGACGGCTGGACCCTGGTGGCCGGCGCCCTGGTGCGGAGTTTCTCCACGTGACCGCAGCCGAGGACGGTGACGCCCCCGCGCAGGCCCTGGTCGCCCTGCCCGAGGCGGCGCGGGCCGAGGCGGCGCGGCCCGAGGCGGCGCGGCGTCCCGCCTGGCGCATCCGCCGCCGGCGCGCGCTGGCCTCGGCGCTGCGCCGCGTCGCCTTGAGAGAAATGCTGGACCTGCCGCCGGAGCCGCTGCGGGCGCGGCTGCTCGCCATCGCGGCCAGCCAGGGCGTCTTCCTGCCGTCCGGGCCCGAGGCCGACCTGTCCGAGCTGGTCGCCCGGATTGAGCCCGGCACCACCCTGCCGGTCGAGCTGGTGCCGGTGCTGGCGGCGCTGCTGCAGCCGCTCTTCGGTCCGCCGGCTGCGCTGCCCCTCGGGCTGATGCCCCTGGGCGCCCTGCCTGAGACGATCACGACCGCCGAACCGCGGAGCCCTGCCCGATGAAAGCCCCCGAGGCGCGCCGCGCCGTCCGCACCATCGACAACCGGTCCGACCCGCTGTCCGATGTCGCCGTGCTCTTCATGGCGCTGGACGAGCACCGCAGCCAGCAGCTCTTCGACAAGCTGGAGGAGCATGAGATCCGCCGGGTCAGCCGCTCCATGGCCAATCTCGGCAAGATCGACATCGACCAGGTGGAGCGTGTCATCAACCGCTTCCGCGGCGAGGTCGGCCGCACCGGCACCGTGGTCGGCACCGCCGAGACCACCGAGCGGCTGCTGCGCCGCATGCTGCCCTCGGAGAAGGTCAACGAGATCATGGACGAGATCCGTGGTCCCGAGGGCAAGACCATGTGGGAGAAGCTGGCCAATATCTCGCCGGAGGTGCTGGCGACCTATCTGCGCACCGAGCTGGCGCAGACCTCGGCGGTGATCCTGGCCAAGCTGCCGGCGCAGCATGCGGCGCGCGTGTTGGCGCTGCTGACGCCGGCCTCGATCGACGAGATCGTGCTGCGCATGGTGCGGATGGACAGCATCCAGAAGGGCGTGCTGCAGGATATTGAGCTGACCCTGCAGAAGGAGTTCATCACCAACCTCAGCCGCAGCTACGAGCGCGACAGCTCGCAGATCGTGGCCGAGATCATGAACCGCGCCGACAAGGGGCTGGTCGAGCAGCTGATGCGCAGCATCGAGACGCGCGAGCCCTCGGCCGCCGCGCGCATCCGCCGCATCATGTTCACCTTCGGCGACCTGATCCGCGTCGACCGCTCGACCTTCGCGACGCTGGTCGCCGAATGCCCGGCCGACAAGCTGCAGGTGGCGCTGACCGCCGCCAGCCCCGAGCTGCGCGAGCTCTTCCTGTCGAGCATGTCGGAACGCGCCGCCACCATGATGCGCGACGAGATCGAGAACATGCCGGCGCAGCGGCGCAAGGCGGTGGAGGAGGCGCAGGCCGACATCATCACCATCGCCAAGCGCCTGGCCGACGAGGGCCGCATCTTCATCCTGGAGGAGGACGAGGTCGGGGACTCCTGACGTCAGAAGTCTTCCCTGCCCCAGTGACCGCAGAAGGAGCGCCGCGTGACCCCTGGCCGGCCCGACGACCTGGCCCAGGTGCCGCCCATCGCCGGCACCGCCCGCCGCGATCTGGCCCGGCGCGATGCCGTGGCGACGCCGCCCGGGACGCTGGGCGCCGAGGCGGGGGCCGGCTATGCCGCCGCCGCCCGGGCGCTGAGCGCCGTGCCGCCGCTGGGCAAGCCCGACGTCCCGATCGCCGAATGGACCCGCGGGCTGGATGCCGACGCCGCCGGGGCCGCGGACCTGGCGGCGCTGCTGCCGGGCGGGCCGGCCGGCCTCGCTGTGCCGCTGGCGCTCGGCCTGCTGCGCCCCGACGTGCGGCGCTGGCTCGGGCCAGAGCGGCTGGCTGCCCTGGCCGCCCGGCTGCAGCTGGCCGAGGCCGAGGTCGTGGCGCTGCTCGACGCGCCGCCGCCGCTGCCGGCCAGCCTTGGCGAGCTGCAGGCCTGGCATGCGCGGCAGTTGCCGATGCTGGGGCCGGCCGGAGGGCTGGTCTGGCTGGCGCTGTTCTGGCGGCCCGACCGCGGCGCCCGCGTCGGGCCCAGGCCCACCGCGCGGCATGCGCTGGCGGCCCAGCTCAGCCTGCCCGCCACGGGGCGCATCGACCTGCGCGCCCGGCTGGAGGAGGGACGGATGGACGCCGTGCTGGAGACCGCGCAGCCGCTGCCGCGATTGACCGTGCTGGCGATGACCGAGGGCTTCGCGGCGGCGCTGCACCGGCTGCGGCTGCAGGGCAGCCTGACGGTGCGGCACAGCGCCGCCGAGCGGCAGACTTGAAATGCGAAAAACGAAGGCGCTAGATGGATGCCGCTGCAGCACGGGCAGGCCTAAGGCATGAGCGCGGACGACCACCTCAAGCGCCCGATCATCATCAAGAAGCACCACGGCGACCATGACGACGAGCATGGCGGGCAGTGGAAGATCGCCTATGCCGACTTCGTCACGGCGATGATGGCCTTCTTCCTGGTGATGTGGCTGCTCTCCAGCACCACCCAGTCGCAGCGCGAGGGTATCGCCCAGTTCTTCACCGCCTCCTCGATCCTCGACATGCCGTCCGGCACGGGGGCGCTGGATGGCGGCCGCTCGGTGCTGGTCGCCGGCGACGACCGCCAGGCCTCGCTCACCCAGACCGACGAGGGCGGCGCCCAGGGCGAGAACCAGGGCGGCGAGGCCGCGGGCGACGGGCAGGCAGCGCCGAGCCCTGCGCCGCAGCAGCAGCTGCAGGCCGATGGCGCCGCGGTCTCGACCCGCGACCCGATCGAGCGGCAGCGCTTCGACGCGCTGAAGGCCGAGCTGGAGCGCCAGGCCGCCAGCGAGGCGCTGAAGGAGTTCTCGCAAAACATCCAGATCGAGATGACGCCCGAAGGGCTGCGGCTGCAGATCTTCGACCGCGACGGCGCGCCGATGTTCGCCCCCGGCAGCTTCGACCCGACGCCGCGGCTGTCGCGCATCCTGGAGGTGGTGGGCAGCGTGCTGGCCACCGTGCCGAACGAGGTGGTGGTCGCCGGCCATACCGACGCGCAGAGCTACCAGCGCGGCAATTACGGCAACTGGGAGCTCTCGGCCGACCGCGCCAACAGCGCCCGCCGCCTGCTGGAGCGCGCCCGCGTCGCTTCCGGCCGGATGTATCGCGTCGAGGGCAGGGCGGCGGTCGATCCGCTGATGCCCGACGCGCCGAACGACGCGCGCAACCGCCGCATCGCCATCACCGTGCTGCGCAGCGACGTGGTCGCCGAGGCGCGCGCGGCCGAGACGGCGCAGCGCCGTGCCCAGGAACCGCGGCGGTGAAACCCCGCGCTTTTTCCGGCCTGCTGGCAGAAGCCGGCGCCGGTCCCCGACCCGCATCCGGTGCGGCCTGGCCGCGCCGGGACCTGTGTCACTGCTCTTCATGAGGGACCGCCGATGACGGCCATCAATGCCCTGCGCACCAGCACCTCGGGCCTGAACGCCCAGTCGACCAAGCTGGCCGGCATTTCCAACAACATCGCCAACAGCTCGACCGTCGGCTACAAGCGGGTCGACACCCAGTTCGAGAGCCTGGTGCTGGAAGGCTCCAGCCAGGGCTCCTATGCGCTGGCCGGCGTCGCGCCGCGCAACCGGCTGGAGATCAGCAAGGTCGGCCAGGTGCAGGCCACCGGCGTCGACACCGACGTCGCCGTCAACGGCAACGGCTTCCTGGTGGTCAACGAGACCTCGGAGAGCAGCGGCAAGTATCTGGCGACCCGCGCCGGCTCCTTCCGCCCCGACGCCTTCGGCAATCTGCTGAACACCGCCGGCTACTACCTGCAGGGCGTCAAGCTGGGCGCCGACGGCAATCCGGTGGGCAGCCTCGGCGACAACAATGTCGACAGCCTGACCACGGTGAACATCAACAACATCAGCGTGGCCTCGGCGCCGACCACCGAGATGCGGGTCTGGATGAACCTGCCGAAGGAGCAGAGCGGCTATGCCAACCCGCCGCCGCTGACCAATGCCTTCACCAGCAGCATCGACTACTACGACGCCACGGGTGGCACCCAGACCCTGACCTACCGCTACACCCCGGTGCTGCCGGAGCAGGACGGCGCCAGCGACACCTCGACCTGGACGTTGGAGATCTTCGACAGCGCCTCGGGCGACCTGGCGGCGACCGATGTCTACGACACCACCAAGCGCGTCGCCGCCATCGGCATGCAGTTCTGGAGCAACGGCATCAATGCCGGCACCCTGGCTGCGGTCTGGGACAGCAACGCGCAGACCGCGGGCGTGGCCCAGGTGTCGCCGGGCTTCACCACCCCGGCCGGCTCTTCCCCGCTGCTCACCGGCACGCCGAACCCGGCGACCTATGGCGCCGTCGCCAGCACGCCGGCCAGCGACTACGGCACGCCGGACAACCTGGCCGCCGCCAGCGTGCTCGGCGCCTATGACGCCGAGAAGGGCATCCTGACCATCAAGGTCGGCGTGCAGGGCGGCTTCGCCGGCAGCGACCTGCCGATCACGCTGGGCACCTTCAACAGCTTCGAGGGCACGACGCAGCTGACCGGGCAGTACCTGCCGACCAAGATCGAGAAGAACGGCTCTGCCTTCGGCCTGCTCGAGCGCGTCTCGGTGCAGGATGACGGCATGGTCGTCGCCACCTTCTCCAACGGCAAGTCGCGGCCGATCTATGCGCTGAAGCTGGCGATCTTCCCCAATGCCAACGGGCTGAACCCGGTGCGCGGCGACGCCTTCGAGATGTCGCTGGCGGCCGGCGCGGTGCGGCTGCTCGATCCCGGCAGCGGGGCGGCCGGCACCACCTCGGGCGGCGCGCTGGAATCCTCCAACGTCGATATCGGCACCGAGCTCACCAACCTGATCGAGACCCAGCGCGCCTACAGCTCCAACGCGACCGTCATCCGCACGGCGGACCAGATGATGGAGGAGGCGACCAATCTGAAGCGCTGATCTTCCTGGATCAGCGCGGGAGCGTGACCGCGAGGCACCGGCCGGCGCCTCGCGACATGCGAAAAACTATCCTAGGATCGGCCCTGACAGGACGTCGCAGCATGAGCATCCCCGCATGAGCATCCAGGCCGCCCTTTCCAACGCGCTTTCCTCGCTCGCCGCCGAGCAGCGGCATGCGATGCTGCTGGCCAACAACATCGCCAATGCCAGCACCCCCGGCTATGTCCGCCGCGACCTGCCGCGCAGCGAGCGGCTGGTGGCAGGCACCGGCTCGGGCGTCAACACGCTGCCGACCCTGCGGCTGGGTGATGCGGCACTGGCCGCCACCTCCCGCGCCGCCGATGCCTCGGAGGCCTTCGCCAAGACCATCCAGACCGGGCTCGAGGCCTATAATTCCACCGTTGGCCAGCCGTCGGACGCGCGCTCGCTCTCCTCCAAGCTCGGCGCCTTCCAGACGGCGATGACCACGCTCTCCTCCAGCCCGGACAATGCGGTGTCGCAAGCCCAGGCGCTGGCGGCGGCGCAGGACCTGGTCGACACGCTGCACGACGCCGACGCGGCGGTGGGCCAGGCGCGGGCCGATGCCGATCTGGGCATCGCGACCGACGTGACCGCGGTGAACAAGTCGCTCGACAGCCTGGCCGAGATCGACCGGCAGATGTCGCTGGCCAGCGCCCGCGGCGCCTCGACCGCGGAATACGAGGACCGGCGCGACGTCATCCTGGCCGAGATCTCCGCCAAGCTGCCGATCCGCACCTTCGACAGCGGGCCCGGCAACTTCATCGTCATGACCGATGGCGGCAACACGCTCTACGACAGCACCCGGGCGCATCACCTGTCCTTCACCTCGACGCCCTTCATCACGGCCGAGGCGCGGCATCCGGCGATGCTGTCGGCGATCACGGTGGAAGGGCAGGGAGCGCTGCGCATCTCCGACACCGGCTCGATCGCTGCCGGCTTCGCACTGCGCGACGACATCCTGCCGAACTTCGTCGACATGCTCGACCAGGTCAGCGCCCGGCTGATCGACAGCTTCCAGGCCTCGGATCCGACGCTGACCGGCACCCAGGCCGGCCTCTTCACCGATGGCGGCGCCGCCAACTGGGACAGCAGCGGCGGCTTCTCGACCTTCACCGGCCTGTCGCGCCGCATCGCCATCAATGCCGCGGCCGATCCCGACCAGGGCGGCGTGCTGTGGAAGCTGCGCACCGGCATGCAGGCGACCAGCGACGCCAATGCCGCCGACAACTCCTATGTTCTGGCCGCGCTCGACGCGATGAACGTGGCGCGCAGCTATGACAGCACCACCGGCCTGCCGGGCTCGATGAACCTGTCGCAGGCGGCGTCGCAGAGCATCGGGTTGATGCAGTCCGAGCGCGCCGTCTGGACCGACCGCGCCGCCACCCGCGCCAACCTGGTGCTGGAGGCGCGGCAGGACCTGTCAAACAAGACCAGCGTCAATGTCGACGAGGAACTGCAGCGGCTGCTGCTGGTGCAGCAGACCTATTCTGCCTCCGTGCAGATCATCCAGGCGGCGTCGCGCATGCTCGACGAGCTGGGCCAGATCCGCTGAGGCGACAGGAGAGAGCGATGATGTCCGACCGCGTGTCCCCCTCCGGCATCGCCCTTGGCCGCCAGGCCGGGCTGATGCGGATGCAGAGCGACCTGGCCGTCCTGACCGCCGAGATGTCCTCCGGACGCAAGGCCGATCCGGCGCGCAGCCTGGGCGTCGGCGCCTCGCTGCTCTACAAGCTCTATGGCGACGTGCAGCAGGGCGAGGCGATCAAGAACGCGACCAGCCTGGCCGGCGAGCGGCTGAAGACCATGCAGACCGCCATGACCTCGATCGGCGACCTGATGGACCAGATGTCGCCCGAGATCCTCAAGGTCGATCAGCTGAAGGACAATGGCTACACCATCATCGCCAGCCACGCCAAGGAAGTGCTGGGCAGCCTGACCGACCTGCTGAACGCGCATTGGGACGGGCAGAATATTTTTGGCGGGACCGATACGTCCAAGCCACCGGTTGCAGATTCGGCGGCGCTGGCGGCCTGGGCTTCCGGGCAGCTGACCACGGCGGTGACGGCGGCCGGCGCGCCGCTCGACGCGACCCAGACGACGACCATGCTGGCCGGTTTCGACGCCATGTTCGCCAATGTCCAGCGCGACGCGACGGGAACAACCTCCTTCTACGGGCTGGTCTATGTCTCGACCAGCCGCACCGCGATGAACGGCAGCACCGACCCGGAGAGCGACGCCAATTCCCTGGTGCGCATCGGCGCCGGCGAGACGCTGAGCTACAATGTCCGCGCCGACAACGACACTTTCAAGAACGCCTATGAGGCGTTGTCGATGCTGACCCTGCTGGACGCGCCGGACACCTCGCTGTCGGAGGAGGCGCGCACCGCCATTCTCGACAAGGCGGGCGACCTGATGCGCACGGCGCGCGCACAGCTGACCGTCGTCGCCGGCGTGCTGGGGACCAAGCAGCAGCGGCTGCAGAACGTCGCCGACATCCAGGATCGCGCGGTCAGCGCCGCGACCGCCCAGATCAACGATCTGGAAGCCTCGGACTACTACACCGTCTCCGACCGCATCAGCCAGCTGCAGCTGCAGCTGCAGGCGACCTACAGCATCACCGCGCGCCTCGCCGATCTCAGCTTCGTCAACTACCTCTGAACTTTCCTGCGCTGCGCGCGCTTGTCCGCGGGCCAGGACACGGAGAATCCGGACATGCCTTCCAGCCAGCTTCCCTTGGCCGATCCGCCCTTCGTCCCGCTGGCGCTGGAGGAGGAGGACATCGCCACCTATGCCGCCATTGCCGAGGCACTGGGCTGCGGCACCGAGGATTGCGCCGAGGGCTTCATGATGGCGACGCCGCTCGCGCGGGAGGCGGCGGTGCAGCTCTGGGGCGCGGTGCAGCGGCTGCAGGAGGCGCGGCCGCTGCCGCCCGAAGCGCGGCTGCAGCGCGACCTGCAGGTGCAGGAGGCGCTGGAGGCGCTGAAGTCGCTGATCGGGCTGAACCCGGCGGTGATGCCGCTGGCCTCGCTGGCGATCGCCGGCCTGCGCTACAAGAGCTGACGGGAGGCGCCGCCATGCCGCGCCGCATCCTGCGTCACACGAAATTTCTCGGTCTGCTGCTGGGGCTGCTGCTGCCGGCGCTGCCCGCAAGCGCCCAGGTGCGGCTGAAGGACATCATCACCATCGAGGGGGTGCGGGGGAACCAGCTGGTCGGCTACGGGCTGGTGATCGGGCTGCAGGGCACCGGCGACCAGCTGCGCAACAACCCCTTCACCCTGCAGAGCCTGAGCGCCATGCTCGAGCGCATGGGCATCAACGTGGCCGATGCCCGGGTGCAGACCCGCAACACCGCGGCCGTCATCGTCACTGCCACCCTGCCGCCCTTCGCGCGGCAGGGCACGCTGATCGACGTGCAGGCCTCCTCGCTGGGTGACAGCCGCAGCCTCAATGGCGGCACGCTGATCGTGACGCCGCTGCTCGGCGCCGATGGCGAGGTCTATGCGGTGGCCCAGGGGCCGGTGGTGGTCGGCGGCTTCCAGGCCGGCGGCCAGGCGCAGAGCGTCAGCAGCGGCGTCACCACCCAGGGCCGCGTCCCCAGCGGCGGCATGGTCGAGCGCGAGGTGCCCATCGAGCTGCGCAATGCCGAGGTGCTGCGCCTGTCGCTGCGTGCCCCGGACTTCACCACGGCGTTGCGCATCGAGGAAGCGCTGAACCGCCGCTTCGGCCCCGACACGGCTTCGGCACTGGACCTGGCGACGGTGCAGCTGCGCGTCCCCGTCGCCTTTCGCGAGCGGCTGCCGGCGCTGGTCGCCCAGATGGAAAGCCTGCCGATCACGCCGGAGACGCCGGCACGGGTGGTGATCGACGAGCGCACCGGCACCATCGTCGTCGGTGCCCAGGTGCGCATCGATCCGGTCGCCATCACCCATGGCAATCTGGTGATCCGCGTCACCGAGACACCGCAGGTCAGCCAGCCCAACCCGCTCTCGGGCGGCGAGACGGTGGTGGTGCCGCGCACCGATGTCGAGGTGGACGACCAGCGCGGCCGCCGCCTGGCGGTGGTGCCGCAGGCCTCGACGCTGAAGGATCTGGTGGATGGGCTGAACGCGCTGGGCCTGGCGCCGCGCGACCTGATCTCCGTGCTGATGGCGCTGAAAGCCAGCGGCGCCCTGCATGCGGAGCTGCAGTTTATCTGAGGCCCCTTCTTGGAGGAGAGGCTCAGCAATGGCCGGGGCTGTGGCCCCAGCCGGGATGGGCCAGCTCGCCCAGATGGTCCTCGAGGCCGGCGGCGCGCAGGGCGGCGATGCTCGCCCAGCCGCCCGGCCGGTCGACCTCCACCGCATGCAGGGCGATGCCGGCCTGCACGGCGTCATCCGGCCAGCCGCCTTCCCAGAGCTCGACATGGAAGCGCGCCTGCGCCTCGGAGGGGAAGGTTGCGACGGCATCGCGCCCGGCGGCGTTCAGCTTCGACCAGCAGGCCAGTGCCGGGGTGCGGCCGACATAGAGGCCGAGGCCCTGGTGGACGACGACATAGCCCTTGCTCGCGGTGAGCTTCATGCAGTCCTCATGACGGGGAAGGGGGCGCGCTCCATGCGCGCAGCAGCGCCGCGCGCGACGCGACGCGGCGCGTCGGCGGCGGCTGCATCATGCCCGCAAAGCCTCGCCCGTCAGAAGATCAACGGTGTCTCAAAATCGCCTGACCAAGATGTGCGCAGCATCCGCCGGACTTAACGCAGCCCGCCAAATTGCTGCCGGGTCCACCAGTCGCTCAGCAGGTCGCGGCCGACGCCGGGGCGGCGCAGGGTGTCGGTGTCGGCCCGCGCCTCCTGCACCGGCGCGGCGATGGCGGCGCTCGGTCCGGCGCCGGGCCCGGCCTGGGTCAGAGGCGCGGCCGGCAGGGCAGCGCCGGGGCGCGGCGGCGGGGTGGGCGCGTTGCGCGCCTCGGCCTGGGCCGGCCGGCGCGGGCCCAGCGGGTCGAAGGCGCGGGCGTCGAAGCTGTCGCTGCGCAGCCCCTCGGCCGAGAGCGGCGGCAGCGGCTGGCGCACCGGCTGCGCCGCCGCCGGCAGGGCGCTGCAGGCCAGGAGGAGGAGCATGAGGCCAGGACGCATGGTGGCGGGGATCCTCCGGGTCGGGACGGCGGGCAGGGGGGACGGGGCAGGTCCCGGCTGTTGCGGTGAACGGACGGCGCCGCCCTGCGTTGCCGGCTTCCGCGATGATGTTTCAGTTTCTGGCAAGATTTCCGGGAGCATCAGGCTTTGTTAACCGCCCCCTTCCATACTCCTGCCATTCGCTGAACTGCGGAAAGCCAGCCAGAAAGGCGGATCTGTCGCCCGATGCCTTGCGCCGCCAGGACATGGAACAATCGATGTCGCTCGGCCTGACCCTGTTGCTGAACGCCGCCGGTGCGGCGCTGGACCGGCTCTGGCTGTCGCGGCTGGGCCGCGATGCCCCGGTGGTGCTGCCGGACTATCTCGATCCCGGCCTGGCCGCGCCGCTCGAGGCGGCAGGCCCTGCCGAGGAAGCTGCCATCCGCGACCAGCTGCTGGCCATCGGCGGTCAGATGCGCGCCATCGGCCTGGCGCCGCTGACCCGCGCCGTGCTTGCCGCGCCGCTGACCGACCGCCGCCGCGCCGCCCTGCTGGCCCTGGCCGGCAGCGACCGCTGGGAGGCCCTGCCCGGCGGGCTGCGCCGCCGCGCCGCCGCCGATGGCGGCTGCTACCTGCTGGAATGCCGCGCCGGCGCCGATGCTGACCATGCGCCGCATGCCGTGGCCGAGCAGCGGCAGCAGCTCTGGCACTGCCCGATGGCATTTCAGCACCGGCCGGAGGTCGCGCCGTGCCTGGCGCGCAGCGGCGGCGCCGACTGCCTGTCGATCGAGGCGGCGCTGCGCGACGTGGTGCTGGGACTGCAGACCGCCGGCCGCGCCGAGCTGGCCGAGGCCGCGGCCAACCTGGCGGGCCGCGACAGCCGCGCCTGGCTGCCGTCCGCGCCCCTCCTGCC
>NZ_MLCO01000247.1 GCF_001982615.1 Teichococcus deserti | reverse complement strand
TCGGGGACGACGGGGGGGGGAGGGTCGTCGGCAGCGTCAGATGGGTATAGGAGACAGCCTTGATGGGTGTGTGGGGGGAATTTAGGGCAGGGGAAGGCAAGCGCCAGGGGCTCCGCCCCTGACCCCGCCGGGGTGACAGTGTCACCCCGGACCCCGCCATTCTTTGGCACCATGAGGCCGGCGGCGGGACGCTCCTCAGTCCACCACCGCGGCATAGCTCAGCACCCGCAGCTCCCGCCGGATCGGGTAGGTGGAGGACGGCGTCATCTGCGTCAGCAGGATCACCGCCATCTCCTCGGCCGGGTCGATCCAGAAGGCGGTGGACGCAGCACCACCCCAGGCGAATTCGCCGGGCGTGCCGGTGATCTGCGCGCGCGCCGGGTTCAGCATCACCGAGAAGCCCAGGCCGAAGCCGATGCCCTCGGCGGTGGACTCCGACCAGCGGGCCTGGCCCATCGCGGCCATGTCGCCGTTCAGGTGGTTGGCAGTCATCAGCTCCACCGTCTTGCGGCCGAGCAGGCGGGTGCCGTCCAGCACGCCGCGGTTCAGCATCAGCTGGCAGAAGCGCCAGTAGTCGCCGACCGTCGAGACCAGCCCGCCGCCGCCCGAGCAGACCCGCGGCGGGGTCAGGAAGCGGCTGGTGGCCGGGTCGTCGATCAGCGTCAGCCCGCCCTCGGCCGAGCGGGCGTAGTTGGCGGCGAAGTGCGGGCGCTGCGCCTCGGTGACGTGGAAGTCGGTCTCCTTCATGCCGAGCGGGCGGAGGACGCGCTCGCGCAGGAAGGCGTCGAAGTTCTGGCCGGAGATCACCGCGACCAGGTGGCCGATCACGTCGGTGGAGACGCTGTAGTTCCAGGCGGTGCCGGGCTGGGCGATCAGCGGCAGCGCGGCCAGGCGTCCCACCACCTCGGCCAGGCTCGCCTCGGCGGTCTGGAAGTCGACGCCGTGGTCGCGATAGAGCCCGTCGACCAGGCCGGCCTGCATGAAGCCGTAGGTCAGGCCCGAGGTATGGGTCAGCAGGTCGCGGAAGGTGATGTCGCGGATGGCAGGGACGGTCTCGACCTTGCCGCGGGCGCCGCCGACGGCCACCCGCATGTCGCGGAATTCCGGCAGGAAGCGGGTGATGGCGTCGTCGAGCTGGAAGCGCCCTTCCTCGTAGAGCATCAGCAGCGCCAGGCTGGTGAGCGGCTTGGTCATCGAATAGATGCGCAGCACCGTCTCCGGTGTCATCCGCGTGCCGCGCGCGACATCGGCCAGCCCCGTGCTGTGCAGGTGGGCCACCTGGCCGCGCCGCGCCACCAGCGTGGTGAGGCCAGGCAGCCGGCCGCTGGCCACCCAGGACTCCGCCCAGTCGGCGATGCGGCCCAGGCGCTGCGGGCAGAGGCCGACGGCCTCGGGGCTGGTCAGGATCATGCGGCGCATCCGTCTTCGAAACCGGCCGATCCTGGCCTTGGCGGGCCGCCGCGTCGAGAGGGCCAGCGGCTAACCGTCCGTCCATGATTTTACATGGTTGAATGGCGTTCGGCATATTGAATGGCCGGCGCCCCGGGTCTAGCCTCCCGGCCAAGGCCGCGAAGGCCAGGGGCACGGTCACCGGCGCCCGCCAGGAAACAGTCGGGCAGGGGCGGCCGATGGCCGCAGCGCTGCCCCCGGGAAGGGAAATGCGCCGTTGCCTGATACGCGCCTGCCGCCACCCCACGCGACCGCAGGATCGGCGCTGCCGATGGACACGCTCTCGGCCCTGCTGACGCCGCGCTCGGTGGCGGTGATCGGCGCCTCGGCCGATGCCGCGCGGATCGGCGGGCGGCCGATTGCCTATATGAAGGAGCTCGGCTTCCAGGGGCGGATCCTGCCGGTCAATCCGAAGCGGGACGAGATCCAGGGGCTTCCTGCCTTTGCCAGCATCGCGGCGATGCCGGAGGTGCCGGACGTCGCCATCATCGCGGTGCCCGCTGCTGCCGCCGGCCCTGCCGTGCAGGAGCTGGCGCAGCGCGGCGTCAAGGCGGCGATCATGTTCAGCGCCGGCTTCGCCGAGATGGGCGATGACGGCGAGGCGGCGCAGGCGCGGCTGGTGGCCGATGCCCAGGCGCATGGCATGCGGCTGCTGGGGCCGAACTGCCTGGGCCTGTTCAACGCCCGCACCGGCTTCTACGGCACCTTCACCAGCAGCCTGGAGCGCGGCTCGCCGAAGCCCGGGCCGATCGGCATCGCCAGCCAGTCCGGCGCCTATGGCATGCATGTCTTCGGCTTGGCGCGCGACTTCGGCCTGGGCCTGTCCTGCGTGGTGACCACCGGCAACGAGGCCGACCTGAATGTCGGCCATATGATCGGCTGGATGGCGCAGGACCCGGACACCGAGGTCATCGCTGCCTATGCCGAGGGCATCCGCGACGCCGACAGCTTCCTGGCCGCCCTCGAGCTGGCGCGGAAGAACCGCAAGCCGGTGGTGCTGATGAAGGTCGGCCGCAGCGCGGTCGGCAGCGCGGCGGCTCGGTCGCACACGGCCTCCATCGCCGGCGACGACGCGGTGACGGATGCGGTGCTGGCCGAGTTTGGCGTGGTCCGCGCCCGCACCACCGAGGAGATGCTGGACATCGCGCGCCTCGCCACCCGGAAGATCTATCCGGCCGGCAACACGCTGGGCGTGCTGACCATCAGCGGCGGCGCCGGCGTGCTGATCTCCGACGCCGCCGAGGCCGCCGGCCTGCCGATGCCGCAAATGCCCGAGCCCGCCCAGCAGAAGCTGCGCGAGGCGCTGCCCTTCTGCGCGCCGCAGAACCCGGTGGACTGCACCGCCCAGGCGCTGAACGATCTTTCTCTCGTTGGCACCTTCGCCAAGGCGCTGGTGGAGGAGGGCGGCTACTCGTCGATCCTGTCCTTCTTCACCCATGCCGGCGGCGCGGCCTCGGTCGCGCCACGGCTGCGGTCGGAGCTGGCGGCGGTGCGCGCCGCGCATCCCGACCGCCTCTTCGTGCTGTCGGTGCTGGCCGACCCGCCGCTGGTGCGCCAGTTCGAGGAGGACGGCTTCACCGTCTTCGAGGACCCGTCCCGCGCCGTCGCCGCCATCGAGGCCATGGGCCGATACGGCGATTCCTTCGCCCGCGTCGCGCCGCCGGCGCCGCCCGCCCTGCCGGCCTTCACCCTGCCGGCGACCACGCCCAGCGAGGCCGAGGCCAAGCGCATCCTGGCCGAGGCCGGCATCCCCGCCGCGCCGGAAGCCGCCTGCCCGACCGTGGAAGCGGCGGTGGCGGCGGCGGAGAAGATCGGCTTCCCGGTGGTGCTGAAAATCCTGTCGCCCGACATCCTGCACAAGTCGGAGATCGGCGGCGTTCTTCTGAACGTGTCCGACGCCGCCGCCGTGCGCGACGGCTTTTCCCTGTTGCTGCAGCGGGCCAAGAGCGCCGCCCCGGCCGCGCGGATCGAAGGCGTGCTGGTGGCTAAGCAGCTGTCCGGCGGCGTCGAATGCATCCTGGGCGTGCATCGCGACCCGGTCTTCGGCCCGGTCGCCATGTTCGGCCTGGGTGGCATCTTCGTCGAGATCCTCAAGGACGTTTCCTTCCGCCGCTGCCCCTTCGACGAGGCGGAAGCCGAGGAGATGATCCGCTCGATCAAGGGCGCGCCCTTGCTGCTCGGCGCCCGCGGCCGGCCGCCCGCCGATATCGACGCGCTGAAAAAAATGCTGTCGCGGCTGTCGGTCTTCGCTGCCCAGGCCGGGCCGAGGCTGGCCGGCATCGACCTCAACCCCGTCTTCGCCATGCCGCAGGGGCAGGGCGCCTTCGCCGCCGATGCGGTGATCGACATCGCGGAGGGTGACGCATGATCGACTATGACAAGCTGCTCAACTTCAAGATCCCCGAGGTGCGGCAGACGCTGACCGCGCGCGACGCCGTCTTCTACGCCCTGTCGATCGGCTTCGGCCAGGACCCGATGGATGCGCGACAGCTGCCCTATGTGGCGACGCATAAGGGGCCGGCGGTGGTGCCCGCGATGGCGGTGGTGATCGGCCATCCCGGCTTCTGGGCCGCCGACCCGGCGACCGGCATCGACGCGGTGAAGGTGGTGCATGGCGAGCAGCGCATCACCCTGCACGCGCCGCTCCCGGCCTCGGGCGAGGTGATCGGCCGCACCCGCGTCACCGGCCTGGTCGACAAGGGCGAGGGCAAGGGCGCGCTGCTCTACTCGGAGAAGGAGATCACCGACGCGGCGACGGGCAAGCTGCTGGCCACCACCGGCAGCACCACCTTCCTGCGCGGCGATGGCGGCTTCGGCGGCCCCTCGGGCCCGGTGATCCCGCCCAACCCGATGCCGGAAGGCGCGCCGGACATCGTGGTCGACCTGCCGACCCGGCTGGAGCAGGCCTTCTATTACCGGCTGAACGGCGACGACAACCCGCTGCATATCGACCCGGAGATCGCCGCCAAGGCCGGCTTCCCGCGGCCGATCCTGCACGGGCTCTGCACGCTGGGCGTCGTCACCCATGCCTTGATGCGCGAGCTCGGCGACTACCGCCCCGAGGCGCTGAAGAAGCTTTCCCTGCGGTTCTCCTCGCCGGTCTATCCCGGCGAGACCATCCGCACCGAGATCTGGAAGAACGGTGCCTTCCGCGCCCGCGTCGTCGAGCGCGACGTGGTCGTGGTCAACAACGGCCATGCGGAGTTCGCGGCATGAGCGCGGTGATGGAGCCCGAGGACCGCGCGGAATCCATCCGCATGATCCGCGACAGCGCCGCCGGCCTGGCGCCGCGCGGCGGCGACCGCAAGCGCATCCGCGAGCTGCGCTTCAAGGGCACAGGCTTCGATGCCGGCGTGCTGCGCCAGATGGGCGAGCAGGGCTGGATCGGGCTGCTGGTGCCGGAGGAATCCGGCGGCGCCGGCCTGGGCCTGTCCGAATATGTCGCGCTCGTGGAAGAACTCGGCGCCGCGCTGGCGCCGGAGCCGCTGGTCGCCGCGACGGTGTCCGCCCGCCTGCTGGCCGCCGCCGGCGCGCCGCTGGAAGACGTTCTCGCGGGCGAAAGCCTGGTGCTGACCGCCTGGCAGGAGAAGCCGGGCAGCCTGTCGATCCCCGGCACTCCGGGCGGGCCGCGCCTGTTCCTGCCGATGGCCGGTGGCGCTGGCTCCTTCCTGGTGCCGGTCGCCGGACGCGGGCTGCTGCGGCAATCCGCCGAGGGGGCAGATCTGACGCTGGAGCCGACCCAGGATGGCGGCGCCTTCGGCACGCTGCGCCCCGCCGAGCGCGGCGATGTGCTGAAGCTCGACCCCGCCGTGCTCGAGGACGCGCTTGACGAGGCGGCGCTGGGCACCGCCGCCTATCTGCTGGGCGTCATGGACCAGGCCTTTGCGCTGACGCTGGACTACCTGAAGACGCGCCAGCAATTCGGCAAGCCGATCGGCAGCTTCCAGGCGCTGCAGCACCGGGCTGCGGATCTGAAGATCCAGATCGCGCTGACGCGGGCCAGCGTCGAGGCGGCGGCGGCGCTCGCCGATCGCGGCGCGCCGCGGCGGCAGCGCCAGGCGGCGATCTCGCGCGCCAAGGCGCGGGCGGCGGATGCGGCGCTGCTGGTCACCCGCCAGGCGGTGCAGCTGCATGGCGGCATCGGCTATACCGACGAGGCCGATATCGGCCTCTACCTGCGCAAGGTGATGGTGCTGGCCAGCCAATATGGCAGCGCTGGCCTGCATCGCCGCCGCTTCGCGGCGCAGACGCCGGAGGAAGAGGCATGAGCGACCACAACGCGCTGTCCGACGATGACTTCCGTGCCGAGGTGCGCCGCTTCGTCGAAAGCAGCTATCCGGCGCATCTGCGCAACCCGCCGCACCGCCTGCATTGGCAGGAGGGCGAGGAATGGTTCCGCATCCTGCAGCAGAAGGGCTGGGTCGCGCCGGGCTGGCCGGTCGAGCTGGGCGGCATGGGGCTCGACGCCTCGAAGCAGATCATCCTGATCGAGGAATACGAACGCCACGGCGTGGCGCGCCTGCCCGACCATGGCGTGATCATGCTGGGCCCGCTGCTGATCCGCTTTGGCACCGACGCGCAGCGCGCGAAGTTCCTGCCGAAGATCCTGGCCGGCGAGCATATCTGGTGCCAGGGCTATTCCGAGCCCGGCGCCGGTTCCGACCTGGCCTCGCTGCGCACCGAGGCGGTGCTGGACGGCGACCACTATGTCGTCAACGGCCAGAAGATCTGGACCACGCTGGCCACCGATGCCAACTGGATTTTCTGTCTGGTTCGCACGGACAAGTCGGCCAAGAAGCAGGAAGGAATTTCCTTCCTGCTGATCGACATGGCGACGCCGGGCGTCACCGTGCGGCCGATCATCAACCTCGGCCTGCATGACGAGTTCTGCGAGGTCTTCTTCGACAATGTCCGTGTCCCCGCCGAGAACCTGGTGGGCGAGGTCAACAAGGGCTGGAGCATGGCCAAGGCCCTGCTCGGCTTCGAGCGTATTTTTCTCGGTTCGCCGCGGCAGTCGGGCTACGCCCTGGCGCGGCTGCGGACGCTGGCCGAGCGGATGGGGGTCTTTGAGGAGCCTGATTTCCAGGACCGCTACATCCGGCTGCGCTGCGACCTCGAGGACCACAAGGCGCTTTATGAGAGCTTCGTCGCCATCCTGCGGCGCGGCGAGACGCTGGGCCCGGATGTCTCGATGCTGAAGCTGCACCAGTCCGACCTGTTCCAGCGCATCACCGAGCTGATGCTGGAGATTGCCGGCGAGAATGCGGGCCTGCTGAAGCCGATGGAGGGCAACCGCGACCTGCATCCCTCCGGCCAGTTCATCGAGGCGCGGCCGACGACCATCTATGGCGGCAGCTCGGAAATCCAGCGCGGCATCCTGGCGAAGAACGTGCTGGGGCTGCCGGGCTGACAATGATCGGCCGCTGTCCGGCAGCGGCGCCAACAGGGGAAGGAAGAGGCGTTTGAGCATCCGAGGCAAGGCCTGCATCGTCGGCGCCTATGAGCATCCGACGCGCAAGGCCGAAGACAAGAGCGTGGCGCAGCTGCATGCGGAGGTGGCGCTCGGCGCGCTGCGCGATGCCGGGCTGACGCGGGCCGACGTCGACGGCTATTTCTGCGCCGGCGACGCGCCGGGCATGGGTCCGCTGAGCATGGCGGATTACATCGGCCTGGACCGGCTGACGCATTACGACTCCACCGATGTCGGCGGCTGCTCGTACCTGGCGCATGTGGCGCATGCGGCCGAAGCCATCGCCATGGGCAAGTGCAAGGTGGCGCTGCTGACGCTGGCCGGCCGCCCGCGCTCCGAAGGTGTCGCCACCGGCACCGCGCCGCGCCCGGGCGACCCGCGCCAGCCGGACGTGCAGTTCGAATTCCCCTTCGGCCCGGCGATCGCCAACATGTACGCCATGTGCGCCCAGCGGCACATGTATGAGTTTGGCACGACCTCCGAGCAGCTGGCCTGGATCAAGGTCGCCGCCAGCCATCATGCGCAGCACAACGAGCATGCCATGCTGCGCAAGGTGGTCACCGTCGAGGATGTGGTGAATTCGCCGCTGGTCGCCGACCCGCTGCACCGCCTGGATTGCTGCGTCATCAGCGATGGCGGCGGCGCGCTGGTGGTGACCAGCCCGGAGATCGCCCGCACGCTGAAGCGGCCGGTGGTGACCATCCGCGGCGCCGGCGAGGCGATCAAGCATGTCGATGGCGGCCGCATCGACCTGACCTATACCGGCGCGCGTTTCGCCGGCGCCCGGGCCTTCGAGATGGCGGGCGTGAAGCCGGCCGATATCAAGTATGCCAGCATCTATGACAGCTTCACCATCACCGTGCTGATGCAGCTGGAAGACCTCGGCTTCTGCGAGAAGGGGCAGGGCGGCAAGTTTGTCGCCGACGGCAACCTGATCTCGGGCGTCGGCAAGCTGCCCTTCAACACCGATGGCGGGGGCTTGTGCAACAACCACCCGGCCAATCGCGGCGGCATCACCAAGGTGATCGAGGCGGTGCGGCAGCTGCGCGGCGAGGCGCATCCGGCCGTGCAGGTGAAGAATTGCGACCTGGCGCTGGCGCATGGCACGGGCGGCTCGCTCGGCACGCGGCATGGCAGCGCCACGCTGGTGCTGGAGAGGAGCTGAGCGCATGACCGAGACCCGCATCCCGCCGGCGCCGACCCCCGATCCCTCGACCCAGAAATTCTGGGACGCGGCGCGCGAGGGCAAGCTGCTGCTCGGCCGCAACAGCAAGACCGGCAAGCTGCATTACCCGCCGCGCCCGGTCTGCCCCTTCGACGACGAGGGCGAGGTTGAGCTGGTGCCCGCCAAGGGCGCCGGCACCATCTACAGCTTCAGCATCATGCGGGCGAAGGTGCCCTATGCCATCGCCTATGTGGAGCTCGAGGAGGGGCCGCGGATGATGACCAACATCATCGGCGCGCCGTTCGAGAGCATCCGCATCGGCCAGAAGGTCCGGCTTCAGTTCCAGCCGACCGATGGTGACGGGCCGCCGGTGCCGATGTTCACCCCCGCCTAAGACTGGTTGCCGGGGCGTCGAGCCCCGGCCTTTGTTCGAGAACGAGGAAACGAGACCATGATGCTTGAAGGCAAGGTCGCCATCGTCACCGGCGCCGGCGGCGGCATCGGCCGCGAGATCGCGCTGGCCATGGCGCTGGCCGGGGCCAAGGTGGTGGTGAACGACATCGGCGCCTCGCTGACTGGCGAGGGCGAGACCTCGGCGACGCCGGGCGAGCAGACGCGCAACATCATCGAGCAGCGCGGCGGCCAGGCGGTGACCAACACCGACAGCGTCTCCGACTGGGACAGCGCGCGGAACATCGTCAAGACCGCGATCGACGCCTTCGGCCGCATCGACATCGTGGTCAACAACGCCGGCATCCTGCGCGACCAGATCTTCCACAAGACGACCGCGGAAGAGTGGCTGGCGGTCATCAACGTGCACCTCAACGGCAGCTTCTTCGTCTCCCGCGCTGCCGCCGAGCATTTCCGGGCGCAGGGCTCGGGCGCCTATGTGCACATGACCTCGACCTCCGGCCTGATCGGCAATTTCGGCCAGGCGAATTATTCGGCGGCGAAGCTGGGCATCGCGGCGCTGTCGAAGTCGATCGCTCTGGACATGCAGCGTTTCGGCGTGCGGTCGAACTGCATCGCGCCGTTTGCCTGGAGCCGCATGACGAGCTCGATCCCGGCCGAGACGCCGGAGCAGAAGGCGCGCGTCGAGAAGCTGAAGCGGATGACGCCGGAGAAGAACGCGCCGCTGGCCGTCTTCCTGGCGAGCGATGCGGCCAAGGACGTGAACGGCCAGATCTTCGCTGCCCGCAACAACGAGCTGTTCCTGTTCAGCCAGCCGCGCCCGGTGCGCAGCGCGCATCGCTCCGAGGGTTGGACGCCTGAACTGATCGCCGAGCATGCGCTGCCCAGCTTCAAGGCCGCCTTCATGGCGCTTGAGCGCAGCGGCGACGTCTTCTCGTGGGATCCTGTCTGATCTGATAGAAAAAAGATGGGGGTCCGGGGGAATTCCTTCCCCCGGCCTTCCTTTTGGGAGTAGCGCCGATGGGCATCACCCAGGACTTGTCCGCCTTCGCGTCCGGCCTCCGCCTGGAGGCGCTACCGCCCGAGGTGGTGGCGCGCGCGCGCGATCTGGTGCTCGACCTCGTCGGCAATATCGTCCGCGCCCGGCATGAGGCGGAGAGCACGCCGGCGCTGCTGGCCGCCGTGAAGGCGCTGGGCCTCGACCGTGGCGACAGCCGGGTCTTCGCCGACCGCGCCACCTACAGCCCCGCGGGTGCCACGCTGATCAACGCGACGCTCGGCCATTCGCTGGATTTCGATGACACGCATGCGGTGGCCGTGGTGCATCCCGGCGCGCCGGTGATCCCGGCCGCGATCACCGCCGGCGAGATGGTGGGCGCCTCGGGGGCCGAGGTTCTGGCCGGCATCGTCGCGGGCTACGAGGTCGCGCTGCGGCTGGCGCTGGCGCTGCCGGCGGGGGCGCATTACGACCGCGGCTTCCATCCTTCGGCCACCTGCGGCGCCTTCGGCGCGGCGGCGGCGGCGGCGCGGGTCTTCGGGCTGGATGCGGCGGGGATGGCCTCGGCGCTGGGCATCGCGCTGAGCCAGAGCGCGGGCAGCCTGCAGTTCCTGGCGAACGGCGCCTGGACCAAGCGGTTCCAGGTGGGCTGGGCCGGCATGGCCGGGCTGACGGCGGCGACGCTGGCGCGGGAAGGCTTCAAGGGGGCTGCCGACGCGATCGAAGGCAAGCATGGCTTCCTGCGCTCCTATGCGCCGGAGCCGCAGCCGGAGCGCGTGCTGCAGGATATCGGCCAGGTGTGGGAGCTGATGCTGACGGGGGTGAAGCCCTATCCGTCCTGCCGCTGGGGCCATGCGGGGATCGACGCGGCGCTGGCGCTGCGGGCGGAGCTAGGCCTCGAGGCCGGCGAGATCGAAGGCGCCACCTTGGGAATTTCGCGCGCGGGGATGCTGCTGGTGGGCTCGCCGCCAGAGCGCAAGGCGAACCCGACCAATATCGTCGATGGGCAGTTCAGCGGGCCCTTCGTCATCGCGACGGCGCTGGCCACCGGCGCCATGGGCTGGGACAGCTATGCCCAGCTGCAGGATCCGGCGCGGAAGGCGCTGATGCAGAAGATCACCTGCGAGAACGACCCCGAGATCGAGGCCGAGTTCCCCGCCAACATGTCCGGCAAGCTGACGCTGCGGGCGCGGGGCCAGACCTTCACCCGCACGGTGATCGTGCCGAAGGGCGAGCCCGATAATTTCCTCAGCGAGGCGGAGCTGCGCGCCAAGTTCGGCGGGCTGGCGGACGCCGTGCTGGGCGCCGAGGCCGCCTCGGCGCTGGCCGAGACCATCGCGCGGATGGACCGGCTGAACGACGTCTCCGCCCTGCTGCAGCATCCCGCCGAAGCCGCCTGAAAGAGCTCCCGATGGACCAGACGACCGACAACCATGCCGAGATCCGCGCCGAGGTGGCCAAGCTCTGCGCCCGCTTCCCCGGCGAATACTGGCGCAAGCTGGACGAGGTGCGCGGCTATCCCACCGAATTCGTCCAGGCGCTGACCGAGGCCGGCTGGCTGTCGGCGCTGATCCCGGAGGAGTTCGGCGGGTCCGGCCTGCCGCTGTCGGCGGCGGCGGCGATCCTGGAGGAGGTGCAGCGCCAGGGCTGCAACGGCGCCGCCTGCCACGCCCAGATGTACATCATGGGCACCATCCTGCGGCACGGCAACGAGCGGCAGAAGGCCGAGTACCTGCCGAAGATCGCCAGCGGCGAGCTGCGGCTGCAGGCCTTCGGCGTGACCGAGCCGACCAGCGGCACCGACACCACGGCGCTGCGCACCGTCGCCCGCAAGGAGGGCGACAAGTACATCGTCAACGGCCAGAAGATCTGGACCTCGCGCGCCGAGCATTCCGACCTGATGCTGCTGCTGGCGCGCACCACGCCGCGCGACCAGGTGGCGAAGAAGACCGAGGGGCTGTCGACCTTCATCGTCGACATGCGCACCGTGCTGGGCAAGGGGCTGACCATCCGGCCGATCCGCACCATGATGAACCACAATTCCTGCGAGGTCTTCTTCGACAACATGGAGGTGCCGGCCGAGAATCTGGTCGGCGTCGAGGGCAAAGGCTTCCGCTACATCCTCGATGGCATGAATGCCGAGCGGCTGCTGATCGCCGCGGAATGCATCGGCGACGCCAAGTGGTTCATCGAGAAGTCGGTCAACTACGCCAAGGAGCGCGTGCTGTTCGGCCGGCCGATCGGACAGAACCAGGGCGTGCAGTTCCCGATCGCCCGGGCCTACGCCCAGATGCGCGCCGCCGAGGCCATCGTGCAGAAGGGGCTGCAGAAGTTCGAGGCCGGGGTTAACCCCGGCCTCGAACTTCTGCAGCCCCTTCTGCA
>NZ_MLCO01000246.1 GCF_001982615.1 Teichococcus deserti | reverse complement strand
GGTAGGCGAGGGGAATGAATTCCCCTCGACCCCTTCTTTTTTCTTTCAGTGCTGCCGCGCGCTCGTGGCAACGCGGGACACGGCACTGAACGGCAGCGCGACCTTCAAGGACGCGTTGTTTTCATATGAGGCGTCCCGCCGGGACACCCTGGTGTCGCCTGTGATCAGGCGCTGCCCGTCAAACGGCCAACAAAACAGAAAAAAGAAGGGGGCCTGGGGGAATTCATTCCCCCAGCCTTAACCCTGTCTTCTCTCTCAGTTGCACCGCACTTCATGCGGCGTCGGGTCGTAGCCCGGCAGGCCCGGGACGCCGTAGCCCGGGAAGGCGGTGTTCTCGGCGTCGTCGGCCGCCGGCTTCACGCCAAACCACTTTTCCGACAGGGCGGCCAGCGAGCCATCCTTCTTCATGCATTCCAGCACGTTCTCGACCGCGTTGCGCAGCTCGGCGTTGTCGCGGCGGAAGGGCGCGGCCCAGTGGGCGCGGGTTTCCTTGATGGTGAAGTCGGGCACCAGCATCGGCGTGCGGGTGGCGGCGTAGCGGATGGTGGTGTTGCCGCCCAGCGTCGCGAAGACCCGGCCGGTCACCACCGCCTGCACGGCGTCGGGCTGGCTGTCGAAGGTCTGCACGGTGAAGCCGTAGGTCGCCGCGTTCTTCTGCGCCCAGGCATCGTAGGCCGAGCCCTTGTTCACCGCGATGGCCTTGCCGCGCAGGTCGGCCAGGCTGGTGATCGGCGTGCCGCCCTTGCGGATGCCGAACTGGAATTCGGTGTAGAGGTAGCCCTCGGTGAAGAGCAGGTTCTCGGCGCGCTCCGCGGTCACGGTGACCGGGGCGGCAAGGAAGTCGTAGCGGCCGGCGTTCAGCGCCGGCACCAGGCCGGAGAAGCTGGCGCTGTCGATGGTGATCGGCCGGCCCATGCGGCGCGCGACCTCGGTGAACAGGTCGACGTTGAAGCCCTGGACGCCGCCGTCGAGCTTGGGGAAGGCATGCGGGGCGAAGGTGCCGTCGACCGCGGAGCGGAGAGGCTGGGGCTGGGCATTGCCCGGCGCTGCCGCCAAAGCGAGCGGAAGGGCGCAAAACAGGGCAAGGGCAAAGGAACGCATAGGCGGAGACTCTCCCTGGGACCGGCCATGGGGCCGGGTTATCGGCCGGAATGGCCGCTTGGTTTGCAAGAAGCGTGCAACGCCTGGGCGCCGAGCGCCAGCCCTCAGTCGCGCCGTTGCGCCTCGAAGTCGCGGGCGAGGCCGGCGATCGCCTCGGCGCGGTCCAGTCCGTTCATGCAGCGCCGGGCGTTGACGTCGCCGCAGCCGCGCTCGCTCACGAAGTCGGCCAGCTTGCGGATGGTGAAGGCGCCGGTCTTGAGGCCGTGGACCAGCACGAAGAGGGCGATGGCCGGGTCCATGGCAGAGTCCGGCCCGCTGCCCAGGTCGCGTTCCAGCACTCTGTCGTAGGACAGGAAGTTGTCCTTCCAGGTCAGCTGCACGTAGCCGCGCCCATAATAAGGAGAGTAGCGCAACGCGCGGCGATAGCCCCGGCGCGTGGCTCGCCCAGTCAACAGGCCTCGCGCACCGGCAGGAAGCTGCGGTGGGTCTCGTGCTCGATGGTGGCCAGGACATGGGCGATCTGCTGCTTCAGGCCGAGGCGATGGCGGCGGCAGGCGGCGATGATCGCCTCGATGGTGCCTTCGCGCGTCGCGAAGTCGGGGCGGCCGATGTCCTCCACCACCACCACCTGGCGGCAGAGCTCGCCCACTGCGACGGCGGAGACATTGCCATCGGGCGTCGCGCCGCAACCGACCTTGAACTCGGCCCGGGCATTGCGGGTGCGCGGGCCGAACTGCCCGTCCAGCTCGCGCACCCCGTCGCCGAGCAGGCCCAGCCCGCGCTGCAGCTCCAGCAGCGGCTCGAAGGCGAGGGTGTGGAGCGGCTGCGCCTCGGCGAGGGCGGACAGGGCGATGGTGCGCATGTCGGCAGGTCTCGGGGAGGGGCCTCAGCCGATCATGGATCGTTCCGGGATCGGAAGCGCGATCGCCAGCCGCGCCGTCCTGCCGGAAGGAAAGGGCCGCATCCCCGGGGGAGATGCGGCCCTTCTCGCCTCACGCCGCGGCGGCGGCGAATTCCGGGTAGAGGCCCAGCAGCCCGGCCTCCGAGGCGTCGCAGCGGCCGCGCTCGGTGATCAGGCCGGTGACCAGCCGGGCCGGGGTCACGTCGAAGGCGGGGTTGGCGCCGGCGCTTCCGGGGGCTGCGGTGCGCACCGTCTCGATGCGGCCATCCCAGGTCTGGCCGGTGACTTCCAGCACCTCGCGCGCGTCGCGCTCCTCGATCGGGATTTCCTTCACGCCGTCCCTCACGCTCATGTCCAGCGTCGAATGCGGCAGGCCGACCCAGAAGGGGACGTTGTTGTCATGCGCGGCCAGCGCCTTCAGGTAGGTGCCGATCTTGTTCGCCACGTCGCCCTGCCGGGTGACGCGGTCGGTGCCGACCAGCACGATGTCGACCTGGCCATGCTGCATCAGATGGCCGCCGGCATTGTCGGCCACCACCGTGTGCGGCACGCCATGCTTGCCCAGCTCCCAGGCGGTCAGCGCCGAGCCCTGGTTGCGCGGCCGGGTCTCGTCCACCCAGACATGCACCGGCAGGCCGGCGTCATGCGCCTGGTAGACCACCGACAGCGCGGTGCCGTAGTCGACCGTCGCGATCCAGCCGGTGTTGCAATGGGTCAGCACGTTGATCGGCTGGCCCGGCTTCCGCGCCGCGATCTCCTGCAGCAGGGGCAGGCCGTGGCTGCCGATGGCGCGGCAGGTCTCGACATCATCCTCGGCGATGGCGGCGGCGGCGGCATAGGCGGCATCGGCGCGGCGCCCGGCCGGCACCGGGCGCAGCGCGTCCAGCATGCGGGCCAGCGCCCAGCGCAGGTTGATCGCCGTAGGCCGGGTGCGGCCGAGCATGGCGGCCACGCTCTCCAGCGCGGCGTCGGAGGCGTCGCGCTTCAGGGCCAGCGCCAGCCCATAGGCGGCGACCGCGCCGATCAGCGGCGCGCCGCGCACCTGCATCGACTTGATGGCATGGGCCACCTGCTTCTCGTCGGTCAGCCGCAGGATGTCGACCGTCCAGGGCAGCCGCGTCTGGTCGATGATGCGGACCGACCAGCCATCCTCGGGGTCGACCCAGACGCTGCGATAGGGAACACCGTCGATCTTCATGCGGGCAGTCTCCGTCCGTGTGGCCGCGCGCGGGCGGGGTGGGGAAGGCGTGGCATGCGCATATAGTCGTTTCCTGCCCCCCGCGTCATGCGACAAGCGTGGGGGAGACCCGAGCTGGAGCCGACCCGCTGATGCCTTCCGACACCACCGTGCCCCCGATGAGCCGCGCCGCCGCCCTGCTGCCGGCGATCGGGCTGGGGCAGGGCATCGCGCTGCACCTGCTGCTGCTCGATGCGCCGCGCGGCCTGCCGGGCTGGCTGACCGCGCCGGGGCCTTACGCGCTGGGGATGACGGGGGCGCTGCTGCTGCCGGTCTCGTTGATGCTGGCGCTTGGCCGCTGGTCAGGGCGCCTGCTCTGGCCCTGGCTGGCGGCAGCCACCGCGCTGCTGGCGGCCATGGCCTGGCATGAGGCCGGCGGGTGGGGGT
>NZ_MLCO01000245.1 GCF_001982615.1 Teichococcus deserti | reverse complement strand
CGGCTGCGCCAGCCGCCGCACCGCCTCGCCGGCCTGGGCGGCGTGCAGGGGCGGATGCTGCGGCTGGTCAAGGCCGAGGCGACGGACGCCGCCCAGGCCGGCGAGGCGGTGCGGCGGCTGGCGCAGCCGGCCAATGCGGCGGAGCGGGTGGCGGCGATTTTCGGCACCTGCGCCTCGCCGCTGTCGCTGGCGGCCAGCCAGGCCTCGGAGCTGGCCGGGCTGCCCTATTTCGAGCTCGGCGCGATCAACGATTCGATCACCACGCGCGGCTTCCGCTACCTGTTCCGCGCCTGCCCGCGCGGCAGCGACTTCGCAGCCCTCAGCCTGCGCGCCACCCGCTGGCTGCTTCCGGCGCTGTGGCAGACGCCGCTGGCCGGCCTGCGCATCGCCATCCTGCACGAGGACGCGCCCTACGGGCAGAGCGTCGCCGGCCCGCAGGAGGCCGGGCTGCAGGGCCAGGCGGGGTTGCTCGGCCGCTTCGGCTATGCGCCGGGAGGGCAGGATATCCCGGCCCTCGTCCAGCGGCTGCGCACGGCGGATGCGCAACTGCTGCTGCATGCCGGCCACGCCTCGGAGGTGATGCTGCTGTTCCGGGCGATGCGCGAGGCCGGCTGGCGGCCGCGCATGGTGATGGGCGCCGCGGGCGGCTACAGCCTGGCCGACACCGCCCAGGCGCTGGGCCCGGCCTTCGAGGGGGTCATGACCGTCGACTTCCCGCCCTATGCGGTGGCCGGGCGGATGGGGGCCGAGGCGCGGGCGCTGGCCGAGGCCTATCGCTCGAAATACGGGCATGACCCGCGCTCGGGCCACAGCCTGGCCAACAACGCCGGCGCGCGGATCTTCTTCGAGGCGCTGCACCGCGCCGGCTCGTTGGACCGCGAGAAGATCCGCGCCGCGGTGATCGGGCTGGACCTCGACGGGCAGGCGGCGCCGATGGGCTGGCCGGCGGATTTCGACGAGAACGGGCAGAACCTGGCAGCGCAGCCGGTGCTGGCGCAGTGGCAGGGCGGCCGCCTGGTCACCGTCTTCCCGGACACGGCCGCGGTGGCGACGCCCCTGCCCACGCTCTGAACGAAAAAGGGGCGCAACCCCAAAGGTCGCGCCCCTCGTTCGATGCAGCGGCCGCCGTCTCCAGGAGACGGCGGCCGCGTTGAAAATTAGTCGGCCTTGATGCCGGCCTCGCGGATGATGGGCTCCCACTTGGCGATCTCGTCGGTCAGGTACTTCTTCGCCGTCTCGGGGGTGCTGTCGCTGCGGGTGGTCATGGTCAGGTCGGCCAGGCGCGTCTGCACCGACTGCATCGCCAGCACCTGGTTCACCGCCTGGTTCAGCTTGGTGACGATCGGCTCCGGCGTGCCGGCCGGCGCCAGGATCATGTGCCAGGTATAGGCCTCGTAGCCGGGGACGCCCGCCTCCTGGAAGGTCGGCAGGTTCGGCAGCTGCGGCATGCGCTGCGCCGAGGAGATCGCCAGGCCCTTGACCTCGCCGCGCTGGACGAAGGGCAGCGCGCTGTTGGCGACGTCCAGCATCATGGCGACGGTGCCGTTCAGCAGGTCGGGCATGGCGGCGGCCGAGCCGCGATAGGGCACGTGGTTGACCTTCAGCCCGCCGGCCTGGCGCAGGAACAGCTCGCTGGCCAGGTGCAGCGCCGCGCCGTTGCCGGTGCTGGCATAGTCGTACTTGCCCGGGTTCTTCTTGAAGAGCTCGATCAGCTCGGCAAGGCTATTGGCGGGGACGGTCTTGTTGACCATCAGCAGCATCGGGATGGTGCCGGCCAGCGCCACCGGCGTGAAGTCGGTGACCGGGTCGAAGGGCAGGCTCGGATAGATGGCGCGGATCGCCGCCTGGGCGATCGTCGTGTAGAGCAGCGTGTGGCCGTCCTTCGGCGCCTTGGCCACGGCGTCGGCGCCGACGACCGTTCCGGCCCCGGTGCGGTTTTCCACGATCACGCGCTGCGGCAGCATCTTCGACAATTCGTCGGCGATCAGGCGGGCCGGGATATCGGTCGGGCCGCCGGCCGAGAAGGGCACCACCAGCCGGATCGGCTGGCTGGGCCAGGAACCCTGGGCGCGCAAGCCGGACGGCAGCAGGGCCGGGGCAGCGAGGCCAGCGCCGGCGACAAACAGCTTGCGGCGATTCATGAGCATCATGTCATTCCCAGGTTACGTTCCTGGCCGCTTTATCGTGCTGCGCTGGGGGCAAAGTCCAGCCCCGACGATGTTTCAGAATGGCGCAGGCTTTCCAGCTCCAGCCGCTCGCCGCTGACGGTGTCGAAAAGATGCAGGCGGTTGGCCGGCATCTCGAGACCGATCCGGCTGCCGCGCGCCGGCGCCGCCTCGGCCGCGACATGGCAGGCGATGGCCGTGCCGCCGGGCAGCTTGGCATGCACCAGCGCCGAGCTGCCGAGATCCTCGACCATGATCACTTCCGCATCGATCGGACCGCCGGTGACATGCTCGGGCCGGATGCCGAGCGTGACGGCGGCATTGCCATGGACGATGCGGCCGGCCAGGCGCAGCAGCGGGCCGCCGGCGAGCTTCACCACCTCGCCGCCCGGCATCAGCTCGGCGGGGATCAGGTTCATCGCAGGCGCGCCAAGGAAGCCGGCGACGAAGAGGCTGGCCGGGCGCTCATAGACGGCACGCGGGGTGCCGGTCTGCTCGACACGGCCGGCATTCATCACGACCAGGTGATCGGCCAGGGTCATGGCCTCCTGCTGGTCATGGGTGACCAGGACCGAGGTGGCGCCGAGCTGCTCGTGCAGGCGCCGCAGCTCGAGGCGCATCTGCACGCGCAGCTTGGCGTCGAGGTTGGACAGCGGCTCGTCGTACAGGAAGACCTTAGGGCGCCGGACCATGGCGCGGCCCATGGCGACGCGCTGGCGCTGGCCGCCGGAGAGCTGGCCCGGGCGGCGCTCGAGCAGCGCCGAGAGCTCCAGCGCATTGGCCACCTCGGCCAGGCGCGCCTGGCGCTCAGCCTTGGCCATGCCGGCGACCTTCAGCGGATAGGCGATGTTCTCGGCGACCGTCATGTGCGGATAGAGCGCGTAGTTCTGGAAGACCATGGCGCAGCCACGGTCCTTCGGCTCGCGCTCGTTCATGCGGGCGCCGTGGATGCGCAGCTCGCCGCCGGAGATGGTCTCGAGGCCGGCGATCATGCGCAGCAGCGTCGACTTGCCGCAGCCCGAGGGGCCGAGGATGACGATGAAGGCGCCTTCCGGCAAAGCCAGGTCGACGTCGTGGATGGCGGTGCTGCTGCCATAGACCTTGCGGGCGGCGCTGAACTCGATGGCGTGCATGCTCATTTCTCCGTCTGCACCAGGCCGCGCACGAACCAGCGCTGCATCAGGATGACGATGGCGAGGGGGGGCAGCATGGCCAGCAGGGCGCCGGCCATGACGATGTTCCATTCGGGGGCGCCGTCGCCGCGCGGCACCATGCGCGACAGCTGCACCATCACCGTGGCGCGCTCGGGCTCGGTGGTGACCAGCAGCGGCCAGAGATACTGGTTCCAGGCATAGACAAACAGGATGGTGGCGAGTGCGGCCATGGTGGTGCCCGACAGCGGCACCAGCACGTCGCGCAGGAAGCGCAGCGGCCCGGCGCCGTCCATCTTGGCGGCCTCCACCAGCTCCTCCGGGATGGTCAGGAAGAACTGGCGGTAGAGGAAGGTGCCGGTCGCCGTCGCGATCAGCGGCAGGATCAGGCCGGCGGTGCTGTTCAGCAGGCGCCATTGCAGGTCGACCTGGATGCCGGCGACCATCTGGATCAGCCAGGTCAGGCCGGTGACGTCGAGGATCGCCTGGAAGGGGCGCAGCGCATTGGCCGCCACCGCATAGGTGGGGACGATGCGAACCTCGAGCGGCAGCATCAGCGTGATGAAGATCAGCCAGAAGACCACCAGCCGCAGCCGCCAATGGAAGAAGACGATGGCGAAGGCGGCCAGCATGGCCAGCACGATCTTGCCCGCGGTGACGCCGATCGCCACCACCAGGCTGGTCATAAAGCGCGAGGCGAAGCCGCCGCGGGTCCAGGCCTCCGACAGGTTGTCGAAGAAATGCGGGCCCGGCAGCCAGTTGATGGGGACGCGGTTGACCCCGGCGATGTCATGCGTGGCCGCCACGAAGGCCAGCCAGACGGGGACCAGCAAGGCCACCGCCGAGAGCAACAGGAGAAAATGGGTGAAGAGGTCCAGCAGCGGACGGCGTTCGACCATGGCGGCGGGTCCTCAGCGGTAATGCATCTTCCGCTCGACGAAGCGGAACTGGACGAAGGTGAGGAGGACCATCAGCCCCATCAGCACGATGCTCTGCGCCGCGGCGCCGGAGTAATCGAGGCCTTTGAAGCCGTCGGCATAGATCTTGTAGACCATCAGGTCGGTGGCGCGGGCCGGGCCGCCGGCGGTCATGATGTCGACCAGGCCGAAGCTGTTGGTGAAGCTGTCGGTCAGGTTGATGACCAGCAGGAAGAAGAAGGTCGGCGCCAGCAGCGGCACCTGGATGTCGCGCATCCGCCGCATCGGCCCGGCGCCGTCCATCGCCGCCGCTTCCGTCAAGGCACGCGGGATCGACTGCAGCCCGGCCAGGAAGAAGACGAAGTTGTAGGCGACCAGCTGCCAGGCGCCCGCCAGGATCAGCATGAGCATGGCGTGCGTCCCGTTCAGCGACGGGTCCCAGGCGTTCGGCGAGATCGTGTTAAGCACGCTGAAGATGCCGGCCCGCGCGTCGAAGACGAAGCGGAAGATCATGCCGATGGCGGGCGCCGCGATGGCATAGGGCCAGATCAGCGCCACGCGCCAATGCCGGCTGCCGCGCACCTCCCGGTCGACGAAGAGGGCCAGCAGCAGCGCAGCACCGATCGCCAGGATGGAAGTGCCGACAGCGTAGACAATACTGACCTTCACGGAAGACCAGTAGTGAGCGCTGTTGAAAACTTCGAAAAAATTCTGCCAGCCGACCCATTCGCGGCCGCCGCCCCAGGGCTGCTCCAGGGTGAAGGCCCAGACGAAGGCCTCCCCCGTCGGCCAGTAGAAGAAGACAAAAATAATCAGCAGCTGGGGCAGGACCAGCAGCCAGGGCAGCAGCGGCGTGCGGAAGGTGGCGCGGCGTTCCAAGTTCTCTTCCCCGTCAATACGGCGAAAACCCCGCGCGCCGGTCATGGCGCGCGGGGCGGTTCAGATGCAGGCGATCAGGGCAGCTGGCGGCCGCGATAGGTCTGCTCGAAGCGGCGCAGCAGGCGGTTGCTCTCGGCCTGCAGGTCGTTCAGCGCCTGGTCCATCGTCTTCTGGCCGGAGAAGGCGGCGGCCATCTCGTTGGCATAGAGGGCGCGGATCTGGGTGAAGTTGCCGAGGCGCAGGCCGCGCGAGTTCTCGGTGGGCTCCGTCACCAGCAGCGAGGTCATCGCCACCTCGCGGCCGCGGTTCTGCGGCTGGTCGTAGAAGCCGCTGGCCTTGATGCTCTCGAAGCCGGTCCGCGTCACCGGGATATAGCCGGTGTTGGAGACCATGAACTGCTCCTGCTCCGGCTTGGCGATGAAGGCCAGGAAGGCGGCGGCGCCCTTGTACTCGGCGGCCGGACGGCCCTTCAGCACCCAGAGGCTGGCGCCGCCGACCATGCTGTTGGTGCGGTTGTGGCCGGCATAGAGCGGCAGCATGCCGACGCTCCACTGCAGGTCGGCCTTCGCCGTGCGCCCGATCGCCACGTGGTTGGCGATGGAGGCCATCATCATGGCGCATTCGCCCTGGGCGAAGCTGTCAGCAAGGCCCCGGCCACCCTGCGGCGTACGGATCTGGATCAGGCCTTCCTTCTGCCAGGCGATCAGGTTGTTGGCGTGGCGGCGGAACAGCGGCGCGATCTGCAGCTCGGCGTTCAGCCCGCCGAAGCCGTTCTGCTGCGTCGCCATCGGCAGGTTGTGGATGGCGTTGAACTGTTCCCAGTGCTGCCAGCTGTCGAAGTCGATGGCGATCGGGCAGGCATGGCCCTGGGCCTTCAGCGCGCGGGCGGCCTTCTCGACCTCTTCCCAGGTCTCGGGCGGCTTCTCCTGGCCGACGGCGCGGTAGGCGCCGGCGTTCCAGTACATCACCGCGGTCGAGCTGTTGAAGGGGAAGGACAGCATCTCGCCCTTGCTGGTGGCGTAGTAGTTGCCGACCGAGGAGATGTAGTTGTCCCACTGGACGCTGTAGCCGTTCTCGCTCATCAGCTGGCGCGCCGGCAGGTACTGGCCGGACAGCATCAGGTCGGTGGTGCCGACGTCATAGACCTGCACCATGGTCGGGTGCTCGCCGGCGCGGAAGGCGGCGATGGTGTTCTGCAGGGCGCGGTCGTAGCTGTTCTGGTTGGTGCAGACGATCTCGAACTCGTTCTGCGACGCGTTGAAGTTCTTGCAGTAGCTCTCCATCACCTCGCCGAGCTGGCCGCTCAGCCCGTACCACCAGGTGAAGCGGGTGCGGGTCTGGGCCTCGGCGTCATGCGCGCCGAAGGACAGCGCCAGGCCGGCGGCGAGCGCCGCGATCTTGAACTTCATGCGAACCCCCAAAGGATGGCGGGCCTGTCCGGCCGGCCTGATCGCGGCGGGGATTAGCGGCGCTGCATGGCAGCGGCTTTACGGTTGCATGACAGTCGGAAGACAGCGGAGGGTTCAGCCGATCGCCCGCGTTTTTCCGCCAGGCTGAAGCCCGGGAAGCGCGCTGCCGTCGAGCCGAAGCGCGGCGGCGCGGGCCAGCGCCAAGGGTTCCGAATGGGAATCGGCCGGCACGGCGAGGGCGGCGAAGGCGCTGCGCTCCAGCTCCTGCCAGGCGAGCAGGCTGGCCTCGCCCGGCGGCAGCTCCGGCAAGGCGCCGGCGGCGAGCGCCTCGAGCAGCCAGGCGCGCCCCTCCGGCTGCGCCACCACCAGCCGCGTCGGCAATCTTTGCGCGCGGATCTGCACGGCGGCGGCGGCGGCCAGGCCCCCTGCCCCGTCGGCCGCCACCAGGACGTCGGGCGGATCGGCCGCGAGGATCTGCGCCACCTGCCAGCGCTGCGCCTGCATGACGTCGCGCGGCGGCTCGGCGAAGCCGGGCCATGACGTATCGGCCAGCAGCAGCGGATGCTCTTCGCCGGCCGGCACCGTGCGGCTCGCCGCCCCGCAGCGCTGCGCCGCCTCGGCCAGGGCGGCACGGAAAGAAAGACTGCCGGCGACGGCGATGGTCACGCCATCCAGGGCCGCGCGATGCTCGCCCGCCAGCAGCGCGGCCGGCGCCGCTGCCAGCACGTCGCCACGCCGGGCAAGCTCCGCCGCCAGCAGCCGCGTCACCGCATGCGCGGCGCCGATCCAGGGATCGATGCAGGACGCTGCCGGATCGGCCGGCGCCGCCCAGGAGGCGATCGCCGCCGAGGCCCGGCGAAAGCCGGAGTCCGGCAGCACCACGATCCCCGGCACGCCGTGCCGGGGGTTGGGCTGGAACCGGAATCCGCTGTCCGCCACAGGATCAGAGCCCGCCCTGCTGCTTGCACCAGGCCGCGATCTCCTTGTGGGTCGCGAACCAGACGCCCTCATGCCCCTTGATGTATTCCACCACGCGGTCAAGGAGAGAGATGCGGCTGCGATGGCCGATGACATGCGGATGCATGGTCAGCAGGAACAGCCCGCCCTCGGCATAGGCGCCGTCGAACTCGGCGTTGAAGATCTCCTCCACCGCCGAGGGCGGCGTATAGGGCCGCAGCGCCGAGAAGCGCACCATGTTGAAATAGACCGCGTCGTCGCGGATCCATTCCGGCGGCAGCTCGACGATGCCGGTGGGCTTTCCGTCGACGGTGAGCTCATAGGGCTCGTCATCGGCCATCAGCGAGCTGTCGTAGAGCAGCCCCATCTCGCGGATGATCGACATGGTGTCGACCGAGAAGTCCCAGCTCGCCGTGCGGATGCCGACCGGGCGCTGGCCGGACACTTTTTCCAATGTCTCGGCGGCGCGCAGCGTCAGCTCGCGCTCCACGCCCGGCGGCAGCGTGGTGTTGGCCTCGTGGATCCAGGAATGGATGCCGATCTCATGGCCTTCCTCGGCCACCGCCCGCACCTCTTCCGGGTGCAGCAGCGCGGAGACGGCGGGATAGAAGAAGGTCGCCCGGGCGCCATGCTTGTCCAGCAGCTTGCGGATGCGCGGCACGCCCTGGCGCGCGCCATACTGGCCCTGGCTGATCCGCATCGGGCTCTCGTCGGAGTCGCGCAGCGGGATGGTCTCATGGTCGGCGTCGAAGGACAGCGCCACGGCGCAGCGCGCGCCATTCGGCCAGGCCTTGGGCTGCAGGCTGCGCCCGCCATAGGCGCGGCCGACGATCTTGCGCCAGGTCGGCTCGTCCCATTCCCAGGGTTTTTGGGTCGCGGGTTGATCGGCCATGCGGGAACTCCTGGTCAGCAAAAGGGGCGGCACTCTGCGCCCTCGGGCGGACCTCGCCAAGCGGAGCCGCCCTTTCCTCGGACAGCCCGCGGCGCCATCTTGCAGCCCACTGACCCCTTGAGAGCGCGCGCATGTCCGATACCGATCCGGCCCAGATGTCGGCCGAGCAGCTTCTGTCCCTCTATGCCAGCCGCCGCCTCTCCCCGGTCGAGGCGCTGCAGTCCGTGCTGGAGCGCGTGGCGCGCTACAACCCCTGGGTCAACGCCTTCGCCACCCTGAACCCGCGCGCGCTGAAGCAGGCCGGCGAATCCGCCACCCGCTGGGCCGCCGGCCGCCCGATCGGCCCGCTGGACGGCGTGCCGGTGACCATCAAGGACCTGCTGAACGTCCAGGGCCTGCCCACCCGCCGCGGCAGCAAGACCACCTCCGCCGCCCCGGCCGAGGAGGATGCGCCCGCCGTCATCGGCCTGCGCACCGCCGGCGCCGTCATCCTGGGCAAGACCACGACGACCGAATTCGGCTGGAAGACCCCGGGCGACTGCCCGCTGCACGGCATCAGCCGCAACGCCTGGAACCCGGAGCGCACGGTGGGCGGCTCCTCCTCCGGCGCCGCCGCCGCGGGGGCGGCCGGCTTCGGCCCGCTGCATGTGGGCACCGATGCCGGCGGCTCGATCCGCATCCCGGCGGCCTATTGCGGGCTGGTCGGGCTGAAGCCCTCCTATGGCCGCATCCCGCAATGGCCGCATTCGGCCTTCGGCCAGGTCTCCTGCGCCGGGCCGATGACGCGGACGGTGCGCGACGCGGCGCTGATGCTCTCGGCCATGGCGCGGTCCGACATCCGCGACCCCTATTGCATGCCCGACGACCCGCGCGATTGGCGCGCCGAGATCGAGGCGGGCGTCGCCGGCCTGCGCGTCGCCGTCGTCCGCAAGCTGGGCTTCGCGCCCCCCATCGACGCCGAGGGCGAGGCCGCGGTGCAGACCGCCGCCCGCATCCTCGCCGAGCAGGGCGCCATCGTGGACTATGCGGACCCCGTGCTGCCCGACACCCGCGCCATCTTCGGCCGCGTCTGGGGCGTGGCGCTCGCCCGCCTGGTCACCACCATGGCGCCCGAGAAGCGCGCCCTGCTGGACAACGGGCTGGAAGAGGTCGCCGCCCGCGAAGGCGCCATGTCCGCCATCGACTACCTGGGCGCCGAGGCGCTGCGCACCGAGGCCGCCCATGCCATGGCCGTCTTCCACCAGGATTACGACCTGGTGCTGTGCCCGACCACGCCGACCGCCGCCTTCGCCGCCGATGCGCCGACGCTGAGCCCGACCGAGGCGCTGTGGCAGCAATGGGCGCCCTGGACCTTCACCTTCAACCTGACCCGCCAGCCCGCCATCACCGTGCCGCTCGGCCTCGACGAGGACGGCATGCCGCGCGGCGTGCAGCTGGCGGCGGCCCAGCACAAGGATGACCTGTGCCTGCGGGCGGCGCGGGTGATCGAGAAGGCGGTGGCGGTGCCGGTGGCGAAGCCCGAGACCTGCCAGCACCATCACCATTAAAGAAAAGGCTGGGGGGAAGTATCCCCCCGGACCCCCTTCTATTTCTGCAAATCAGCGAGTCTTCAGCCAAAGCGCCTTCAGCGCACGTTCCAGCTGCAGCATCGCGAAAGGCTTCCCCAGGAAGCCCAGGCCATCGGCCAGCTCGGGCGGGATGCTCAGCGAACCCTCGGCATGGCCGGTGGCGAGCATCACCGGCAGGCCAGGATGCAGCTTGCGGGCCTCCACCGCCAGAGCGATGCCGTCCATCCCGGGCAGGGTCAGGTCGGTGATCAGCAGCGCGGGGCGCGGATTCTTGCCCAGCCAGGCCAGCGCCGTCTCCGCCTTGCCGGCCTCGGCCGGCGTCAGGCCCATGATCTCGACCATCTGCACCAGGTTCATGCGGATCAGCGGGTCGTCCTCGACCACCAGCGCCACCGCCCCCTCGGGCCAGCCGATCGGCGTCTCGCCGCCCTCGCCGGCAGCCTCGCCGGACCCGCCGCCCAGCGCCGCCGCGGCCAGCAGCCCGGGCTCCGGCGCAGCGGCCCCCAGCGCGCGGCGCAGATGGCGGGCCAGGTCTTCACGGCGATAGGGCTTGCTCAGCAATTGTACGTCCTCGTCCAGCCGGCCGTCATGGATGATGGCATTGGCGGTATAGCCGCTCGTGTAGACCACTTTAAGACCCGGCATCATCTCCTGCGCCCGCCGCGCCAGGTCGCGCGTCCTGATCGGCCCCGGCATGACCACGTCGGTGAACAGCAGGTCGACCTGCACGCCGCTGGACAGCACGGTCAGCGCCGCCTCCGCCTGCTCGGCCCGCAGCACGCGATAGCCCAGCCCCTGCAGCATTTCCACCACTGCCTCGCGCAGCTCGGCATCGTCCTCCACCACCAGGATGGTCTCGTGCCCGCCCACCACCGGCCCCAGCGAGCCGCCGCCCAGCAGGTCCTCGGCCCGGCGCGAGCGCGGCAGGTACAGCTTCACCGCCGTGCCCTGGCCAGGCTCGCTGTACAGCTTCACATGCCCGCCCGACTGCTTGACGAAGCCATAGACCTGGCTGAGCCCGAGGCCGGTCCCATGCCCCTCCTCCTTGGTGGTGAAGAAGGGCTCGAAGACGCGGGCCATCACCCCGGGCGGCATGCCGAGCCCGGTGTCGCTGACCGCCAGCATCACATACTGCCCGGGCTCCACCTCCAGATGGACAGCGGCATAATCCTCGTCCAGCGCGGCATTGGCGACCTCGATGGTCAGCTTGCCGCCCTCGGGCATGGCGTCGCGCGCATTCAGCGCCAGGTTCAGCAGCGCGTTCTCCAGCTGGCCGGGATCGACCTGGGTGTTCCACAAGCCGCCGGCCACCACCGCCTCCACCGCGATCCGCTCGCCCAGCGTGCGCCGCAGCAGGTCGGTCATCTCCTGCACCAGCCGCCCGGGATGGATCACCCGCGGGTCCAGCGGCTGCCGCCGGGCGAAGGCCAGCAGCTGCGCCGTCAGCCGCGCGCCGCGCGCGACGCCCGAGATGGCATGCCCCAGATGCCGCCGCCCGCCATGCTCCGGCCCGAGCTCCCGCCCCAGCATCTCGAGATTGGCGCTGACCACCTGCAGCATGTTGTTGAAGTCATGCGCGACACCCCCCGTCAGCTGGCCGATCGCCTCCATCTTCTGGGTCTGCCGCAGGATCGCCTCCGCCTGGGCGCGGCGCGTCACGTCGATGCAGGAGACGACGAAGCCGCCCTCCGGCATGGCGTTGCGATAGACCTCGAGCTCGCGGCCCGCCTGGGACAGCGACACCTGCTGCCCGCTGCCCGCCGGGCCCCGCACGCGGTCCGGCGCCGCCAGCACCGAGGGCTCACGCCGCCGGTCGATCGCCAGGAAGGCCGAGAAGGGCGTGCCCAGCTTCGCCAGCGCATGCGGGAAGTCGAGCAGCGTGAAGAACTGCCGGTTGCAGGCCACCAGCGCGCCGGCGGCATCGAAGGCCGCGACGCCGTCCTGGATATGGTCCAGCGTCGCCTGCAGCACCGCGCCCTTCTCGGCCAGCGCCGCCTCGGCGCGCTTCAGCCGGGTGTTGTTGCGCAGCAGCAGCAGCGTCCCCGCCGCGATCGCCGCCAGCGACAGCACGATGCCCGACAGCGCCGCCAGCAGGCTGGCATCCTGGCTGCGGTCCGCCGCCTCGACCTGCTGGCCCAGCGCCGCCTGCTGCTCGGACAGGATGGCCTCCACCGCGCCGCGGATGGCGAGCATCAACTCCCGCCCGCGATCGGTCTGCACCAGCGCGCGTCCGGCGGCGAAGCCCTGGTTGCGGCTGAGCGTCAGGCTCTCCGCCAGCTCCACCATCTTGTCCTCGACCAGGCCCTGCAGCCGCTCGGCCCGCGCCCGCTGCGCCGCGTTCCCGGCCAGCAGCTGCCCGAGCTGCCGCTGCAGCAACGGCACCTGCCGCTGCGCCGCCTCATAGGGGCCGAGATAGCTGTCGCGCTCGGTCAGGATATAGCCGCGCTGTCCGGTCTCCGCGTCCTGCACCGCCGAGAGCAGCGCCCGCGTCACATCGGCCACCCGGAAACTGTGCCAGACGGCCTGGCGGTTGGCCTGCAGCTGCGACGAGACATGGCTGGCCACCAGCAGGCCGAGCGAGACCGCCAGCAGCGCCAGGGCGACGGCCAGAATCGGCCATGGCTTGCCTCGCCTCATCGCCCACCCGCTCCCCCGATCCGCGAGACCGCTGCATAGCCCGCGGACCGGCCGGGCGCCATGCCGCCAATTCTCGCGGGCTATGCAGCGGTCTCGCGGATCGGGGGAGCGGGTG
>NZ_MLCO01000244.1 GCF_001982615.1 Teichococcus deserti | reverse complement strand
CGTGCCGCCGACCAGCTCGGCGAGGCTTTCGTGGATCCGGGCCATTCACGATCCTCCTTGGGGGCGTCATCGCCATCGTTATGGCGAAGAATGAGCGTGAAATAATAGAAAGCACGAATCGATTTGAGTCAATTCCGCAGGCCAGAGCGCCGCGCCGCCGGCGGGGCGGCGGCGCGGCGCTGCGTCAGGCGATGGTTGCCTTCAGCGCCTGGTCGAGATCGGCCAGGATGTCATCGGCATGCTCGAGCCCGATCGAGAGGCGGACATAGCCCGGCGTCACCCCGGCCGCCTGCTGCTCGGCCTCGGTCAGCTGCGAATGGGTGGTGCTGGCCGGGTGGATCGCCAGGCTGCGCGCATCGCCGATATTGGCGACGTGGTAGAACAGCTGCAGCGCGTCGATGAAGCGCGCGCCAGCCTCGCGCCCGCCGGCCAGCTCGAAGCCGAGCAGCCCGCCCTGGCCCTGGGTCAGGTACTTGGCGCTGCGCTGCGCGGCCTCGCCCGTGTGGTGGCCGGGATGGATGACGCGGGTCACCTCCGGCCGGCCGGCGAGGAAATCGGCGACCAGGGTGGCGTTGCGGCTGTGCTCGCGGATGCGCAGCGCCAGCGTCTCGACCCCTTGCAGGATCAGGAAGGCGTTGAACGGGCTGAGCGCGGCGCCGAGGTCGCGCAGCAGCGTGGTGCGCGCCTTCAGCACATAGGCGACCGGGCCGAGCGGCCTGGCTGCCTCCACCCATTTCGCGCCGTGATAGGAGGGGTCCGGCTGGTGCAGCGCCGGCTGGCGTTCGGCATGTTCCTCCCAGGGGAAGTTGCCGCCATCGACGATGATGCCGCCGATGCTGCTGCCATGCCCGCCGATGAATTTCGTCAGCGAATGCACGACCACCGCGGCGCCGTGGTCGAAGGGGCGGATCAGCAGCGGCGCCGCGGTGTTGTCGACGATCAGCGGGATGCCGAGCGGCCGGCCGATCGCGGCCACCTCGGCGATCGGGAAGACCTCGAGCTTCGGGTTGGGCAGGGATTCGGCGTAGTAGGCGCGGGTGCGGTCATCGGTCGCGCGGCGGAAGTTCTCGGGATCGGCGGGGTCGACGAAGCGCACCTCGACGCCCTGGTCCTTCAGCGTGTTGGCGAAAAGATTCCAGGTGCCGCCATAGAGGTCGGTGGAAGCGACGATGTTGTCGCCGGCGCGCGCCAGGTTCTGCACGGCGAAGGCCGTGGCCGCCTGGCCCGAGGCCACCGCCAGCGCTGCGGCGCCGCCTTCGAGCGCCGCGATGCGCTGCTCCAGCACGTCGTTCGTCGGATTGCCGATGCGGGTGTAGATATTGCCCAGCTCCTGCAGGGCGAAAAGCCGCGCGGCCTGGCCGGCATCGTCGAACTGGTAGGAGGTGGTCTGGTAGATCGGCACGGCGACGGCCTTGGTGGCCGGGTCGCGGCGCCAGCCGGCATGCAGCGCCAGCGTCTCCGGATTGCGGTAGGTCATGGCGTTCTCCTGTTGGTTCGGCCTCAATCGCGGGTGAAGGTGACCGGCAGGCTGTATTCATAGGGCGGCAGGTCGCCGAGCGCGGCGCGCGCCGTGGCCAGCAGGTCGCCCTGCGCGCGCCAGTCCTGGCCGATACCCTGCACCCATCCGTCGCCGCCCGCATAGGGCTGCCAGCCGGGCGTGGCCAAGCCGCGCGGATGGCCGTCGCGGGCAAAGCCGGCCCAGATGCCGCTGACCGTGTCGCGCACCGTCCCGGCGGCGCGGTCCTCGCCGGCGAGCGCGCGCGCCGCCTCCAGCGTGCCGAAAATGTAGGGTACCTCGCCGGTATGCGGCGCGCC
>NZ_MLCO01000243.1 GCF_001982615.1 Teichococcus deserti | reverse complement strand
GCTGCGGCCGCAGCAGGCTGACATTCCCGCGGGCGGCGATGGCGCTGGGCGCCACAGGCGGCTGGCCGTCCAGGAAGGAGGGGTCGGAAATCCGCCCGACATGCCAGAGCTGCATCACCATGCGGCCGCCGGCGGCCTTCACGGCGTCGGTGATGCGGCGCCAGCCCTCGACCTGGGCCTCGGACCAGATGCCGGGAGTGCGGGCATAGCCGACGCCCATCGGCGTCACCGAGGTGGCCTCGGTCAGGATCAGCCCGGCGCTCGCGCGCTGGACGTAGTAGTCGGCCATCAACGCGGTGGGAACGCGGTCGGCTTCGGTGGCGCGGGCGCGGGTCAGCGGCGCCATCACCAGGCGGTTGGGCAGGTCGAAGGCGCCGATCCGGACGGGATCGAAAAGCGTCGGCATAAGGGAGGTTCTCCGCGGGCGGACAGGAAGGAAGGCCGCGGCTGCGGCCCGGTCACCCAAAGGGGTGGGCGCCGCCTTCCCCGATTGCAAGAGGACTTTGCTGCGCCCGCGAAGAAAAACCTACCGAACGGTATCGATCCTCGATATCAGCCCTGGCTTCAGGCCGGTCGCACCCCCCAGAAGACCGGATTGCCCTCGGGGATTCCGGTGATGCGGCGGTTCCAGCAGGTCGGCTGCTCATACATGCCGAGCGGCGCGTAGGAGGGGTCCTCGAAGAACATCGCCTGCAGCTCGCGGCAGACCGCCTGGCCGGTGGCCAGGTCGGGGGCGTCGAACCAGCGCTGCATCAGCCCGTCGCGCCTGGTCGAGGTCCACCAGCCCGGCCAGGAGCTCGGCCCGACGCCGAGTGCGATATTCGCCGCCGGCAGGACGTTCGACAGCGAGCCGAGATAAGTGAAAAAAACATTCCAGCCGCCCTGGGCGGGGGGCGACTTGCTGGCGCGGCGCTGCACCACCGTGCCCCAGTCGAGCGACTGGTAGTCGACGTTGAAGCCGATGCGCTTCAGCATGTCGCCGGCGACCAGCGCCACGGGGGCGATGTTCGCCTGGTCCTGGGCGGCCAGGAAGACGATCGGCGTGCCGTCATAGCCGGCGGCCTTCAGCTCGGCGGCGAGCGACCCGGCATCCTTCTTCGCGCCCAGCGCGGCCAGGCCGGCATCGTTGGCATAGGGGCTGGCCGGGGCGAAAAGCCCGATGCCGGTCTTGATCAGCGAGGGCTCGGCCCCGGCATAGGCGGCCATGCAATCCTGCTGGTTCACCGCCGAGACGACGATGCGGCGGATCGCCGGATTGTCGAAGGGCGGGTGCAGGTGGTTGAAGCGCAGGCAGCCGATCGAGCCCATCTGGTCCTTCACCTCCACCGCCATCTGCCGGTTGCGGCGCAGCAGCGGCACCAGGTCGATGGTCGGCTTCTCCCACCAGTCGAACTGGCCCTGGGCCATGGCCGAGGAGGCGGTGGCGGCATCCGGCACCACGGTCCAGACGACGCGGTCGTAATGCACCTGCTTCGGCCCGGCGGTGGAGCTGATCGCGCCCTCGGGCCGCGGGACGTAGCCGGCGAACTTCGCATAGGCGACGCGGCTGCCGGCGACCTGCTCGTCCTTGAGGAAGCGGAAGGGGCCGGAGCCGACCATCTCCGTCACCGGCTTGCCGTCGTCGCGGGCGATCAGCCGCTCCGGCATGATGCAGCACATGCTGTTCGGCGTCGCCAGCGCCATCGGCAGCAGCGGAAACGGCTTCTTCAACTTGAACCGGATCAGGCGGTCGGAGGGGGCCGACAGCTCCTCCGTCGCCGCCATCAGGTCGCGGCCGAAGCCGTCGCGGGCGCCCCAGCGGCGGATCGAGGCGACGGCGTCGCGCGCCAGCACCGGCTCGCCGTCATGGAAGCGCAGGCCCGGCCGCAGGGTCAGATCCCATTGCTTGCCGTCCTGGCTGACCCCATGGCCCTCGACCATCTGCGGCTGCGGCATCAGCTTGTCGTCCAGCCCGTAGAGCTGGTCGAAGACCATGAAGGCGTGGTTGCGGGTGACGTCGGCCGTGGTCCAGATCGGGTCCAGCGTGGCCAGGTCGGATTGCGGGATGAAGCGCAGCTCGGTGGCGGCGCGGGCGGCGCGCGGCGCGGCGAGGGCCGCGGGCACGGCGAGCGCGCTGCCGAGCAGCGCACGACGGTTCAGCATTCGTGGATATCCCCAGGACAGGAAGCAGGCCGTGATCGGTTCTCGCGGCCGCCTCTGCCGGGCGGCCTGCCGGCATGATTGCCGAAGGCCGCGCCCCAGGGTCAGGTTTTTTCGGGGCTGAACAAAGATTCACCCGGCCCCGGGATGGCGATCAGTCCTCCGGCGGCGTCCGCGGCACCGGCGGCGGCGCTTCCGGATTGCCCTCCAGCCGGTCGCGGTGCAGGGCGGCGCGCGTCACCAGCATCAGCGTCACCGGCGTGGTGATGACGACCAGGATGCCGATCAGGATCTCATGCACCACCACCCGCGTCTGCAGCACGGTGAAGAAGACCATCGAGGCCAGCAGCACGCAGCCCAGCCCGTAGGAGGTGCCGATGGTCGGCGCATGCACGCGCTCATAGAAGCTCTTCAGCCGCAGCAGGCCGATCGAGCCGATCAGCGACAGCGCGGCGCCCAGCACCAGCAGGATCGCCACGGGGATGGCGACGGCCAGCGGCAGGTCGGCGGCGCCGTTCATTCGATCACCTCGCCGCGCATCAGGAACTTGGCGAGGGCCGCGGTGGAGACGAAGCCGAGCAACGCGATGACCAGCGCCGCCTCGAAATACAGCACCGTGCCGGAGCGGATGCCGAAGGTCAGCACCAGCAGCATGCCGGTGACATAGAGCGTGTCGAGCCCCACCACCCGGTCCTGGGCGCGCGGGCCGCGCAGCACGCGCCAGAGCGGGCCGACCATGGCCAGGCCCAGCATCACCTGGGCGACCAGCAGCGACCAGCTCAAGATCATCTGGCTCATTGGAAGATCTCCAGCAGCGGTTGCTCGTAGCGCTCCTTGACGATGCGCAGCCATTCGCCCTCGTCGACCAGGTCGAGCACATGCAGCAGCAGCTCGCCATCCTCGAGGTCGAACTCGACCCAGGCGGTGCCGGGGGTCGCGGTCATGATGCAGGCCAGCGCCGCCAGGGCGTTGGGATCGCGCAGCGCCAGGGGCACGCGGATGAAGCCGGCATGGCGCTCCGGCCGCGGCTTCAGCACAACCAGGGCCACCGCCAGGTTGGAGCGCGCCACGTCGACCAGCACCCGCCCCGCCAGCCGCAGGATCAGGCCCGGGCGGCGGATGCGCATCCGCTCCGGCTGCAGCAGCCCCAGGGCATGGCCGCCGAAGAAGGCCACCACGAGCCCGACCAGCAGCGGGCCGGGGCGCAGCGTCTGCTCCAGCAGCAGCCACATCAGCAGCAGGCCGGTGGACAGGATCGGATGCGGCAGGATCCAGCGCATCGCCCGTTGCGTCATGGACGGCAGCTTCACTGGCGACCCCCGTTCACCTGGCGCAGGTAATCCTTCGGCGCATGCAGCGCTTCCGCGGTGTTCTCCATGTAGCGCAGCACCGGGCCGGCGCCGGCGGTCATGCCGATGCAGAGGCCGATCAGCAGCAGCACCGGCGCGATCTCGATCACCCGCACCCGCGGCACGGCGCGGCCGGAGGTGGCCCAGAGGCTGCGGATGCCGGCGCGGGTCATGGCCAGGACGGTGGCCAGGCCGGAGAAGACCAGGGCGCCGAGCAGCAGCCAGCCGCCCCAGGAGACGTCGGTCGGGCCGCGGCCCAGCCCCTCGGGGTTGAGGATGCCGCTGAGCATGGCGAACTTGGCGACGAAGCCGGAGAGCGGCGGCAAGCCAGCCAGCAGCAGCGCGCAGCACAGGAAGCAGGCGCTGAGGATGGCCATGGTGGCGGGGATGGCGACGCCGACCTCGTCCTCCTCCTCGTCCTCGTCGTCATTGCCGTCGCCGAAGGCTTCGAGGGTCACGGCCAGCACGTCGGCGCCGACGTCGCGGCCGCGCTCGATCAGCTCGATCAGCAGGAACAGCGCGCCGATGGCCAGCGCCGAGCTCGCGAGATAATAGAGCGCGCCAGTGGTCACCCCCACCTGCCCGGCGCCGACCGCGGCGAGCAAGGTGCCGGAGGAGATCAGCACGCTGGCGCCCGCCAGCCGCCCCAGATCCTGCGTGGCCAGCACCGAGACCGCCCCGAAGCCGATCGTCGCGATGCCGCCAATGAGAAGAAAATTGTGGCCGAAGCCGGCGGAGGCGCCGGCATCCTCACCGAAGAGCAGCATCGACAGGCGCAGGATGGCGTAGAGGCCGACCTTGCTCATCATCGAGAAGATCGCCGCCGCCGGCGGGCTGGCCGCGGTATAGGCATTGGCCAGCCAGAAGCCCAGCGGCCACATCGCCGCCTTGACCAGGAAGGCCATGCCGAGGATCGCGGCCCCCGCCTCCAGCAGCTTGCGGTTCTCGGCCGGGATCGAAGGGATGCGGGCGGCCAGGTCGGCCATGTTCAGCGTGCCGGCCACGCCATAGATCATGCTGACGCCGATCAGGAACAGCAGCGAGGCGGCCAGGTTGATGGCGATATAGTGCAGCCCGGCCTTGACCCGCGCGACGCCGGAGCCGTGCAGCGCCAGGCCGTAGGAGGCGGCCAGCAGCACCTCGAAGAAGACGAAGAGGTTGAACAGGTCGCCGGTCAGGAAGGCGCCGTTCAGCCCCATCAGCTGGAACTGGAACAGGGCGTGGAAATGCGCGCCCATCCGCTGCCAGCGCGCCAGCGAGAAGGTCAGCGCGGCCAGGCCCAGCAGCGCCGTCAGCACCAGCAGCAGCGCGGAGAGACGGTCGACGACGAGGACGATGCCGAAGGTCGCCGGCCAGTTGCCCAGGCGATAGACGGTCGTCGCCGCGCCGGTCTCCGCCTGGGTGGCCAGGGCCAGCGCCGTCCCCAGCAGGACCAGGACGGACAGAATGCCGAGGCCGGCGCGCAGCCGCCCGCGCTGATCGTCCATCGGGATCATCAGGGCGCCGGCCAGCAGCGGCACCAGGATCGGCAGGATCGCCAGGTTGTTCTGCAGCGCTGCCAGCATCAGCGGTCGCGCCCCGCCTGGCCGTCGACATGGTCGCCGCCGGTCAGCCCGCGGGCGGCCAGCATCACCACCAGGAACAGCGCCGTGGTGGCGAAGCCGATGACGATGGCGGTCAGCACCAGGGATTGCGGCAGCGGGTCGGCGAAGACCGCCGGGTCGCCGCGCATGCCGGGCTCCAGGATCGGCGGCTTGCCGACCGGGAAGCGGCCCATGCTGAAGATGAACAGGTTCACCGCGTAGGAGAGCAGCGACAGGCCGATGATCAGCTGGAAGGTGCGCGGCCGCATCAGCAGCCACACGCCCGAGCCGCCGAGCACGCCGATGGCGAGCGCCAGGATCAGTTCCATCAATCGTCTCCCGGCAGGGCGGTGGAAGGCGGCGGCGGGGGCGCGGCGCGCTGGCTGCGCACCGACTGGTGGGCGATGGCGATCAGCATCAGCACCGTCGCGCCGAAGACCAGCGCGAAGACGCCGATGTCGAAGAGCATGGCGCTGGCCATCGGCAGCTTGCCCAGGATGCCGAGATCGGCATAGGCGAAGTAGGAGGTCAGGAAGGGCCGGCCGAAGAACAGCGCCGCCGTCCCGGTGCCGGCCGCCAGCAGCAGCCCCGCCGCCATCCAGCGCAGCGGATGCACGCGCAGGTGGTCCTCGACCCAGCGGGTGCCGCCGGCCATGTATTGCAGCAGGATGCCGATGGACAGCATCAGCCCGCCGGCGAAGCCGCCGCCCGGCAGGTCATGGCCGCGCAGCAGCAGGTAGAAGGCGACCAGGCAGATCACCGGGAAGAGCAGGCGCATGGTCACCGCCGGCACCGCCAGCCAGTCGCGCGCCTCGCCTGCCTGCTGCTGGTCGGGCATGCCGATGCTCTCGGGGGCCGGGCGGAAGCGGCGCAGCAGGGCGAAGACGGTCAGCGCCACGATGCCGAGCACGGTGATCTCGCCCAGCGTGTCGAAGCCGCGGAAATCGACCAGGATGACGTTGACCACGTTGGTGCCGCCGCCCTCGACATAGGCGCGCTCGAGGAAGTGGCGCGAGATGCCGTCCGGCGAGGCGCGGGTCATGGTGGCGTAGGAGATGGCGGTGAGGCCGGCGCCGGCGGCCACCGCGATGCCGAAGTCGCGGTAGCGGCGGAGGCGCGCCAGCAGCCGGTCGCTGCCGGGCAGCTCGATGCGCTTGGGCATCCAGCGCAGGCCGAGGAGCAGCAGCACCGTGGTCACCACCTCGACCAGCAGCTGGGTCACCGCGAGATCCGGGGCGGAGAACCAGACGAAGGTCAGGCAGGTGGCGAGGCCGGCGCCGCCCAGCAGGATCAGCGCCGCCAGCCGGTGGTACTTGGCCTGGTAGGCGGCGCCGATCGCCGAGAGGCCGCCCGCCGCCCAGATCAGCCCGACCACCGGGTCGACCCGGGTCAGCTGCACGCCGCCCAGCGCCAGCCCCTGCGGCAGCAGCGCCAGCGCGGCGGCGCCGAAGCAGACCACCACCATCAGCCGCAGCTGCATCTGCAGCCGCGCGGTGCCCAGCAGCCGCTCCAGCGTGCGGGCGAAGCGCCAGGACAGGAAGACCATGGCCTGGTCGAAGATGCGCCGGCCGTCCAGGCCGCGCAGCAGCGGCGTGCCCTCGACCCCGGTGGAGAAATGCCGCTGCAGCAGGCGGTACAGCACCACGCCGCCGATCAGCGCCAGCACCGACATGACCAGCGGCAGGTTCACGCCATGCCAGACCGCCAGGCTGTATTCCGGGGTCTCGCCGCCCAGGATCGAGCGGACGGCGACGTCGAGGAAGGGGCCGATGGTGGCGGCCGGCAGGATGCCGACGACCATGCAGCCGAAGACCAGCACTTCCACCGGCACGCGCATGAATTGCGGCGGCTCGTGCGGCACCTTCGGCATGTCGCCGGTGTCGGGGCCGAAGAAGGCGCCGTGGATGAAGCGCAGCGAATAGGTCACCGCGAAGATGCCGGCGATGGTCGCGGCCACCGGCATGATGCTGTGCAGCAGCGTCGGCGCCGTCGAGGCCGTCAGGGCTTCCGTGAAGAACATCTCCTTGGAGATGAAGCCGTTGAGCAGCGGCACGCCGGCCATGGCGGCGGCGGCGACGAGGGCCAGCCGCGCCGTGAAGGGCATGGTCTTGTTCAGCCCGGACAGGCGCCGGATGTCGCGGGTGCCGGTCTCGTGGTCGATGATGCCGGCGGCCATGAACAGCGAGGCCTTGAAGGTCGCGTGGTTCATGGTGTGGAAGATGGCGGCGACCATGGCCAGCGGGCTGTTCAGGCTGAGCAGCAGGGTGATCAGGCCGAGGTGGCTGATCGTCGAATAGGCCAGCAGACCCTTCACGTCATGCTGGAAGATCGCGACGTAAGCGCCCAGGATCAAAGTGATCATCCCGGCCGAGCCCAGGATCCAGAACCATTCGTCGGTGCCCGCCATGACCGGCCAGAGCCGCGCCATCAGGAAGATGCCGGCCTTCACCAGCGTCGCCGAATGGAGATAGGCGGAAACCGGGGTCGGCGCCGCCATGGCCTGGGGCAGCCAGAAGTGGAAGGGGAACTGCGCGCTCTTGGTCAGGGCGCCCAGCAGGATCAGCACCAGTGCCGGCAGGTAGAGCGCGTGCTCGCGGATCAGGTTGCCCGATTCCAGCACCACGTCCAGGTCGTAGCTGCCGACGATATGCCCCAGCAGCAGCATGCCGGCGAAGAGCGCCAACCCGCCGGTCGCGGTCACCGTCAGCGCCATGCGGGCGCCGTCGCGGGCGGCGGCCGAATGCTGCCAGTAGCCGATCAGCAGGAAGGAGAAGAGGCTGGTCAGCTCCCAGAAGAAGACGAGCTGGATCAGGTTGCCCGACAGCACCAGCCCCATCATCGAGCCCATGAAGGCCAGCAGGAAGGCGAAGAAGCGCGGGATCGGGTCGTCCGACGACATGTAGTAGCGGGCGTAGAGCACCACCAGGAAGCCGATGCCGGCCACCATCACCGCGAAGACGGCGGCGAAGCCGTCCATCCGCAGCACCAGGTTGAGGCCGAGTTGCGGCACCCAGGGGATCTCGACCCGCGCCGCCCCGCCCCCGGTCACCGCCGGATAGCAGAGCCAGACCATCAGCAGCGCGGCCAGCGCCACGCCGCCGGCGAGCCAGGCCTCCCACCGTCGGGCATTGGCGGGCAGCAGCGCCGAAACCAGCGCGCCGAGGAACGGCAGGGCGATCGCCGCCGAGAGGTACAGGGCGTCAGGCATCGGGCGCCGGGCTCTCCTCGTCTCGTCTTGTCGTCTTCCACGAGGACGCCGCCGTCACTGCTGGCGGATCATCCCCGAGGGGCGCGGCCTCCTGCCCCGCCCCGGCGCGGTATCATCGGCGGCGCCCGCTTACGCGTCCGGCTGGTCCGAGGCCTGCAGCATGGCGAGCGCCTCCTCGGCCGAGGCCGCCTGGCGCAGCTGCCGCGGCAGCTGGTTGTCGCGCAGCACCTTGCAGATGT
>NZ_MLCO01000242.1 GCF_001982615.1 Teichococcus deserti | reverse complement strand
CGCGTCGCCCTGGCGCATCGCCGCCTGCTTCGCCCGCCGCGCCGCCATCAGCTCCTGCACCAGCGCCTGCCGCCGGGCGGGCGGCAGGTCGGGATCGGCGCGGCGGGCGAAGCAGGCGGCGATGCGCCAGGGCGACGCGGCGGGCAGGGCGGCGGCGCGGGCGCGGGTCGAGGCGGCCAAGCAGCAGCTCGGCGAGCGCGGCCCGGTCTGGTGGCAGGACGGCGCCCCCGACTACAACCGCCGCATGGCGCGGACCACGCCCTATGCCGACTGGGCCGCCGGGCTCAGCGGCGCGGCGCCTTGCGCAGGGCCGCGACCATCGTCTCGCAGCCGTGCCGCTGCTCCATCGCCTGCATCAGCGCCGCGGCCTTCTCGGTGAAGGCGGCCGCCGCGCGCGCATTGTCCATGTCGGCATAGACCGCGACCTTGGCCGCCGCATAGTCCTTGGTCCGGCGATGCACCAGGGCGTCCCAGTGCCGCAGCCGGGCGAGCGCCTCGCGCAGCGACAGCGGGGCCTCGACGAGCAGCGTGAGCGGCATGTGCCATCCTCCTTGGCGGGAGGCACGCCACCGGGCATGCGCCTTCCCCTGCGATGGACCGCCAGCGCCGCCGGAAAATTCGCGCCACGGGCCGGGGTCCTGCCGCCGCGCGGGTCACCGCTGCGTGACCGCCGTCGCCGGCCCAGGCCGCGACGACCTTAAACGAACGTTATATTGCGACCCATTATCAACATGTCCTATAGCGCAGCCCCCTCCCCGCCTGCCCAACCCTGACGAGGCGCTGCATGCACCCCGCCCGACGTGGCCTCCTGGCCCTTTCCGCCGCCGCCCTGCTGCCGGCAGGGATGCTGTCCGCCCGCGCCCTGGCCGCGGCGCAGAGCCCCGTGGAGGTCACCGACATCACCGGCCGCCGCGTCCGGGTCGCCGCCCCGGTGCAGCGGATGATCCTGGGCGAGGGCCGGCAGACCTATGTGATGGCGGCGCTGGAGCGCGAGAACCCCTTCGCCCGCGTGGTCGGCTGGCGCGACGACCTGCGCAAGGCGGATTTCGACGGCTACTCGCTCTACGAGGCGCGCTTCCCGCAGATCGCCCGGCTGCCGGCCTTCGGCGGCTGGAAGGACGGCGCCTTCGACATCGAGCAGGTGATCGCGCTGCGCCCCGACGTCGTGGTGATGAACCTGGAATCCAAGGTCGCCATCGACGAGGGCGGGCTGGTGGCCAAGCTGGACCGCGTCGGCATCCCGATTGTCTTCATCGACTTCCGCGAGAAGCCCTTCGAGCATGCCGAGCGCTCGATCGCCATCCTGGCGCAGCTGCTGGGCCGCGAGGCGCAGGGCCAGGCGCTGATCGACTACCGCGCCGCTCAGATCGCCCGCGTCACCGACCGGCTGCGCGATTACGCCGGCCCGCGGCCGAAGGTGATGATCGAGCGCGCCGCCGGCTATGACGAAAACTGCTGCATGTCCTTCGGCAACGAGAATTTCGGCCGCATGGTCGCCGTCGCCGGCGGCGACAACATCGCGGCCGGCCTGATCCCCGGCACCTTCGGCACCGTCAATCCCGAGCAGATCGTCGCCAGCCGCCCGGATGTCGTCATCGTCACCGGCGCCAACTGGAAGCTCTTCGTGCCCGACGGCGCCTGGGTCGGCGTCGGGCCGGGCGCGGATGCGGCGCAGGCCCGGGCGCGGCTGCGGCGGCTGATGGAGCGACCGGCCTACCGCACCCTGCCCGTCGCCCGCAGCGGCCGGGTGCATGCCATCTGGCACCAGTTCTACGACAGCCCCTACCAATTCGTGGCGATCCAGGCGCTGGCCAAGTGGATCCATCCCGGGCTCTTCGCCGATCTCGATCCCGAGGCGACCTTCCGCGAGTTCCACGAGCGCTTCCTGCCGCTGCCCTACGCGCCCGGCTACTGGGTCTCGCTGGACCGGCCGGCATGAGCGCGGCGCTCGCCGAGGATCGCGCAGCGGATGGCGGCCTCGCCGCCGGCCGCGCCGCCTATCGCCGGCTGGCGCGCCGCCGGCTGGCGCTGCTGGCGGCGCTGGTCGTCCTGCTGCTGGGCAGCCTGGTCGCCGACCTGACGCTCGGCCCGGCGCGCTATTCCTATCTGGAGGTGATCCGCGCGCTGCTCGGGCTGGAGGTGCCGGTCTCGGTCGCCGTCGTCGTGCAGGAGATCCGCCTGCCGGTCGCGCTGATGGCCGTCGTCGTCGGCGCCGCGCTGTCGGTCGCCGGCGCGCAGATGCAGACGGTGCTGAACAATCCGCTGGCCAGCCCCTTCACGCTGGGCATCTCGGCGGCGGCGGGCTTCGGCGCGGCGCTGGGCTTCGTGCTCGGCGTCAGCCTGCTGCCCTCGGGCTGGTCGGCCTGGACCATCCCGGCCAATGCCTTCCTCTGCGCCATGGGCTGCGCGCTGCTGATCCATGTCCTCAGCAGCCGTCGCGGCATGGGCACCGAGACCATCGTGCTGCTCGGCATCGCCCTGGTCTTCACCTTCAACGCGGCGCTGGCGGCCCTCGAATTCATCGCCTCCGAGCAGGCGCTGGCCGCCGTCGTCTTCTGGACCATGGGCAGCCTGGGGCGGACCACCTGGGCCAAGCTCGGCATCGCGGCCGCGGTGCTGGCCCTCGTCTGGCCGGTCTTCGTCCGCCAGGCCTGGTCGCTGACGGCGCTGCGCCTCGGCGAGCACAAGGCGGCCAGCTTCGGCATCCAGGTCGGGCGCCTCAGGCTGCAGACCATCCTGCTGGTCAGCGCGCTGGCCTCGATCACGGTGGCCTTCGTCGGCACCATCGGCTTCATCGGCCTGGTCGGGCCGCATATCGCGCGGATGCTGGTGGGCGAGGACCAGCGCTTCTTCCTGCCGGCCTCGGCGCTGGCCGGCGCCCTGGTGCTGTCGGCGGCCTCGGTGCTGAGCAAGGCGATCATCCCCGGGCTGATCCTGCCGATCGGCGTGGTGACGGCGCTCGTCGGCGTGCCCTTCTTCTTCAGCCTGATCCTCGGCACGCGGAGCCGCGCATGGTGAACACCCTCACCGTCGAGAATGTCGAAGCGCGCTACGGCCGGCGCGCGGTGCTGCGCGGCGTCACCCTGCCGGAGCTGCGCGGCGGCCAGATCACCGCGCTGCTCGGGCCGAATGCCGCCGGCAAGTCGACGCTGTTCCGCCGCATCGTCGGCCAGCTGGCCGGGCCGGGCACCATCGCGCTCGACGGCCGCAGCCTGGAGGCGCTGCCGCCGCAGCATCCCGACCGCCCCTGCTACCTGCCGCAGGACACGTCTGTCAGCGCCGTGCTGACGGTGTTCGAGGCGGTGCTGCTGGCCGGCAAGCAGGGCGGCGGGAGCTGGGCGGTCACCGATGCGGAGGCCGACGCCGTCACCGCCACGCTGATGATGCTGGAGATCGAGGAGCTGGCGGCGCGCAACCTGGGCGAGCTCTCCGGCGGCCAGCGCCAGCTGGTCGGCCTGGCCCAGGCGCTGGTGCGCCAGCCGCGCATCCTGCTGCTGGACGAGCCGACCAGCGCGCTCGACCTGCAGCGGCAGGTCGAGGTGCTGGACCTGCTGCAGCAGCTGTCGCGCCAGCGCGGCCTCTGCGTGGTGCTGGCGATCCACGACCTGAACCAGGCGCTGCGCTTCGCCGACCAGGTGGCGGTGCTCGGCGGCGGCCGCATCGTCGCGCATGGCGCGCCCACCGAGGTGCTGACGCCCGCCCTGCTGCGCGAGGTCTATGGCGTCGACGCCCGGCTGGAGCGCTGCTCGCGCGGGATCCCCTTCCTGGCCGTCGACAGCTCGACCCGGGCCCGCGCCGTGGCACGCGCCATCGCGCGCGGCTGAGGCGCGCGGCTGGGACACGGCCGCAGCCGCGCATTCCACCCCGTCGCATCCGATGCTAGTGCTGGCGGAGGTCGCCACCCCGGGACCAGCAGCAGGATCGCATCCGACGTGACAGCCGGTTTCGACGCCTCCCCTTCCGACCAGGCCGCGCCCGTGCCGGATCCGTCCGGCGGCGGGACACCCGGGCAGGCGCTGCATGAGAGCGAGGCGCGGCTGCGCGCGCTGATCAGCGCCAGCTCGGACGCCGTCTACCGGATGAGCCCGGACTGGCGCGAGATGCGCCAGCTGCAGGGCCGCGACTTCATCGCCGACACCGACCGCCCGAGCGCCGGCTGGCTGGAGAAATACGTGCTGCCGGCCGACCAGCCCGAGGTGCGGGCGGCGATCGAGGCGGCGCTGCGCTCGCGCTGCGTCTTCGAGCTGGAGCATCGCGTCATCCGCGCCGATGGCAGCCTGGGCTGGACGCTGTCGCGCGCCGTGCCGGTGCCGGATGCCACCGGCGCGGTGATGGAATGGCTCGGCACCGCCAGCGACATCACCGAGCGCAAGCGCGCCGAGGCGGCGCTGGCCGAAAGCCAGGCCGAGGCCGAGCGGCAGCGCCGGCTCTACGAGGCGATCCTGACCAACACGCCGGACCTGGCCTATGTCTGGGGGCTCGACCACCGCTTCGTCTATGCCAACAAGGTGCTGCTGCAGATGTGGGGGCGCAGCTGGGACGAGGCGATCGGCCGCAACTGCCTCGAGCTCGGCTATCCCGACTGGCATGCGGCGATGCATGACCGCGAGATCGACCAGGTCATCGCCACCCGCCAGCCGGTGCGCGGCGAGGTGCCCTTCGACGGCGCCTTCGGCCTGCGCCTCTACGAATACATCCTGGTCCCGGTGATCGGCGACAGCGGCGAGGTCGAGGCGGTCGCCGGCACCACCCGCGACGTCACCGAGGCGCGCGCCGCCGAGCAGACGCTGCGCCGCCACCAGGAGGCGCTGGAGCGGCTGGTCGAGGAGCGCACCGCCGCCCTGCTGCGCGAGGTGGAGGAGCGCCGCCGCGCCGAGGAGGCGCTGCGCCAGGGCGAGAAGCTGCAGGCGATCGGCCAGCTGACCGGCGGCATCGCGCATGACTTCAACAACATCCTGCAGGTGGTGGCGAGCGGCGTCTCGCTGCTGGCGATGCCGGCGCTGGGCGCGGCGCAGCGGGCCGCGGTGCTGGAGGGCATGGGCAAGGCGGCGGAGAATGCGCGCGAGCTGACCGGGCGCCTGCTGGCCTTCGCCCGCCGCCAGGCGCTGCAGCCGGAGGCCTTCGACCTGAATGCGCGCATCTCGGGCATGGCGGAGCTGCTGCGCAGCACGCTCGGGCCCCGCATCCGCATCGAGACCGACCTGCTGCCCGGCCTCTGGCCGGTGATGGCCGATCCCGGCCGGCTGGAGGCGGCGCTGCTGAACCTCGCCGCCAATGCGCGCGACGCCATGCTGCCGGAAGGCGGGCGGCTGCTGCTGACCACCGGCAATGCGACGCTCGACCGCGACGCCGAGCATGCCGCCGGCGACTATGTCTTCGTCTCGGTGCGCGATGACGGGCATGGCATGCCACCCGCCGTGCTGGCGCGCGTCTTCGAGCCCTTCTTCACCACCAAGGGTCCGGCCAAGGGCACCGGCCTCGGCCTCGCCCAGGTGCATGGCTTCGTGCTGCAATCCGGCGGCGACGTGCAGATCGACAGCCGCCCGGGCGAGGGCACGGTGGTGACGCTGCACCTGCCGCGCGCCGAGCTGCCCGCCGCCGCCCAGCCCGCCGCCGCGGCGCCGGCGGAGAGCAGCGGCGCGGCGCTCGCCCGCCGCGCCGGCCGCACCGTGCTGGTGGTCGACGACAATGACGACGTCGCGCATTTCGCCGCCTCGCTGCTGCAGGGGCTGGGCTATGCCACGCGCCGCGCCGGCAACGCCGCCGCGGCGCTGGCGCTGCTCGAGGCGGATGCGGCGATCGACGCCGTCTTCTCCGACGTGGTGATGCCGGGCGAAATGGACGGGCTGCAGCTGGCCGCCCGGCTGCGGCGGGACTTCCCGCATCTCGCGCTGCTGCTGGCCTCGGGCTACAGCGAGGTGCTGGCCGAGCATGACGGCCCCGCCGCCGCCGAGGTGCTGGGCAAGCCCTATCACCTCGACGAGCTGGCGGCGGCGCTGGACCGCGCCTTCGCCGCCGTCGCGCGCTAGCTCAGGCGGCGCGGCGGTCGAGCCAGTCGCGGAAGCGGTACCAGTTGCCGACCATCGGCAGCATCCAGGGCTGGCCGGTGTAGAAGGGCCGCGTCGGGAAGTCGCGGCCGTCGAAGACCGGCATGCGGTTGGCCTTGCCGAGCAGCTTCTTGCCGAGCTCGGCGCCGAGATAGGACAGCATGGCGACGCCGGCGCCGTTGCAGGCCATGGCGTAATGCAGCCCCTTCTGCGTCACCCCCATATGCGGCAGGTAGTCGAAGGCGAAGGCGACATTGCCGGTCCAGGCATGGGTGATGCGCGTGCCCTTCAGCTGCGGCCAGCGCTGCAGCATCATCGCATGCAGGATCGGCGCCGAGACCTCCGGCGTCACCTGGGTGAAGCGGGCGCGGCCGCCGAAGATGACGCGGCGGTTGTCCGGCGACATGCGGTAATAGGTCAGGATGCGGCGGCTGTCGGCCAGCGTGCGCTGCTTCGGAATCAGGCTGGCGGCGAGCGCCGGATCGAGCTCCTCGGTCGCGATGATGTGGGAGGCGACCGGGATCAGCCGCCGCCGCAGATCCGGCGTCAGCGAGCCGGTATAGCCGTTGGTGGCGATCACCACCTCCCGCGCCTCGACCGCGCCGCGCGAGGTCTCGACGCGCCAGCCCTCGGCGATGCGGGTCAGCGCGCCGGCCTTGGTCCGCCCGAGCAGCGTCGCGCCATGCCGCCGCGCCGCCGCCATCAGTCCGCGGTGATACAGGCCAGGATGGATCTTGCCGGTGCGGTTCACCACCATGCCGCCGTAATAGTAGTCGGAGGCGATCTCCTCGCGCTGGCGCTCGCGCGGCAGCATATGCGCGTCGGCGGCGGCGAACTCGTTCAGCGTGTCGATCTTCGCCGCCATGCCGGCGTAATGCTTCGGCGTCCAGGCGCCGACGAAGCGGCCGGTGCGCTCGTAATGGCAGTCGATCGCCTCGCGCTGCACCAGCGCCTCGATATGCGCGAGCCCCTCGGAGGCGTCGCCCATGATGGCGCGCAGCCAGTCGCGCATTTCCTCCGGGCTCTGCCGTCCCTTGGCGCCGGACAGGCCCTTGCCGACATTGTTGCCGCCGGAGACGCCGCCGCCATTGCGGGTGGAGGCGCCGAAGCCCAGCGGCTCGGCATCCAGCACCAGCGGCCTGGCGCCGCCGCGGCCGAGCTCGATGGCGCAGTTCAGCCCGGTCAGCCCGCCGCCGACGATGACGACGTCGGCGCGGGCCGGCAATTCGTCGGCCGGGTCGTCGCCGCCCATGTCGATCGCCTCCCACCAATAGGGGCGCGGCTTGAAGTCGGGATGGAAGATCGAGGGGTCCATGGCATTGCCTCAGCGCGTGATGGTGGTGGTGAGGGCGCCGCGGCCGAACAGGCTGGTCAGGCCGAGCGCCACGGCCACCAGCAGGATCTGCAGCACCGAGACCGCCGCGATGGTCGGGTCGATCTCCATCAGGATATTGTCGAACATCTTCTTCGGCAGCGTCATCGACGCCCCCGACAGGAACATCGCCAGCACCAGCTCGTCGAAGGAGCTGACAAACGAAAGAAAGGCGGCGGAGACCAGGCTGGGCCGCAGCTGCGGCAGGGTGACGCGCCAGATGATCCAGGGCCAGGCGGCACCCAGCCCGGCCGCGGCCTGCTCCTGCGCCGCGTCGAAGCTGCGCAGCCCGGCGCCGACCAGGATGACGACGAAGGGCAGCGCCAGGATGGTGTGGGCGATGGCGACGCCATACCATTCGCCGATCAGCTGCAGCCGGGCGAAGACGCCGTAGAGCGCGATGGACAGGATGATGGTGGGCACGATGATCGGCGCCGCCGTCAGCCGGTCCAGCACGCGGATGCCGGGCAGGCGCGAGCGGTTCAGGAAGAAGGCCAGCGGCACGCCGAGCCCCATGGCCAGCACGGTGCAGAGCGCCGCCACCTGCAGGCTGCGGATGGTTGCCTCGATCCAGCCGGGATCGTCCAGATAGCGCTGGTACCACTGCCAGGAGAAGCCCGGCGGCGGAAACTGCAGATAGGCCGCCGAAGAGAGCGAGATCGGGAAGACCACCAGCAGCGGCAGCAGCAGGAAGAAGAAGACCAGGGCTGCGAAGATCCCGAGCAGGATGCTGCCGCCGCGATTCCTATGGCGTGGCAAGGCGCGCCCCCCGTGTCAGCCGGCCGATCAGCGCGTAGATGGCGAGCGTGGCCAGCAGCAGCACGGTCGACAGCGCCGCGGCGAAGGGCCATTCGAGGAATTCGCGCACCTGCTGCTCGATCAGCATGGAGATCATGATGACATGGCCGCCGCCGAGCAGCGCCGGCGTGATGAAGAAGCCCAGCGAGAGGACGAAGACCAGGGCGCAGCCGGCCGAGACCCCGGGCAGCGACAGCGGGAAGGTCACCCGCAGGAAGCTGCGCCAGGCCGGCGCGCCCAGCCCTTCCGCCGCGCGCGACAGGTCGGGATCGACGCGCAGCAGCGCTGCATAGATCGGCAGCACCATATAGGGCAGCAGCACATGCACCATGCCGATCAGCACGCCGGTGGTGTTGTGCAGCAGCGGCAGCGGCGCCTCGATCCAGCCGGCGTCGCGCAGCATGCGGTTGACGATGCCGTTGCGGCCCAGCAGCACCATCCAGGCATAGGTGCGCACCAGCACGCTGGTCCAGAAGGGCAGCAGCAGCGCGAACATGCCCAGCGCCAGGCCGAGCCGCCCGGCGCGCGACAGCCAGAAGGCCACCGGATAGGCCAGAGCCAGGCAGATCGCCGTCACCAGCGCCGCGATGCGCAGGCTGTCGAGCAGCACGGTGACATAGAGCCCGTCCAGCGCCGCTTTTTCGAAATGCGCCAGCGTGCCGCCTTCGACCGAGAGCGACAGCAGCCGCAACACCGGCCAGGCGAAGACCAGCGCCAGCAGCAGCAGCGCCGGCAGGCCGAGCAGCAGCAGCCCGGCCTCGCGCCGGCGCGCCATCAGCCGGCGGTTTGCGCCCGGCGTCTCAGCCCTGGGGGACGACATGCAGGTCCTCCGGCGCGAAGCCCAGCGCGACGCGGCTGCCCTCAGGCGGCGGCGGCGGGTCGGAAGGGCGCAGCGGCAGCCGCGCCAGCATTTCCGTGCCGCCATCGAGCTGCAACCGCAGCTTGGCCGACTGGCCGAGGAACACCGTGTCCAGCACGACAGCTTCGGCGCGACACGGCAGCGCCGCCGTCGACGCGCCGATGCGCAGCGCCTCCGGCCGCAGCAGCAGCGTGACCTTGCCGTCGGGCTGCGCGGGCGGCAGCGGCACGGCGCCAAAGCCGGCCAGCTCCGCCACGCCGTTGCGCGCGCGGCCCTCCAGCAGGTTGGACTCCCCCAGAAAGTCGGCGACGAAGCGGCTGGCGGGGCGGGCATAGAGCTCGCCGGGCAGGCCGATCTGCTGGATGCGCCCCTTGTCCATCACCGCGATGCGGTCGGACATGATCAGCGCCTCCTCCTGGTCATGCGTGATGAACAGCGTCGTCAGCTTCAGCCGCCGCTGCAGCCGCCGCACCTCCAGCTGCAGCGATTCGCGCAGCTTGCGGTCCAGCGCGCCGAAAGGCTCGTCCAGCAGCAGCAGGCGCGGGTTGAAGACGATGGCGCGGGCCAGGGCCACGCGCTGCTGCTGCCCGCCCGACAATTGCCGCGGCAGGCGGTCGCCGAAGCTGTCCAGCTCGACCAGGCGCAGCGCCTCGGCGACGCGCTCGCGCACCTCAGCGCGCGGGCGGCGGCGCATCTCCAGCGGGAAGGCGATGTTCTGCGCGACGCTCATATGCGGGAACAGCGCGTAGTTCTGGAACACCATGCCGACCTCGCGGCTGCGCGGCGGCGCCAGGGTGACGTCCTGGCCGCCCAGCCGCACCGCGCCCTCGTCCGGGATCTCGAAGCCCGCGATCGCTTTCAGCAGCGTGGTCTTCCCCGACCCCGAGGGGCCGAGGATGGTGAGGAACTCGCCCTCGGCGACGTCGAGATCGACGCCGCCAAGGGCTGCGACCGGGCCGAAGCGGCGGATGATGCCTGTGACGGACAGCTGCATCTCAGCCCCGCTGCAGCATCCAGCGGTTCCACCGTTCCTGCGCGCGGGCGCCATTCTCGGTCCACCAGGCGACGTCCAGCCAGAATTGCTGCGCCAGGTTGGCCGGCGCGGTCGGCAGCAGCGGGCGCAGTTCCTCGGCGACGTAGTTCACCGTGTCCGGATGCAGCCCGGCATAGGACAGCTCCGTCGCATAGATCGCCTGCAGCTTCGGATTGGTCATGGTCTGCAGGAATTTCTGCCCCCAATAGGCGTGGCGGGTGCCGCGCGGGATGCCCCAGGCGCTGCTCTTCAGCGAGCCGCCGCGGAATTCCGAGCCGACCGGCGCGTTCTTCTTGGCCAGCTCGAAGAAGCGGCCGTTCCAGCCGGTGGCCAGCACCACCTCCTTGTCGACCAGCATCTGCGCCGGCTGCGCGCCGGTGCTCCACCAGACGGCGATATGCGGGCGGATCTGGTCGAGCTTGCGGAAGGCGCGGTCCATGTCGAGCGGATAGAGCTTGTCCATCGGCACGCCGTCCGCCAGCAGCGCGAATTCCAGGTTGTCCACCGGATGGTTGCGCAGCGAGCGCGCGCCGGGGAAGCGCGCCACGTCCCAGAACTCGGCCCAGCCCTTGGGGTGGCTGCCGTCCTTGAAGACGTCGCTGCGGAAGCCGAGCACGGTGGAATAGGCCGAGCCCACGAAGATATGCGACTGGCGGCCGATCGCCGGATATTTCGACAGGTCGACGATCGAGGTGTCGATCGGCTCGACCAGGTTCATCTCGCGCGCGCGGTCGGCGTCCTGGCCGCCGATCTCGGTGACCGTCCATTCCGGATTGCCGCTGTTGACCATGGCGCGCAGCTTGCCGAAGTCGACCGGCGAGGTGTCGATGACGCGGATGCCGTGCTCGCGCTCGAAATCGGCGAAATAGGCGCGGCGCAGGAAATTGGCCATGGCGCCGCCCGAGGCGTTGACGACGATGCGGTCGGGCTTGGACGGCGGCGCGCCCTGGGCATAGGCGGGCGCTGCAAGGCTCGGCACGATCAGGCCGCTGGCCTGCAGCAGGCCGCGACGCGTGATGACAGGCATCCTGCTTCCTCCCTCTTGCTTGTTGTTCTTCGTCGTCAGCCCAGCACGGCATCCACGGCGCGGCCGAGCCGCGCGACGATCTCGTCGATATCCTCGGGCCGCGCGATATAGGGCGGCGCGATGATGACATGGTCGCCCTGGCGGCCATCGATGGTGCCGCCCATCGGATAGATCATCACGCCGGCGGCCATGGCGGCGTCCTTCACCGCCTCGTTGATCTTTCGCGCCGGCGCGAAGGTCTTCCGGGATGCCCGGTCCTCGACGAATTCCAGCGCCCAGAACAATCCGCGGCCGCGGATGTCGCCGACATTCGCGTGGTTGCCGAAGCGCTCCTGCAGCGCGGTTTCCAGCCGCGCGCCCATCGCCTGGACATTGGCCAGAAGGTTGTCCTCGCGGATGATGCGCTGCACGGCCAGCGCCGCGGCGCAGGCCACCGGATGCGCCTGGTAGGTGTGGCCGTGCTTGAAGGCGCCGGAGCCGGCCGCCAGCGCCTCGACGATGCGGCCCTGCGCCAGGATGGCGCCGATCGGCTGGTAGCCGCCGCCCAGCCCCTTGGCGATGGTCTGGATGTCGGGGGCGACGCCTTCCTGCTCCCAGGCATGCAGGGTGCCGCTGCGGCCCATGCCGCACATCACCTCGTCCAGGATCAGCAGCGCGCCATGCCGGTCGCAGACCGCGCGCATCGCCGGGAAATAGCCGGGCAGCGCGGTGACGCAGCCGGAGGTGGCGCCGACGATCGGCTCGGCGACGAAGGCCGCGACCTTGTCGGGCCCCAGCCGCTGGAATTCGTCCTCGAGCTCGGCGGCGAGGCGCGCGACATAGTCGGCATCGCTCTCGCCGGCGTCCTGGAAGCGATAGGCGAAGCAGGGCGAGACATGGCTGAAGCAGTCGGCCAGGATCGGCGTGTAGGGCTCGCGCCGCGCGAAATTGCCGCCGAGGCCCAGCGCGCCCAGCGTGTTGCCGTGATAGCTCTGCCGCCGCGCGATGAAGCGGTGCCGCTGCGGCTGGCCGATTTCCAGAAAGTACTGGCGCGCCAGCTTCAGCGCCGCCTCCATCGCCTCCGAGCCGGAGGAGACGAAATAGGCGTGGGTCAGCCCGCCCGGCGCATGGCCGACCAGCAGATCGGCCAGCTCCTCGGCCGCCTGGCAGGTGAAGAAGACCGTGTGGGCATAGGCGATCTGCCGCGCCTGGCGGGTGATGGCCTCGACCACGCGCTCGTCGCCATGGCCGAGGCAGGCGACGGCGGCGCCGCCCGAGGCGTCGATCACCGGCGCGCCGGTCGCCCCCTGGACCATCAGGCCGCGGCCGGAGACGGCCAGCAGCGGTTCGTTGCGCAGGCTACGATGCAGGATGCGGCTCATGGCGCTCCCCTCCCCCTTCGGGATGGCTTGGCCGGCCTGGCTGCCTCCCGCTTTGTCGCTTGGCCGTCAGCACATGACGATTCCGGACCGATGTCAATATGCAGGATCGACTCCCAAAATACGGGATTTTCTTTGCCGCGCTTCTGGCGTAACAGCTGTCCCGCATGATCCCCCCCGGCACCCCCCCCATTCCCACCGCCGTGCAGAAGAGCTTCCAGATCCTGGAGGCGGTGGCCGCCTCGCCGCGGCCGCTCGCCGGGCTGGTGCTGGCGGAGCAGCTCGGGCTGACGCGCTCCACCCTGTCGCGGCGGGCGCTCAGCCTGGCGGCGCTGGGCTATCT
>NZ_MLCO01000241.1 GCF_001982615.1 Teichococcus deserti | reverse complement strand
CGCGACGGCAGCGTTCCGTGCCGGCCCCGCGCCCGGCACGCCATGGCCGCCGCTGGCCCATGCCGTGCTGATCTGCATCGGCATTTTTCTTTATGCCGGCGCCCGCATTGCGCTGAACGCGAATGACCCCACCGAGAATCTGGGCAATGTCGATCCGCTGAACACGCTGTTCCAGCTGGTCATCCTGGCCGGCAGCCTGGTCGCCACGGCCTTCCACTGGCGGCAGAGCGCCCGGCTGGCGCTGCGCTTCTGGCCCTTCCTGGTGCTGGTGGCGATGATGATGGCCTCCAGCCTGTGGTCGCAGTCGCCGGCCAATTCGTTCCGGCGGTCGCTCGCCTTCATCACCATGATGCTGTTCGTCGCCTCCGGCGTCGCCGCCTTCGGCATCACCCGGATGATGCGGCTGATCCTGGGCACCGTGCTGTTCATCGTCGTCGCCAGCCTGGGCGAGGTCGTGCTGCGCCCGCAGATCGGCTTCGACACCGGCGACTATGCCAACGCCATCCGCGGTGTCTTCGTGCAGAAGAACGGCTTCGGCATGGCGCTGCTCGGCGGGGCGATGGCGCTGTCCTACCTGGTGCTGGAGCGCAAGCGCCTGCGCTGGACCGACGGCGCCATCCTGCTGGCGCTGCTGGTGATGCTGGTGCTGTCGCGCTCCACCACCTCGCTGCTGCTGACCATGATGACGGCGGCGGCCACCGTCGCCTTCCTCTGGCTGGACCGCGGCGGCTTCTGGATGGCGGCGATCTGGCTGGCCCTGGCCCTGGCCGCCGTCATCGCGCCGCTGATCTACGCCGCCATCGGCAGCGAGGGCCTCTTCGAGATCCTCGGCAAGGATTCCTCCCTCACCGGCCGCGTCTATATCTGGGCCGGGGTCTGGGAGGCGATCGGCGACCGCCCCCTGCTCGGCTACGGCTATTCGGCCTTCTGGATCATCGGCTCGCCGGGCGTGAACGCCATCTGGGCCGCGGTCCAGTGGGAAGTCCCGACGGCGCATAGCGGCTATCTGGAAGTGCTGCTGCAGCTCGGCTGGATCGGCGCCGCCCTGGTCATCGCCATGGCCCTCGGCACCGCCCTCTATGCCGGCATGGCCCTGTTCCGCGGCCCCCGCCGCCGCGGCATGTGGATGCTGCTGCAGCTGGTGATCCTGCTGATCCTGAACTACAGCGAAAGCGCCCTGCTGAACCCGGACCTGCAGACGGTGTTCTGGATCATGATGCTGCTGGCGCTGCAGGAACGCCCTCCCACGCCGCGTCCGACGCCGGAATGGCGGCGGCGCGGGTTCGTCGCCGTCAGGGGCTGAAGGAAAGGCAGGGACGGGCCAGGAGAATGAATTCCCCCGCGGCGCAGTGCGCCGCGCCCGTTCTTCTTCCTGTCTGATGACCATGTCCAGGTGGCGGCAGCGGTCGGAGCGGCCCAGCGGCAGCGCGACCTGCCAGCAAGATGCATCAAAACAGCCTCCCGCCCTGATGCCCTGGTACCCCTGGTGGCGAGGCGCAGGCTCCCCCACGGCCGGTGATCAGAAAGAAGATGGGGGTCTGGGGGAATTCATTCCCCCAGCCTTTCCTTGTCGCCTTTCCCCCGTTGTCTCTCCCCTTGTCATCCGCCGAAGACAGCGCGCTACTGCCAGCCCACGGTCTGAGAGCCTCGCCCGATGTCGCATCCGCTGCTTGCTGCCTTCCCGCGCCTGTCGCTGCTCGAGGGTCCGACGCCCATCCAGCGTCTGCCCCGGCTGGAGGCCGCGCTGGGCGGGCAGGTCGAGATCCATGTGAAGCGCGACGACCTGATGGGGCTGGGCGGCGGCGGCAACAAGCTGCGCAAGCTGGAGTTCCTGCTGGCCGATGCGGAGGCGCAGGGGGCCGACCGCTTCATCACGGTGGGCGGGCTGCAGTCGAACCATGCGCGGCTGTCGGCGGCCGCCTGCAACCGGATCGGCCTGCCGGTGACGCTGGTGCTGGGACGCAACGTGCCGCGCGGCGACGCGGCCTATCAGCGCAACGGCAACATGCTGCTGGACCGCATCCTGGGCGCCGAGGTGGTCATCGCCCCCGAGGGCATCGAGGCCATCGAGCATGCGACGGCGCTGGCCGAGCGGCTGACGGCCGAGGGGCAGAAGCCCTATCTGGTCGGCTCGGGCGGGTCCTCGCCGGTGGGCTGCCTGGGCTATGCCGACTGCGCCTTCGAGATCGCGGACCAGGAAAAGTCGCTGGGCTTCGGCTTCGACCAGCTCCTGCTGCCCTGCGGCAGCACGGGGACGCAGGCCGGGCTGACCGCCGGCTGGGCGGCGCTGGGGCGCGATCCGCGGACGATCCGCGCCTATACCGTGCTGCATCCGGTGGAGAAGGCAGTCGATCTGGTCGCCGAGAAGGCGGCGGCGACGCTGGCCATGCTGGACCCGGCGGCGAGGCTGGACCCGGCCGTGATCGACGTGCAGTTCAGCGCCCGCGGCCCGGCCTATGGCATGCCGATGCCGGCCATGGTCGAGGCGCTGGAGCTGGTGGCCCGCACCGAGGGCCTGCTGCTCGACCCGGTGTACAGCGGAAAAGCCTTCGCCGGGCTGCTGGCCGACCTGCGCGGCGGGCGCTGGAAGCCGGGCAGCCGGCTGCTGTTCCTGATGACCGGCGGCGCGCCGGGCCTCTACGCCTACGAGAAGGAGTTCGCCTGAGGCTTAGCGGATCGTGTGATTCACGCCTTTCGGCGAGTCCGCCTCAGGCGATCACACGATCAGCGGTTCTCCGCCAGCGGCACCGCGGTGACGCTGTTGAAGGGCGAGCCGTCGACGATCTTCGTGCTGGTCACCAGATAGACCAGCACGTTCTTGTCGCGGTCATGGATGCGGGTCACCGTCAGCGCCTTGAACAGCGCCGAGCTGCTCTGGCGGAACACCGATTCCGTCTGCGGCAGCCCGGCCGGCGCCGAGACCGGCCCGGTGGCGCGGCAGGCGATGCTGAAGCGCGACGGGTCCTCGGCCAAGCCCACCCAGCCCGACAGCCCGCCGGTATCGGCGCGCGAGACATAGCAGGAGACATTGGCGACCCGCGGGTCGTCATAGCGCTCGACCACCACCTTGTCGTTCGGGCCGACCAGGCGGAAGGTCGTGCTGACCTCGCCGACGCGGGTCTGCGCCAGAACCGGCGAGGCCAGCAGCAACACGGCGAGGGTGGCGCAAAGGCGTCGGATCATGGCGTCACGCTCCAAAAGGTCCGGCCAAAGGATCGGGCGGGCGTCGCATCGCCGCGCCCTGCCCGGCAAGGCCTCAGCCCTTCTTCTTCGCCGCCGGCTTCTTCTCGGTCTTGTCCTTCGCCGCCGGCTTCGCGGCGGGCTTCTCGGCCTTGGCGGCGGCCGGCTTCTTCTCGGCCGCCGGCTTCGCCGCCTTGGCGGATGCGGCCTCGGCGGCGGCGGGCTTCGGCGCTGCGGCGGCCTTCTTCTTCGGCGCCAGGTCGGTCTTCGGCCCCTTGCTCGGATCGGTCAGCGACGGCGGGTCGCTGGCCGGGAAGCTGTCTTCCAGCTGCTCGTCGAGCTCCCGGGACTCGGCCTCCAGCTCGGTGCGGGCCTGGTGCCAGTGGCCATGGTCGTTGCCATGCGGCCGGCCGGCCTTCTCCCACAAGGCATGGGCACGGTCGCGGATTGCCTCGTCGGAGGGCGGCTTCGGGGTCTTGGCGGGCTTGGCCATGGCGCAGGTCCTGTCTCGAGCATGCGGACGGAGGGGGCGCCGCTGCGACGCCCCCGCAGGCTCAAGCTCGCATCCCGGGGCAGGGTTGCCCAGCGCCCTTCAGAAATCCCCGCGTCGCAGCGCAGCGCCGCAGCCGGAAAGTTTGGCGACCATGCCGTCATAGCCGCGGTCGAGATGGTCGAGGCCCTCCAGCAGGCTGTCGCCCTCGGCGGCGAGCGCGGCCAGCACCAGGGCGGCGCCGGCGCGGACGTCGGTGGCCAGCAGCCGCGCGCCGGTGAGCTTCGGCACGCCGCGGATCCAGGCGGTCTGGCCGCGCAGCGCGATGCGCGCCCCCATGCGGCGCAGCTCGTCGACATGGCGGAAGCGCTGCTCGAAGATCGCCTCGGTCACCGCGCTGGCGCCGCGGGCGCGGGTCAGCAGCGCCATCACCGGCGATTGCAGGTCGGTGGCGAAGCCCGGGAACGGCGCGGTGCGGACATCGATGCCCTGCAGCCCCCCCGCCGCGCGCCGGGCGACGACGCCCTCGGCCCCGGCTTCCATCTCCACGCCGGCGGCCTGCAGCGCCGGCCCTGCCGCGGCCAGGGCCGCAAGGTCGCCGCCTTCGAGAAGCAGCTCGCCATCGGTGGCGGCGGCGGCGCAGGCCAGCGTGCCGAGCTCGATCCGGTCCGGCATCACCGCATGCTGGGCGCCGACCAGCGCCCGCCCGCCCGCGATCACCAGCGTGTCGGTCTCCAGCCCCTCGATCGCCGCGCCCATGCCGATCAGGCAGCGGGCCAGGTCGGCAATCTCCGGCTCGCGGGCGGCGTTGCGCAGCGTCGTGGTGCTGCGCGCCAGCACGGCCGCCAGCATCAGGTTCTCGGTGGCGCCGACCGAGGGGAAGGGCAGCCGGATGTCGGCGCCGGTGAGGCCCTGCGGCGCGCGGGCCTCGATCACGCCCTGGTCCAGGGTGATGGTGGCGCCCATGGCGCGCAGCCCGTCCAGGTGGAAGTCGATGCCGCGCAGCCCGATGGCGTCGCCGCCCGGCAGCGGCAGCCGGGCCTGGCCGCAGCGGCCGAGCAGTGCCCCCAGCAGCAGCACCGAGGCGCGCATCCGCGCCACCAGCCCCGCCTCGATCGCCTCCGGCCGCAGCCGGTCGGCGCAGGCGGTGAGCACCAGGCCACGCGCGCCGGCGGACCAGGACAGGCCGACGCCGAGCCGCTGCAGCAGCCCGGCCAGCACCGCGACATCCAGGCTGGCCGGCAGGTTGCGCAAGGTCACCAGATGCGGCGTCAGCAGCACCGCCACCATCAGCGGCAGGGCGGCATTCTTGGCGCCGCTGATCGGGTAGCGGCCCTGCAGCCGGGCGCCGCCCCGGATCAGCAGGCGCTGGCCGGCCGCCGGGCGCCACCAGGGCGCGGCCTCCTGCAGGGCACGGTCGTCGGCGGCAGTGGCGGTCATGGCGGCGGCCCGGGAGCGGTTCGGGCCGCAGCTTAGCCAGGCTGGGCGATGGCGTCAGCCGGGCAGGATCTCCCGCACGGTCTCCGGCGGGCGGCACAGGCGGGCGCCCTTCTCGGTGATCACCACCGGGCGGTTCATCAGGATCGGATGCTGCGCCATGGCGGCGATCGCGGCGGCGTCGGGCAGGCCCGCCGGGTCGCCCAGGCCGAGCCCGGCGAAGGCCGGCTCCTTGGCGCGCAGCAGGTCGCGCGCCGGGATGCCGAGGCGCGCCACCAGCGCGGTCAGCGCCGCGGCATCCAGCGGGGTCTTCAGGTATTCGACGACCACGGGCGCGAGGCCGGCCTCGCGCAGCAGGGCCAGCGTGCTGCGCGAGGTGCCGCAGCGCGGATTGTGCAGGATGGTGACGGTCATGCCGGCATTCTGGGCCGCGGCCACGGCGATGGCCATGCAACTTCCGGCCACGCCCAGGCTTTTCGCTGCCGGCGGTTCCGCTGCCCGCGCCCGGCCTGCCCGCCGGCGCGCCATCTCATCGGCGCGGCGCAGCCCCCCGCGATCGCCCGCCCCGTCAAATTGTTGCTTTGTCTTGAATAAGCGCCAGAGTGGCAACTCTGACAGCGTTTTGATCCAAGCATAAGCAAAGCGGCAACAAAGCAGGGCGATTGCTCGGGCCTGACCATTCCGCCCCTGGATCCAGAGGTTCCCCTCCCATGCCCGGCCTGAACGACACCGCCCAGCAGAAGCGTGAGCGTGCCTTCGACCTGACCGCCGAGGCGGTGGCGCTGCTGCGGCAGCAGGCCGGCTTCGCCCGCGCCGAACTGCCCGCCCTGCTGGAGCGGCTGCACGACGCCTTCCGCCCCTGGCCGGAGATTCACGCCGCCCTGCAGGAGCCGGCGGTGCACGGGCCCCGGCTGGCGCATTGGACGCGGGTGATCAGCGGCGAGTTCGGCGAGGGCTACGAGGCTTCCGCCCGCCGCCTGGCCGAGGCGCTGTATTCCCGCCAGGTGCCAGCCTTCGCCGTCACCATCTGCCACGCGACCGTCGCCCGCGGCGTCTGCCAGGCGCTGCGGCAGGCGGCGGGCTCGCCCTCCGGCCTGCTCGCCGCGCGCCGCATCCGCGCCCAGGCGGCGCTGGAGAAGGCGATCACCGATGCCGCCTGGATGGATCTGGAGCTGCTGCTGGAGACCTATGCCGCCGCCGAGCAGGCCGCCCGCCGCGCCGTGCTGGACCAGCTGGGCGCCGCCTTCGCCCGCGACGTGCAGGGGGTGACCGCCGGCGCCGCCCAGGCCACCCGCCAGCTGGAAGGCGCGGTGCAGGTCATGGCCGGGGCCGCCGACCGCTCGACCAGCGATGCCGACGGCGCCAGCCGCGCGGCGCGGGAGGCGGGGGAGAATGTCGCGACGGTCGCCGCCGCGACCGAGGAGCTCAGCGCCTCGATCCAGGAGATCTCGCGCCAGGTCGCCGAATCCGCCGGCATCGCCGACCGCGCGGTGGAGCATGCGCGGCAGACCGACGGCGTGGTCCAGGCCCTGGCCGAGGCCGCCGGCAAGATCGGCGAGGTGGTGATGCTGATCAACGGCATCGCCGGCCAGACCAATCTTCTCGCGCTGAACGCCACCATCGAGGCCGCCCGCGCCGGCGAGGCCGGCAAGGGCTTTGCGGTCGTGGCCTCCGAGGTGAAGAACCTGGCCAGCCAGACGGCGCGGGCGACCGAGGATATCCGCGCCCAGATCGGCCAGATGCAGCAGGCCACCGGCCGCGCCGTCAGCTCGATCCAGGAGATCGCCGGCACGGTCGGGCAGATGGGCACGGTGGCCCAGGCCATCGCCGCCGCGGTGGAGCAGCAGGGCAGCGCGACGCAGGAGATCGCCCGCAGCATCCAGCAGGCCGCCGCCGGCAACCGCCTGGTCAACGAGCTGATGCAGCAGATGCGCCATTCGGCCGATGCCGGCCGCGCCGTCGCCGGCGATGTCGGCGCCGCCAGCAGCGCGCTGGGCGGCGAGATGCAGCAGCTGGACCGCTCGGTGGAACGCTTCCTGGGCGAGATCCGCGCGGCGTAGGCGGATCGGGGCCGGATCATCACCCCAGGTGATGGCCGGCATCACCCATCAGAGTTTCCGATCGATGGGAATGTGGTCCATCTTCCTCTCAGACGGCGGGGCACCCCCGCCACCCTGAGACACGAAGACAAGGACCACCATCATGACCCGCATCGCCGCCCTCCCCGCCCTGATGCTCGCCGCCGGCCTGGCGCTGGCCCCGAGCCTCTCCCAGGCCCGCGACCTGCTGGAGAACACCAACAACGCCTCGGCCACCGGCAGCCCCTTCGCCTATTCCATGCCGGTGACCCAGAGCCGCGATCAGGGCCTGCCGCTGGTGGTCGGCAACTCGGCCAGCCCCAGCGAGCGGCCGGCCAGCGTCGCCGCCACCACCAGCCGCCACGCGCCGCTGTCGATCGTCGTCGGCAACAGCGCCGGTGCCAGCAGCTTCGGCGGCTGACCCGACACGGCCGGCACCCTCACGAAACGCTAGCCGGCCGCGCCGCCCGGGGGAGCCTCTCCCCCGGGCGTTTTCCGTTCGTCCACCACCGTCTCCCCCAAGGTCTCGCAGTGCCGCAGCACCTCGGCGCCGGTCAGGTTCCAGCAGGTGATGCCGCCGACCATGACGGTCTGCACCAGCCCCTCGGCCAGTTCCGGCAGGGTCAGCCCGGCCTTCACCGCCGCCGCCGCATGGTTCTTTGCGCCGTTGGTCTGCCCGACGACGGTGTCGAGCAAAGCAAAGATCAGCTCCTTGGTCTTCAGGTCGAGCGCGCCGCCGGCCGCCGGGCCGCGCATGACGAAGTCGCGCATCAGCGCATAGCCGGCGAAGGCGCCCGGGGCGTGCCGCTCCATCAGGCGGAAGTTCTCCGGCACCCGGCCGAAGGTGGCCATGAAGCTGTCGATGCCCTTCTGCCGGGCGGCGGCGGCGATCTCGTCATCGGTCATGGGCGGGCTCCTCGGCCAGAATGATCCGCTATCGATTCATCATTTTTGCTGCCCGGATGGAACCATCGTGCGATTTTTTCCGTGCTATGGCCGCGATCGCTTTCTTCCGCAAAGACTTGCCCGGATGACACGCACTGCGTGCCATTAAGCTGCAACGCAGCAAGGATTCAGCTTCGATTAATGAATTCCCGGCAAGTCCCTCTGCAAAGACGCTGTCGCATCCGGGAACCCTTTCATGCGCATCCGCACGCTGCTGCTGGCGGCCTTCGCCGTCATCGCCCTGCCCGGCGCCGCCGGGCTGACCTGGCAGGCCAGCCGCGCCTGGACCCTGTGGCAGAAGGCGGAGCGCGCGACGGTCTCCACCGGCGTCGTCTCCGACGCGCTGCGCGCCTATACGGCGATCGCCGTCGAATCCGGCGTGCTCAGCGCCAGCGCCCGCACCGGCCGCGCGCTGGAGGCCGAGCTGGCCGCCGCCGCCCGCGCCACCGACGCGGCGCTGAACGCCGCCCGCGCCGGCCTGGCCGAGGAAGGGCTCGACACCCGCCCGATCGACGAGACGCTGCGCGCCCTCGGCCAGATCCGCCGCCGGGTCGCCGAATCCGCTGCCCGCACCCCGGGCCAGGCCGACGCGCCACTGGTCGCCGCCATCCTGGCGCTGCGCAGCGAGGGCACCGGCCTGGTCGACAGCGTCGCCCGCGCCGCCGAGGCCCGCATCAGCGAGGCCGCCCCCGCCGTCGCCCTGCTGACCCAGACCGCCCGCCAGGCCATGGCCGTGCGCGAGGAGGCCGGCGCCCGCAGCCTGCTGATCAAAAACTGGCTGGCCGGCGGCGCCGTCGATGCCGCCCGCGTGGCGCAGGGCCTGGCCTTCGCCGGCCGCATCGACCATGCCTGGGCCTCGGCGCAGCGGCTGGTGGAGGCGGCGAACAACCCGGCTTTGACCGCCGCCCTGGCCCGCACCCGGGACGAG
>NZ_MLCO01000240.1 GCF_001982615.1 Teichococcus deserti | reverse complement strand
TCTTTCTTGGACGTTTCCTCCCTAAACTCGGCGGTGCTTCGGCACCGCCTTTTTTTTCGCTTTTTTCCCCGGCGAGTTCAGCACCGGAGGCGGGCGGGGTTGCAGCGGTCGGCCGCCATCCTGCCAGGAAGGCAGCCTGCGCCGGGCGCGAGGCCTCAGGCGCGCAGGATCGACCAGTCCATCCCGGCCAGCGCCGCGATCATGCTGGTCAGGTCGTGCTGCAGCCGGGCCATCGCCGGCAGCCGCTCGATCGCCGCCTCGTCCATGTAGAGGCTGCGGGCGATCTCGATCTGCAGCACATGCACCGCCTCGCGCGGGCGGCCGTAATGGCGGGTGACATAGCCGCCGGCATAGGGGTCGTTGCGCCGCACCCGGTAGCCCATGCCCCAGAGCTGCTCCTCCACCCGCCGCACCGCCTTGGTGGCGCAGGCGGTGCCATGCGCGTCGCCCAGCACCATGTCCGGCGCATTGGCCGGCTGGCCGGGATGGGCCGGCATCGAATGGCAGTCGATCACCAGGCAGCAGCCGAAGGCGGCCCGCGTCTCGGCGATCAGCTCGGCCAGCGCCGCGTGATAGGGCTGCCAGCAGCGCTGCACCCGCGCCTCGGCTTCCGAGAAGGCCAGGCGCCGGCGATAGACCGGCTGGCCGCTGGCGACCACGCGGGCGATGGTGCCGAGGCCGGCGCCCACCCGCGGGCTCGCGCTGTTCACCCAGGCCGGCAGCGGCCCGTCGAACATGTTGGGGTCGAGCTCCCAGGGCTCGCGATTCGCGTCGCAATAGACGCGCGGGAAGGTGGCAGCCAGCAGCGGCAGGCCGAGCTCGGGGGCGGCGGCGAAAAGCTCCTCGACGAAGCTGTCCTCGGAGCGGCGCACGGCGAGCGCGTCCAGCCGCGATTCCGCCAGGAACTCGGCCGGGTAGACGCGGCCGGAATGCGGCGAGGCGAAGACCAGCGGCGCGCGCAGCCGGGTCGGGCGCAGCAACGTGAAGGGGCCGGGCGCGGACTGCCCGGCGAGGAGCGCCATCGGGAGATCCATGATCGGCCGCCATCAAGCCACAGCGAAACGCCGCTGTCACGATCGCCCGGCGATCTGCAGGCCGCGCCCGCGCATTTGCGGCCAAAGAATCTTGAGGTTGTTTCGCTTCCAGGCCTTGCCTGCCCCCCGGTGTCGCGCTAGTTAGCCCGCCCACCGGTGAGGGCGCGTAGCTCAGCGGGAGAGCGTCCCCCTGACACGGGGAAGGTCACAGGTTCAATCCCTGTCGCGCCCACCATTCCCGGTTCCTCCTTCAGACATCTGCTGGTTCCGTCCGGAAGGCTTTTCGCTTTCGCGGACGATTTCGCGCGTCCGGGCTCTGGCGCGCGGGACCGGTCCGTCCGAGCAAGGACCACGCTGCGGCGGAAAACAGGCCGAAGATTGCGCCGCGGCCGGCGGCTCCGAAAGAAACATGCAGTCAGGGCAGGCCAGCCTTGCCGAATGCAAGAAAAGCGGCGGCTTGACCCCTGCCGCTTTGGGTCGCACACCAGCATGCATCCAGAGAATGTTCCGGGGGAACGCCATGCATCGCCGCCACCTGCTGCTGGCCACCGCGGCCGGCCTCGCCGCACCCGCCCTTGCCCGGGCGCAAGCGCCGGCGGTGACGATGCGCCTGTCGCACCAGTATCCGCCCAGCCACCAGCATGCCGGCATCCTCGCCGCCTTCGCCGAGCGGGTGAAGGCGAAGAGCCAGGGCGCCATCGACGTGCAGGTCTTCCCGGCCGAGCAGCTGGCCCGCGCCGGCGAGAATTTTCCGGCCGTCGCCCGTGGCGCCTTCGAGGCGGCCGCGGCGGTGAACTTCCAGTGGGGCAACACCCTGCCGGAGATGAACGTGCTGACCCTGCCCTACCTCTTCACCGGGCTGGAGCGGATCAAGAAGTTCCCCGGCTCGCCGGTGGCGCAGCATCTGGAAGGGCTGCTGCAGAAGCGCGCGGTGCGCAACCTGATGTGGCTCTACACCACCCGCCGCGCCATCTTCACCAGCGGCCGCAAGCCGGTGGTCACCACCGACGACTTCAAGGGGCTGAAGATCCGCGGCCTCAACGCGCTGACCGACCATGCGCTGACCGCGGTGGGCGCCGCCCCCTCCTCGATGCCCGGGCCGGAAGTGCCGCAGGCGCTGCAGTCGGGCGTGCTGGATGCCGGGCTGACCGATGTCTCCGCCGCCGTCTCCCGCCGCTTCTACGAGTTCCAGAAGTTCGGCACGGTGACCAACTGGTTCTGCGTCTTCACCCATGTCTATGTGAATCCGCGCTGGTTCGATCGCCTGTCCGACGCGCACCGCGCCATCATCGTGGCCGAAGCCCAGCAGGCCGAGCGCGACCAGATCCCGGTGACCGAGGAGGTCGCCGCCAAGGCGCTGGAAGAACTCCGCGCCCGCGGCATGACGGTGCACGAGCAGACGCCGGCGGAAGAGGCTGCCTGGTCGGCCGCCATGCAGAAGCCGGTGGTCGACGCCTTCCTGCGCCTGGCCCCCGACAACGGCGCCCGCGCCATCGAGCTGCTGCGCGCGCTGTGACGCCGACGCCCCCGCGGCCGCAGACGAACCCGCTGGCGCGCCAGCTCTCCACCGTCGCCGCGGTCACCGCCCAGGCGGCGGGGGCCTTCGGCGCGCTGGCGACGCTGCTCTGCCTGGTGCTGGTCGCCTATTCGGTCGGCGCGCGCTACCTCGCCGGCCTGCCGCAGCCCTGGATCGACAAGGCGGCGGGCTGGCTGGTGGTGGGGCTGGTGCTGCTCGCCGCCCCCGAGGCGCAGCGCCGCTTCGAGCATATCGGCGTCGACGTCATCACCGAGCGCCTCAAGGGCCGCGCCGCCCGCATCATGCGGCTGGTCGGCACGCTGTCGGTGGCCCTCGTCGCCGGCATCCTGCTGTCGGCCGGGCTGGAGGCGGTAGAGTTCAGCCGCATGATCGGCATCATGACCGAGATCGAGGGCGTCCCCGTCTGGTGGATCCAGTCGATGCTGCCGATCGGCTCGGCGCTGCTGCTGGTGGTGGCCCTTGCCCAGTCGATTATCCTGCTGCTCGGCCAGGATCCCGACTTCATGCCCGACGGCTCCGACGAGCTGCCGCGCGACACCCTCGCCCGCGGCGAATGAGAGCGGCCCGAATTCCATGACCTTCCTGCTGCTGCTCGTCGCCCTCTTCGTGCTGCTCTATCTCGGCCTGCCGATGTTCGCGGCGCTGTTCCTGCTGCCGCTGGCCGTGCTGCTCTATGTCGAAGGCGGGCTGCCGGCGCTGGGCGAGCTCGTCATCGGCCAGCTCGACGGCTATCTGCTGGTGGCCATCCCGCTGTTCATGCTGATGGCGCATATCATGGTGCGCGGGCGGGTGGTCGACGACCTCTACGCCGCCGCCTTCTCGATGCTGCGCGGCGTGCGCGGCGGCGTCGGCATTGCAACCGTGGCCGCCTGCACCATCTTCGCCGCCATCTCCGGCTCCTCGGTCGCGACGGCGCTCACCGTCGGCAAGATCGCCATCCCGCAGATGCTGCGCTACGGCATGTCGCGCAAGGGCGCCTTCGGCGTCGTCGCCGGCGGCGGCACGCTGGGCATCCTGATCCCGCCCTCGGCGCCGATGGTGCTCTACGCCTATGTCACCGAGACCAGCGTCGGCGCGCTGTTCCTGGCGGGGCTCATCCCCGGGCTGATGATGGCGGCGATCTTCGCGCTCTACTGCTTCATCACCGAGGGCCGCGCGGTCGCCCCCGCCGACGACCCGCCGCCGGAGAACATCGCGACCTCGCTCAAGCGCGCCGGCTGGAGTCTGTCGCTGCCGATCTTCGTCCTCGGCGGCATCTATCTCGGCGTCTTCACCGCGACCGAGGCGGCCGGCACCGGCACGCTCTACGCCCTGCTGATCGCGGCGCTGATCTACAAGACGATGACCTGGCGCGACCTGATCGACGGCGTGCAGGAAGCCACCCGCACCAGCGCCATGCTGCTGATGATCATCGCGGCGGCCGCCATCTACGGCTACATGCTGACCAAGCTGCGCGTGCCGCAGGAGCTGACGGCGCTGGTGCTCGACTGGGGCCTGTCGCGCACCGGCTTCCTGATCGCCATGATGGTGCTGCTGTTCCTGCTGGGGCTGGTGCTGGAAAGCTTCTCGATCATCCTGCTGACCATGCCGGCGATCCTGCCGGTGCTGGACCAGCTGGGCATCGACAAGGTCTGGTACGGCATCCTGCTGACCATCAGCCTGGAGATGGCGCTGATCTCGCCGCCGGTCGCGATGAACCTGGTGGTGATCAAGGCCATCACCGGCGCGCCGCTGGCCGAGGTCAACCAGTCCATCATCCCCTATATGCTGATGCTGGCCTTCGGCACCGCGCTGATCATCCTCTTTCCGGATATCGCCCTGTGGCTGCCGCGGGTCGCGGGGTATGGGGGCTGAAGCGAAGGCAAGCCGTCGAGAGGGCGCCGCCCTCTCGAGCTCTCCCGCCGGGGTGACAGTGTCACCCCGGACCCCGCCAGTCTTTGGCGCCAGGAGGCCACAGGCGGGACTCAAGTGATGGCGGGGTCCGGGGGGATACTATCCCCCCGGAC
>NZ_MLCO01000024.1 GCF_001982615.1 Teichococcus deserti | reverse complement strand
GGGCTGCGGCGGGGGAGGCGGCCAGGGCATAGACGCGGATGCCCTCCTGCCGGTGGCTGACGCGCAGCAGGCCGAAATGCTGCAGGCTTTCCAGCGCCCGCGTCGTCGCCTGGGAAAAGCCGCCCCAGCCGTTGATCGCCCGCTGCTTGCCGAAGGCGGCCTCCAGCATGCGCGGATGGCAGGGGCCCTGGGCGCGGACGAAATCCAGCACCTCGGCGGCCAGGCCCTGCGGCAGGTGGCGGCCATCTTCCGCCGCGGCGTCGTGGCGCGGATGCAGCAGCGCCTGGGTCGCCGGCGGCATGAAGCCATAGGCGTGCAGAAAATCCTCCTCCAGGCCGAGGCGAGGGAAGCGGCGCTCCAGCTGCCCGGCGCGATAGCCGCGCACCCGGTGGCGCAGGATCAGGTCCTGCGCCCGGGCCGGGGCGCGGATCGGATCGGCCTGGACGAAGCCCAGCCTTGCGATGGTGGCGGCAAGCTCGTCCAGCCCGCCCAGCGTTGCCCGCCGCGCCTGGGCGCGCAGCCAGCCGAGATCGCGCTGCGTCACGCCGGCCGGTCCTCGCCGGCGAAGGGGAAGAGATGCCAATAAGGTTTGGCGGCGGCGCGGATGCGGGCAATGGAGGGGCACGCCTCCAGCCGGTCCAGATAGCTTTGCACCTTGGGGAAGCGGCCGCGCAGGGGATGCGTCCAGCTGGCATAGAACAGCGCGGGGGAGGCGGCGCAGTCGGCGAGCGAGAAGTCTGCCCCTGCCGCCCAGCCGGTGGCGGGGAGCGAATCCTCCAGCCAGGCATAGGCGGTGTCGAGCCGGGCGCGGGCCTGCGCCACGCCATGCGGGTCGCGTTTCTCCGGCGGGCGCAGGCTTTCGAAGACGATCGCCTGCTGCGGCGCCATGACATAGTTGTCGAAGACGCGGTCGAGGAAGCGGATCGGCAGCGCCGCCTTCGGATCGGCCGGCAGCAGCTGGTGGTCGCCGGCGCGCAGGCCGAGATGCTCGATGATGACGCTGGATTCGCGGATCAGTTCGTCGCCGTCCTGCAGCAGCGGCATATGCGCGATCGGCCACAGACGAGAAAATTCGGCGCCGTTCTCCGGCGTCTCCGGGCTCATCAGCCGCCATTCGAAGGGGACCGACAGTTCTTCCAGGGCGATCAGCGCCTTCTGGCAATAGCTGGACAGCGGATGGCCATAGAAGAGCAGCGACATGGCAGCCTCCCGGATTCCTTTTCCACCCCAGGGCTCGCCGGGATCGCGCCGCGGCGCAACCCCCTATCCGCCAGCTTTACCCCCCGGTCAGCGCCCGCACGATGGCGCGCACCTCCTCGGGCGGGATCAGCGCGGCGCTGGCCAGGTTGTGGATCATGACGCCCTCGATCATGGCGTCCAGGGCGCGGGCCTGGGCGGGGGTGAAATGCGCCTCCAGCGCCTCGCGGCTCTGCGCCATCCAGCCGCTCATCAGCCCGGCATGGTCCGGGTGGCGAGTGGACCAGGCATAGAGCTCGAAGATCTGCGTCATGGTGCCGCGGCCGCCCCAGGGGCCGTTGCAGATCAGCGCCACCACCGCCTCCCGCGCCGCGGCGATGTCGGGGGCGGCGCGCAGGGTCGCGCGGTAATCCTCGGCGATTCGGCCGGAGAGCAGGGCGAAGGCCTCGGCCAGCAGGGAATCGATGCCGTCGAAATGATAGGTCATCGAGCCCAGCGGCACGTCGGCGGCCTCGGCGACGCGGCGATGGGTGCAGCCGGCGACGCCATGCTCGGCGATCACCGACAGCGCCGCCTCGATGATGCGCGCCCGCCGTTCCGGATCGTGCCGCCGCTTCCGCTCCATGCCAGCCCCTCTTGACGCGTTAGGTACGTTCGTACACATGAAGCGTACGTTTGTACGTAAGCATCGGTTGGACAGGATACCGCGTCAATGGACGGCAACATCGGACAGGGTCTGGCCCGGCGGCGGGCGGCGCTCTGCGCCTTCTTCCTGCTGCAGGGCATCGCCATGGCCTCCTGGGTGACGCGGACGCCGGCGATCCGCGACGCGCTGGGCGCCTCGGTCGCCGAGATGGGGATGGTGCTGCTCGGCCTGGCCGTCGGCTCGATGACCGGCATCCTGGCGGCCGGGCGGCTGGTGACGCTCTGGGGCACGCGGCGGCTGGCGCTGCTGGGCCTGGCGTTGATCGTCGCCTCGCTGGCGGTGATGGCGGCGGGCGTCGCGGCGGGCTGGGCGCCGCTGGTGGCGGCCGGGCTGCTCTGCTTCGGGCTGGGCATGGGGCTGGCCGAGATCGCGGTGAATGTCGAGGGCGCCGAGGTCGAGCGGCTGACGGCCCGCCCGCTGCTGCATGCGCTGCACGGCTTCTTCAGCCTGGGCACCGTGGCCGGCGCGCTGCTGGGCATCGGGCTGACGGCGGTGGATTTCCCGGTGCCCTGGCACCTGCTGCTGGTGATGGCGGGGTCCATCCCGGTGCTGCTGGCCTATCGCGACGCCATCCCGGCGAGGCTTGGGATGGCCGAGCGGCGGGACGCGGCGCCGACAACGGAGGCGCCGAAACCGGAAAGCAAGCTGCTGCTGATCGGCCTGGTCGTGCTGGCCATGGCCCTGGCCGAGGGCGCCGCCAATGACTGGCTGCCGCTGCTGATGGTCGACGAGCACGGGCTGAGCCCGACCCATGGCTCGCTGGTCTTCCTGGGCTTCGCGGCCGCCATGACGGCCGGCCGCTTCGGCGGCGGCGCCTTCCTGCGCCGGCATGGCCCGGCCGCGGTGCTGCGGGCTAGCGCGCTGCTGGCCGCCCTCGGCCTGGCGCTGGTGATTTTTGCGACCAACCCGGTGCTGGCGGGCGCCGCGGGGCTGCTCTGGGGGCTGGGGGCGGCGCTGGGCTTTCCGGTCGCGCTCTCGGCCGCCGGGCAGAGCGGGCCGGACCCGGCCGCCCGCGTCCGCGTGGTGGCGACGGCGGGCTATGTCGCCTTCCTGGTCGGCCCGCCGCTGCTCGGCTTCGTCGGCGAGGAATTCGGGCTGCGCCGCGCCATGCTGCTGGTGCTGGCCCTGGTGCTGGTGGCGGCGGTGGTGGCCCCGGCGGCCCGGCCTTCCGCGCTGCGCCGCTGAGATTACCCGTTGATCGGCGCGCGCTTCCGGTCCATGCCGGCAGCGCGTTCGCCACAGGCCCCGATGCTCGAGCTCGTCGATATCACCCGCAGCTTCCGCGTCGGCCCCGGCACCATGCCGATCCTGCGCGGCGTCACCCTGCGGCTGGAGGCCGGGCAGCTGGTCTCCATCATGGGCGGCTCGGGCTCCGGCAAGTCGACGCTGATGAACATCATCGGCCTGCTCGACAAGCCGACGGGGGGCGAATACCGGATCGACGGCCAGGACGTGCTGCAGGCCGAGGCCCGCGCCCTGTCGCGGCTGCGCAACCGGCTGATCGGCTTCGTCTTCCAGTCCTTTTTCCTGCTGCCGCGGCTGAATGCCTGGCGCAACGTGGCGCTCCCCTTGCAGTATCGCGGCCTGCCGGAGGCCGAGGCCAAGCGCCGCGCCATCGCCATGCTGGGGCGGGTGGGGCTCGCCGACCGGGTCGAGCATATGCCGGCCATGCTGTCGGGCGGGCAGAAGCAGCGCGTCGCCATCGCCCGCGCCCTGGTGGGGGAGCCCGCGGTGGTGCTGGCCGACGAGCCCACCGGCGCCCTCGACCCCAAGGTCAGCCAGGAGATCATGGCGCTGTTCCTGGCGCTGAAGCGCGAGCTGAACGTGCTGATCCTGATCATCACCCATGACCCCGGCGTCGCCGCGCAATGCGAGCGGCGGCTGCTGCTGGCGGAGGGCACCATCGCCGAGCAGCCGCCATGCTGAGCCGCGTCGTCGTCGAGGCCGCGGCCAACCTGGTCGCCTCCCGCCAGCGCTCGGCGCTGGCCTTGCTCGGCATCCTGATCGGCGCGGCGGCGGTGATCGCCATGCTGAACATCGGCGCCATCGCCCGCAACGAGACGGTGCGGCAGTTCCGCCAGCTGGGCACCGACGTGCTGACCTTGCGGGTCGATGCGCCCAGCGGCCTCGGCAGCTTCCGCCTGGCCGATGTCGAGGCGGTGCCGCAGGAAATCCCGGCGGTGCTCGACATCGCCCCCTTCGTGCTGGGCGGCGCCACGCTGCTGCATGAGGGCATGACGGGGATGGGCACGCAGCTCGGCGTCACGGCCAGCTTCGCCTCGGTGGCGCGGCTCCGGCTGCGCGAAGGCCGCTTCATCTCGGCGCATGACCGCTTCGAGCTCTACATCGTGCTGGGCGCCGGCCTGGCGCAGCAGCTCTCCGCCCCCTATGCGCCGGTCCGCGTCGGGTCGCAGCTGCGCCAGGGGCGCTATGTCTTCACCGTCATCGGCATCCTGGAGCCGGTGCTGCAGAGCCCGATGATGCCGGTCGATGTCGACGGCACGGCCTTCGTCTCGATCGCCAATATGCGCCGGCTGATGCCCGACCCGCAGCTGTCCATGGCGGTGGCGCGCATCCATCCCGAGGCCGATCCGGGGGCGGTGATGGCCGCCCTGCAGCGCTCCTTCGCGCCGAAGCTGCGCGACGCCACCCTGTCGCTGCAAAGCGCGAAGCAGCTGCTGGCCGGGATGCAGGGGCAGATGCAGCTCTTCACCCTGCTGCTGGGCACGGTGGGGGGGATCGCCCTGGTGCTCGGCGGCGTCGGGGTGATGAACATCATGCTGGTCTCGGTCGCCGAGCGGAAGCGCGAGATCGGCGTGCGGCTGGCGATCGGCGCCGCACCCGGCGACATCCGCCTGCTGTTCCTGGCCGAGGCGGTCATCCTGTCGCTGGCCGGCGGCGCGCTGGGCGTGCTGCTGGGGCTGGGTGGTGCCTATGCCTTCGCCGGCGCCTCAGGCTGGCAATACATCTTCTCGCCGAGCGCCGCGCCGCTCGGCGCCGGGGTCTCGGTCGCGGTCGGCATCTTCTTCGGCTTCTACCCGGCGGTCATGGCCGCGCGGCTGGACCCGATCGAGGCGCTGCGCTCGGAGTGACCCCGCCTGCTTCCCGCGGTGCGAGCGTGATCGGCGGGTCGCCGGTGGGCGTCGCGATCGGCGGCACCGGGAAGGCGCCGGGCGGGAAGGCCATGTCGGGGACGATCGGCGGCGCGCGCAGCACCGCCGGCTCGGCGCAGCCGGCCAGGACCAATGCCGCCAATGCTATCGTCGCCCGCATGACTGCCTCCGTTCGCCGGCCAGACATGCCCGCATTCGCCGTGGCCGGCAATGATACGCCGGGCGAAAGCGCCATTGCATCCGGGGTGCCGGGAATGGGATACCGATGCCTCGCGGCGCTGGCCCGCGCGGGGAGATCCACCTTGTCGATGCGGCTGCCGGGCGTGCTGTGCGCCCTGCTCGTCCTGATGCCCGGCATCGTCCAGGGGCAGACCGCGCGACAGACGGCGGGCCAGGGGTCCGCCCAGGTAGCCCGCCGCCCGCCGCCCGAGGCGGTGCCGATGACCCTGCCGGAAGCGGTCTTCCTCGGCCTGCGCAGCAACCGCGCCATCCGCAGCGAATACCTGCAGCGCATCGCCGACCGCTTCGCCCTCCATGTCGCCGAAAGCAGCTTCACCCCCCGCCTGTCCATCGCCGGCAGCGCGACCCGCGGCCGCACCGCCGGCGTCAGCGGCACCCAGCTCAGCCTGGGGCCGGTGGTCACCGTCGACACGCCGACCGGCGCGCGCTTCACCATGTCCTGGCTGGCCAGCCAGACCAACACGCGCGGCACCGATTCCGTCGCCCCCTCGCAGCTCGGCCTTCAGGTGATCCAGCCGCTGCTGGCCGGTGGCGGCATCGACTATGCCCTGGCGCCGCGCCGCATCGCCCGCATCGCCGAGCGCAACGCCCAGCTGCGCCTGAAGGGCCAGGTGATCGAGCAGGTCAGCCAGATCGTCACCGCCTATCGCGCCCTGCTGCAGGCGCAGGAGCAAAGCCGCATCGCCGAGGAGAGCCTGAAGCGGGCGCGCGAGCTGGTCGAGGTCAACCGCCTGCTGATCGCCGCCGGCCGCCTGGCGCAGATCGAGCTGGTGCAGTCGGAGGCCGCCATTGCCCAGCAGGAGCTGTCGCTGGTCGCCGCCGGCAACGGCAGCGAGGCGGCGCGGCTGGCCCTGCTGGCGCTGATGGGCATCGACCCGGGGTCGCGCATCTGGGCCAGCGAGCGGCCCAGCGCCCCCTCGGTCCGGGTCGAGATGGACCGGGCGCTGGCCACCGCCTATGCCACCCAGCCGGCCTATCTCGGCCAGCTTCTGACCATCGAGATCAACCGCATCAACCTGGACGTCGCGCGCAACCAGCGGCTGTGGGACGTCTCCGCCGTCGCCGGCATCGGCCAGCAGGCCAGCCGCACCCAGCTGATGGAAACGATCGGCGCGCTCAGCACCGTGCGCTCCGACTTCAACCTCGGCCTGCAGGTGAACATCCCGATCGGCTATCCGTCGCGCGAGCAGCTCGAGGTCAATGCCGGCGTCGCGCTGCGCCAGTCGGAGCTGGCCGCCGACCAGGCGCGCGACAATGTCCGCGTCCAGGTCGAGAATGCCGTGCGCGGCATCGAGGCGCAGCGCCGCCAGGCCGAGCTCGCCCGCCGCGCCCGCGAGCTGGCGCAGCAGCAGCTGGAGGCCGAGCTGCTGCGGCTGCAGGCCGGGCGGTCGAGCAACTTCCAGGTGGTCTCCTTCCAGAGCGCGCTGCAGCAGGCGGAGAGCACCGAGCTCGGCGCCGTCATCGCCTATCTCAACGCGCTGACCACCATGGACCAGGTGCTGGGCACCACGCTGGACACCTGGCGCATCACCCTGAACGAGCCGTGACCCTGTTCCACGATGATCTGGCCTTCACGGATCTGGCGCGCCATGCCGCGCTGCTGACCGGCTGCGCGCGTGCTTTCCTGTTCGCGGGCGGCGCCGCCGGTCCGGTTTCCTTCGGCGAGACCGCTGCCGATGACGGCGATTTCGCGGCGCGCGTCCTGGCCGAGGGCTTCGTCGAGGAGGCCGCGCCGCAGTTGCGCGCCGGCCTGCGGCTGCAGGCGGAGGGCGGCGTGGCGCTCGGCGCCCTCTGCGTCGCCGACGGGGTTTCGCGCGCGCTGACTGCGGCGCAGCGCGCCGAATTGCAGGCGCTGGCCCGGCGCGCGGCGGAGACGCTGGCGGCGCAGGGCGCGCTGGACCGGCTGGACCTCGATTTCAACGCGGCGCTGGACAGCCTGTCCGACGGCATCGTGACCATCGGCGGCGGCGGCGCCTTGCGCGCCATCAACGCCGCCGCGGCGACGATGCTGGGCGTGACGCCGGACGCCGCCCTCGGCGCGACACTGGAAGAAATCCTGCCGGAGGAGGGGGGCGACGCGCTGCTCGACGCCATCCTGGCGCCGATGGATGCCGAGGCCGTGCCGGCGCGCCAGGTCGTCGGCTTCCAGGGCCGGCGCCTCGCCGTGCAGAGCCGCGCCTATCGCCTGCGCATCGGCCCCGAGGCCGGGCGGCTGGCGATCACCGCCTCGCTCGCCGATGTCACCGAGACCGAGCGCCTGGCCGAGGCCGAGGCGGCGCTCGCCCGCGACCTGGCCGAGCAGCACCGCAAGCTGCAAAGCGCCTATCTGCAGCTGGAGCAGTCGGCGACGCGGATCCGCGAGACCTCCCGCCGCATCCGCGCGACGCGGCTGGCCGGTATCGCCGGGCTGGCGCTGCTGCTGGGAGGGCTTGCCGCCTACAGCCTGTGGCCGGCCGCCGACTGGGGCGCCGGCGAGACGGTGGCGGCGGAAGCCGGGCTGACCCTGCAGCCGCAGCCCGTCTCGTCGCGCATCGCGGTGGTCGGGCTGCTCGATGCCGGCTCGCTGGTCAGCGTCGTGGGACCCTTCGACGGGCTCGTGCAGCAGCGGCTGTTCCGCTATGGCGGCCAGGTCGAGCGCGGCGCGCCGCTGCTGCAACTGGACCTGAAGGACGTCGAGGTCCGCCTGCGCGAGGCCCGCAGCGCCGAGATCCGCGCCCGCCAGAAGGTCGCCGAGCTGCGCGGCTGGGACAGCGGCTTCGAGGTCGCCCGCGCCCGCCGCGCCGTCGCCGCCGCCCAGCTGGAATCCTCCGACCTCGCCGCCCGCGCGGCGCAGACCCGGCTGCTGCTGTCGCGCGGCATCATCGCCGCCGACGAGCATCGCGCGCTGGTCCAGCAGCAGCGCAACCAGCAGCTGCAGCTGCAGGCGGCGCAGAACGACCTGGAATCGACGCTGGCCCGCGGCGACGCCCAGACCTTGCGCGTCGCCGAGCTGGAGCTGGCCAATGCCGAGGCCAAGGTCGCCGAGCTGGAGACCGACCTGGCCCAGGCGACGGTGCGCGCGCCGGTCTCCGGCGTGGTGCTGATGCCGCCCGAGCCCGCGGGCGGCGGACGCCGCGCCGAGACCATCGAGGTCGGCTCCCGCGTGTCGCGCGGCCAGACCATGTTCACCATCGGCGCGCTGGAAAGCTTCCAGGTGCGGGCGCTGGTCGACGAGATCGACGTCAACAAGGTGCGCGTCGGCCAGGCGGTGGCGGTGACCGGCGACGCCTTCGGCGGCATCACGCTGGAGGGGCGCGTCACCGCCGTCGCCGCCCAGGCCGGCGGCGACGGCGGCGGCCGCGGCACCATGCCGAGCTTCCCGGTCACCGTCGCCATCGAAGGCATCTCGCCCGAGCAGCGCCGCCAGCTGGCGGTCGGCATGTCGGCCAGCCTGTCGATCATCACCTACGACAAGCCCGACGGCTATGTCGCGCCGCCGCACTACGTCCATCTCGACGGCGCGGGGCAACGCGTGATCCGGCTGCGCCGCGAGGGGGCGGTGCGCGAGGTGCCGGTGGAGCTGGGGATCTCGACGCCGGAGGGGATCGAGCTGCGTGGGGCGTTGCGGCCGGGGGATGTGGCGCTGCCGTAGAGGGGCCGGGCGCCTCCGCGGTGATCGGGCGGGGTCAGGCTAGCGGCGGGCCCGCCGTCACCTCAACCCCGCGGCAGCGCGTCCCGCTGCGTCGACGGCCTCGCATGCACCGTCAGCGTGCCCGCGCTGGCCAGCGCGTCGAGCAGCAATTCGCGCAGCAGGCGGATGTCGCGGATGCGGCCGAAGCTCGGACGGTGGACCAGGGCCAGCTGCCGCTCGGGCGAGCTGCCATGGACCAGGCGGTAGGCCACCATGTCGTCGAGCAGAGAACCGACCTGCACCGCCAGCTGCGGCAGCAGCGAGCAGCCCAGCCCGTGGCCGATCATCTGCCGCAGCGTCTCCAGGCTGGCCGCCTGGCGCCCGCCCTGGACCACGCCGCGCCCGCCGCGCAGCGCCTGCGGGCAGCAGGCCAGCGCCTGCTCGCGCAGGCAATGGCCCTCGCTCAGCAGGATCAGGTCGTCGACCGGCAGGTCGGCCAGCTCGACGCGCTCGACCGCGGCCAGCGGATGGTCGCGCGGCACCGCCAGCACCAGCGCCTCGCGGAACAGCGGCAGCGTGGTCAAAGCCGGGTCTTCCAGCGGCGTGCTGGCGATCACCGCATCCAGCTCGCCGGCTTCCAGGGCGTGGATCAGCGGGCGGGTCATGCCCTCGGTCAGCACCAGCTGCAGCTTCGGGTAGCGGGCGCGCATCGGCGCCAGCAGCAGCGGCAGCAGATAGGGGCCGAGGGTGGCGATCACCCCCAGCCGGAAGGTCCCGGTCAGCGGCTCGGCGGCGGCCTGGGCCAGCTCCCCCAGCCGGCGGGCCTCGGCCAGGATGACGCGGGCCTGGGCCACCAGCGGCTCGCCGGCGGGGGTGACCAGCACGCCGCGGGCGCCGCGCTCGAACAGGGCGACGCCCAGCGTCTCCTCCAGCTTGCGCAGCTGGGCGCTCAGCGTCGGCTGGCTGACGTTGCGCGATTGCGCCGCCTTGCCGAAATGCAGGAACTCGGCGACGGCGACGACATAGTCGAGGTCGCGGATATTCAGGCCTGCCAGATTCATGGTCGCGAGGAGTCCCGGGGGCCATCGCGAATCGCGGCGGCGCTCGGGGCGGATTATGCCCTGGCCTAGGCCGGGCGCGAAGCGGTCGCCGTCGCCTGGGGTGCCGTGGCGACGGCCGGGCCCAGAATGCCGCCCGGGGCGGTCGTCATCATCAGGGTGACGACGGCGGCCAGCAGCAGCAGGGTGCGGATCATGGCGGGGCTCCTTTCGCGCTCGATGGCGATGGGCTGATCCTCGGGCGGAAGCGGGGGCAGGGCCATGCGATGGGCTCTATCGCCGCGATAGGCGCGGCCTCTGGCGCGGCTGGCCGCTTCGGGGGATGCTGGCCGAGAGGGGGAAATCGCATGACCAGGACAGCAGCGCCCGCCGCCGGCGGCGCGGCGCGATGACGATCGCCCCGCGGAGCCCGGCCTTCGCGCCCTTCGCCATCCGCAGCTACCGCTTCCAGTGGTCGGCCGACCTGATGACCTCCTGGGCCTTCGAGATGGAGACCCTGATCCTCGGCTGGTACATCATCGTGCAGACCGAGTCGGTGCTGCTGGTCACGCTCTTCGGCTCGCTGCAGTTTTTGGGAACCCTGGTGGCGCCGCTCTTCGGGCTGCTGGGGGATGCGATCGGCCATCGCCGCGTGCTGGCGGCGATGCGGCTGGCCTATGCGGCGATCGCCGCCGTGCTGGCCGTGCTGGCATTGACCGACAATTTGACGCCGCTGCTGGTGCTGGTCGGCGCCGGCATCGCGGGGATGATCCGCCCTTCCGACATGGGCATCCGCAACGTGCTGATCGGCGAGACCATGCCCGACGACCGGCTGATGAGCGCGGTCAGCCTGTCGCGCATCACCACCGATTCCGCCCGCGTGGTCGGCGCCCTGGCCGGGGCCGGCACCGTGCTGGCCCTGGGCATGGGCCAGGCCTATCTGGCCGTCGTCGGCTGCTACCTGGCCGGGCTGCTGCTGACTTTCGGCATCGAGGTGCCGGCCCGCGCCGCGCCGCCGATCGGGCGCAAGGCGACGCCGCTGGCGGATCTCGCCGAGGCCGCCCGCGCCGTCTGGCAGGCGCCGCCGCAGCTGGCCGCCATGCTGATGGCCTTCCTGGTCAACCTGACCTGCTACCCCTTCACCCTGGGCCTGCTGCCCTATGTGGCGCGCGACGTCTATGGCAGCAGCCAGGCGGGGCTCGGCTACCTGGTGGCGGCGGTCGGGGCGGGCAGCATCCTGGCCTCGCTGCTGCTCAGCGCCATGGGCAGCCGGGTGAAGCCGGCGCGGATGATGCTGGTCTTCAGCATCGCCTGGCACGGGCTGGTCATCCTGTTCGGCCAGGTGCCGAGCCTCGCCGGCGGGCTGGTGGTGCTGCCGCTGATCGGGGTGGCGCAGATGCTCTGCACCCTGCCGATGTCGGTGCTGCTGCTGCGCGGCGCGCCGCCCGGGCTGCGCGGGCGGATCATGGGGATGCGGACGCTCGCCATCTATGGCCTGCCGGTCGGGCTGCTGGCCTCCGGCCCGCTGATCGGCGGCATCGGCTTCCCGGCGACCACGGCGCTGTATGGCGGGGCGGGGATGGTCGCGACGCTGGCGGTGCTGGTCTTCTGGCGCCGCCACCTCTGGCCGGAGGCGGCGCCCGGGAACCACGGCTGATCAGACCTTCGCTTTCTCCAGCGCGCGGGCGGCGCGCAGCACCAGCGCCTCGCCGAACATGGGCCCCACCACCTGCAGCCCGACCGGCAGCTTGCCCACGGTCGCGCACGGCACCGAGATGGCCGGCTGGCGGCTGAGGTTGAAGGGCCAGGTGAAGGGCGTCCAGTCGTACCAGTCGGGGAAGCGCGTCTTGTCCGGCGTGTTCACCCCGGCGGCGAAGGGCAGCAACGGCAGGGTCGGCGTCACCAGCAGGTCGTGGCTCTGGTGGAAACGCTGCATCGCCTGGCCATGCGCCCGCGCCGCATCCTGCGCCCGCTGCAGGGTTGCCGCCGTCAGCTCCTGCGCCGAGACCACCAGCTCCAGCAGCTCGGGCTCGATGGTCTGCAGCCCGGCGCCGTCGACCGGGGCCAGGGTGGCGGCGAAGGCGGCGCGCCAGATGACGTCGAGCGGCCCACGCAGCGGGGTGAGGTCGAGGTCCACCTCGGTCAGCACCGCGCCGGCCCGGCCCAGCGCCTGAACCCCGGCCTCGAAGGCATCGGCGACCGCGGGGTCGACCACGCCGCGGAAGCCCAGGTTGCGGGAGACGGCGATGCGCAGCCCCGCCACGCCCTTTTCCGCCTCGGCCAGGTAATCGACGGCCGGCGCCGGCGCCGCGAAGGAATCGCGGGCATCGGGGGCGGCGATCAGCCGGGTCAGCAGGGCGGTGTCGGCGACGTCGCGGGTCATGCCGCCGAAGACGCCCAGCCAGCCCAGCGGCGCCGGCGCATGCGGCACCAGCCCGTAGCTGGGCTTCAGCCCGACCACGCCGCAGAAGCCGGCCGGAATGCGGATCGAGCCGCCGCCATCGCCGCCGGTCGCGATCGGCACCACCCCCGCCGCCACCAGCGCCGCCGAGCCGCCGCTGGACCCGCCCGGGGTCAGCGCTGTGTCATGCGGGTTGCGGGTGACGCCGGAGACCGGGCCATGGGTGATGCCCTTCCAGCCATATTCCGGCGTGGTGGTCTTGCAGAAGAAGACGGCGCCGGCCTCGCGCAGCCGGGCGATGCCGGGGGAATCCTCGGTGGCCGGCCTGTCGCTGCTGGTGGCCGAGCCATAGCGCGTCGGCCAGCCGATGACATGGCCGGTGTCCTTGATCGCCACGGGCACGCCGTCCAGCGGGCCGATCGGCCGGCCCTCGCGCCAGCGCTGCGCCGAGGCCTCGGCCATGCGGCGGCCGGTGGCGGCGTCGAGCAGCGCGACGGCGTTCAGGTCGCGCGCGCCCTCGAGCCGTTCGAGAGTTTGTTCCAGCACCTCCACCGGCGAAAGGCTGCCTTTGCGGAAGCTCTCGACCAGGGCGATGGCACTGAGAGAAGCCTCATGCACGGCGGATGTTCCAGAAGGTGGCAAAGCCGTCGAGCATGCCGGTCAGGTTGGCGGCATGCGCCGTCGGCTGCTCCCATTGCCCCAGCGGGTAATAGGGCGCGTCCTGCACCGCCTGGCGCTGGATGTCCTGGCAGATGCGCTGCTGCGCCGGCAGGTCGGGGGCGTCGAACCAGGCGCTGCGCAGCTGCTCGATGCGCGGGCTGTCGGGCCAGCCGAACCAGCCGCTCTGCCCCTGGGCCCGCAGCACGAAATGCCCGCCGGGATTGAGCAGGTCGCTGCCGGTGAAGGCGGTGAAGAAGACGCTCCAGCCGCCCTGGTCGACCGAGCCGCGGTTGGAGCGGCGCGGCGTCATGCTGGCCCAGTCGATGCTCTGCAGATCGACGTTCAACCCGCATTTCTTCATCTGGTCGGCGCAGACCAGCGCCATGGTGTTGATGCTGGGGAAATCGGCCGGGGCCAGCACCACCACCCGCTCGCCCTTGTAGCCGGCGGCGAGGATTTCTTTCTTGACCTTGTCGTAGTCGCGCGGGCCCTTCAGCACCTCCAGCCCGACATCGCTGGCCATCGGCGTGCCGGGGCAGAAGAAGCCGATGCCGTCATGGAACAGCGAAGGCTCGTCGCCGACGATGCCCTGCATCACCGAGGCCTGGTCCAGCGCGCCCCAGAAGGCGCGGCGGATCGCCGGGTTGTCGAAGGGCGGCTGGGTGTGGTTGGCGCGCATCACGCCGATCCAGCCCGTGCGGTCGGTCACCGCGACGCGCAGGTTGCGCCGCGCCCGCAGCGTCTTCAGCAGGTCGAGCGAGGCCAGCTCCCACCAATCCTGCTCGCCGGTCATCAGCGCGGCCGAGGCGGTGGAGGCGTCGGGGATCGTGGTCCATTCGACGCGGTCGAAATGCGTGACCTTCGGCCCGGCGGTCCAGTCCGGCGTGCCGCCCTCGCGCGGGACATAGCGGTCGAAGCGGGCATAGACGTTGCGCGCGCCCTGCAGCCGCTCATCGGCCAGGTAGCGATAGGGGCCGGAGCCCACCATCTCGGTGATCGGCTTGCCCAGGTCGCTCTCGGCCAGGCGGGCCGGCATCATGGCGCACATCGGCGCCGCCGTCTTGCCCAGCGCATAGGCCAGCAGCGGGAAGGGCTTCTTCAGGCGGAAGCGGATGGTGCGGTCGTCGGGGGCTTCGAGCGCGTCGGTCGCCTCCAGCAGGGCGGCGCCCAGCGCGTCCTTCGCCATCCAGCGGCGGATCGAGGCGACGCAATCCCGCGCGGTCACCTTTTCCCCGTCATGCCACAGCAGCCCGTCGCGCAGGGTGATGTCCCACTGCTTGCCGTCGGCGGCGATGACGTGCCCGGCGGCCATCTGCGGCTGCGCGGCGAAATTGCCGTCCAGCCCGTAGAGCGTGTCGAAGACCATGTAGCCATGGTTCCGCGTCACGTAGAAGGAGGCGAAGGTCGGGTCGAGGATCGCCAGATCCACCTGCGGGATGAAGCGCAGCACCCGGGCGGGCGCGGCGCGGACCGAGGGCGCGGACAGGCCAGCTGCGAGGCTGGTGGCGAGGAGGTGGCGGCGGCGGATCATCGGCAAGGCGCTCCATTCTGCGACGGGGCGGGCAACGGCATTTCCTGGCGTCATTGCAGGGGCTTGCGCGGCAGGGGGCAAGCGATGAAGACTGCGGGTCCCCGCAGTTTTCGTCGCAGCAGAGGAGGGGTGCGATGCAGCGCCGGCTGCCCTCGCTGATGGCGCTGCAGGCCTTCGAGGCCTCGGCCCGTCTGCAAAGCTTCGCCGAGGCCGGCCGCGCCTGCTGCCTGACCCCCGGCGCCATCAGCCGCCAGGTGCGGCTGCTGGAAGGCGACCTGGGCACCCTGCTGCTGCGGCGCGAGGCCGGGCGGCTGGCGCTGACCGCCGATGGCGCGACCTATCTGAAGGAGATCGCGCCGGCCCTGGCGCGGATCGACCGCGCCTCGGCCCGGGTGGCGCGGCAGGGCGAGGCGGCCTCGCTGCATGTCACCACGCTGCCCGGCTTCGGCGCCGTCTGGCTGATGCCGCGCCATGCCGGCTTCGTCGCCGCGCATCCGAAGATCCGGCTGAACCTCTATACCCGCACCGAGGATGTCGATTTCGCGCGGCACCCTTTCGACGCCGCCATCTATTTCAACAGCGCCCCGCCGCCCGAGCTGATCGCCGACAGGCTGCTGGTCGAGGAGCAGGTGGCGGTCTGCCACCCGCGCCTGCGCCCGCCCGGCCCGCGCCCGGCGCTCCAGGCGCTGTCGAAGCTGCCGCTGATCCACCATCTGGACCGCCCGGCGGCCTGGGAGGATTGGCTGGCCGATCTCGGCGCCGCGACGCCCGAGCTGCGGCACGGCCCCGGCTTCCAGCACGCGCCGCTGATGGCCGAGGCCGCCGGCGCCGGGCTGGGCCTTGCGCTGATCCCGCGCTTCCTGGTGGAGGACGACCTGGCCACCGGCCGTCTGGTCGCCCCCTTCGCCCATCTCGGGGTCAGCCGCCGCACCTATTGGCTGACCTATCCGCCGTCGCATGGCCAGTCGCGCCCGCTGCAGGCCTTTCGTCAGTGGCTGCTGGCGGAGATGCGCGCCGGCGCCGCAACCTCCCGGAGCCCGTCATGAAAATCTCCTTCTACGCCCATGCCAGCTTCCGGCTCGAGGCCGATGGCCTGGCTGTCGTCACCGACCCCTATGCCCCGGCGCGCAGCGGCTTCGCGCCGATCGACGAGCCGGCCGATCTCGTCATCATGAGCTCGGCCACCGACGACTTCCATTCGGACCCCAGCCACGTCCAGGGCTCGCCGACGGTCGTCAACGCGCTGGAATTGCCGCCCGAGGGGATCGAGGCGCTGGGCCTGCGCATCCGCGGCTTCCCCGCCTATGAAAGCCTGACCTTCGACTACCAGGCCGCCGCCGGCCGCGACCCGGACGCCAATGCGCTGTACCACTTCACCCTGGGCGGCCTGCGGGTGCTGCATATGGGCGACATCGGCAATCCGGTCGCGCCCGAGCATCTGGCGGCGCTGGCCGGGCAGGTCGATATCCTGCTGGCGCTGACCGGCGAGCACGCCACCATCGCCCTCGACGACCTGGACAAGGCCATCGCCGCCCTCCGGCCGCGCGTCGTCATCCCGATGCACTACTACAGCCCGCGCGGCGTGCTGCCGATCGAGCCGGTCGAGCGCTTCACCAGCCGCCTGCCGCCGGCTTCCGTCACCTTCGTCGGCGGGTCGAGCCTGGAGCTGACGCCGGAAACCCTGCCGGGCGATGCGCCGCATGTCTTCGTGCTGGAACAGTCGCGATAACGTGCGGCCTGCGAGGGCCGGCGCCGCTTGCCGGAATCGCTGTCGCCCGCTCCATTCCGCGCATAACGGCTCGAGATCGGTGATGACGACACGGCGCATCCTGTTCCGCCTGGCGGCGGCTTCCTTCCTGGCGACCCCCTTCGCCGCCGCCGCGCAGGAGCGCCTGGGCCTGGCCGAGCGCCGCGCCATCGCCGCCTACCGCAAGGACAGCTATCCGGCGATCGAGCAGGGCATCCAGCAGGCCGCCGGCTTCCCGGTGCGCGGCATGTGAGCGATGCCAGCGTCGACCTGATCGGCGAGGGCTTTGACGCCGCGCTGCGCATCGCCGTGCTGGAGGATTCTTCCCTCGTCGCCCGGCGGCTCTGCCCGATGACGCGGCAGATCGTGGCGGCGCCGGGCTATCTGGCGCGCTATGGCAGACCGCAGCATCCCGGCGGGCTCGCCGCGCATCACTGCCTGGGCTATGCCTACCGGACGCGGGGCAACGTTTGGCGCTTCACTGGCCCGGCGGGCGAGGTGCAGGCCATCTCGCCTTCTGGCCCGCTGCGGGTGACTAATGTCGATGCGCTGCTGCCGACCCTGCTGGAGAGGATGGGCATCGCCGAGCTGCCGGAATTCATCGCCGCCGAGCATCTTACAGCGGGCAGGCTGGAGGCGCTGCTGCCGGAATGGCAACTCGCCCCCGGCGGCTGTATTTCGTCACGCCAACCACGCGGAACCGGCCCGCCAAGGTCGAGGCGCTCGGCGACTTCCTGGCCGAGCGGCTGTCGCGGCGGCGTTGGGAGGATGGCTCCGCGTGACAGAGCAGGGGGCTCCTGCTCGAGGAGCCATGCTGGACGCCCGGCTCGATCCTATATCCGGCCTTCTGCCACGAGTTCTCGAGTACGCTTGAGCGTCGACAATAGCGCGGCCTTGTAACCTGCTTCGCTGTCGAACTGCGCCTGTTCTGCCTGTTCCTCGATCCCGTTGGATGCTCTGCCGCGGAGACCGAGATAGCAGTAGAAGCGAAGATGCAGCGCGCCCCGTGCGTCCTCGAACAGCTCGTTGATGATGGCGCCTTCCCGCGGGCCGGTGGCCTGGAAGAAGGTCACCTTGTGCTCCGGCTCTAAGGCGATGATCTCGCGCAGTGCGATGCCGCTGATCACCGCCTCCCGGACGATATGGGTAGCGCCTTCCTCGACGACATTGCCGCGCGTGCAGAGACCGGGCGGCAGGAAGGCGCGGGCGTCGCGCGCTTTGAGGACGAGGCCCGACCAGGCCTGGGCACGGGTCAGCCGGGTCATGCCGTCCGGGTTAACCGGGACGGTCGCGGTCGAGTAGATCATGGGATGGGTCCTGTCGAAGCGTTCTGAAGGTCAGGTCAGCTGCGCAGCGGACGGCCCAGCCGGGCGGTCAGGCGCTCGACGTCTCCAGCCTGGGGCAGCATGCCCTCCGTAGCGAAGCGCTCCGCCATCAGGCGCATGTCGTAAGCCATCCAGCGGGGCATAAGTCGTTGGAGATTGGCTTCAAACCCAGCGGTGTCTTCGCCGGGATAGGCGATGCTGCGGCCGCTAACGGCGTCCGCTTCTAAGAACGTGCTGCCGCGATCAATACGGGCGGGATCCGTCGAAGCCAGCGGTTGAAGACCTGAAGCCAGATGTCCGCTTCTGCCCGGCCAGGCCTGAATACCTGCCAGTCCGCTGTCGGCCAGCTTCGGTCTCCCGTCGAAACCGAAGGCTCTGCGCCGGTTCCTCTTCAGCGGCGCTCTATACCGCCGCTGGCGGCGATCCCACTCCACCGCTCCGTCTCGGCCGCCAGGATCGTTGCTGCCTGCTCAGAACTCTGGCCGCCGGGTACTGCACCCAGATCGTCCAGGAACTGGAGCATATCCGGCTCCGCCAACGCGGCCCGCATGGCCGAGGTCAGCTTGTCCACGATGGCGTCAGGCGTGCCGTGCGGCGCGGCCAGCCCGTACCAGGCATTGGCCTCGAAACCCGGCAGCCCGGCCTCGGCGAAGGTTGGCGCCTGCGGCAGTGCCGCCACCCGTGCGGCGCCGCTGATGGCCAGCGGCCGCAGGTCGCCGGACTGCAGACTGCCCAGCGCAGAGGCGACGGACACCATCACCATCTGTACCGTTCCGCTTAGTACCGCCAGCACAGCTTCGTTGGCGCCGCGGAACGGCACGTGGAATAGCTCGACGCCCGCCGCGCGCTGGAAGGCCAGTGTGTTGAAGTGCGGCACGCTGCCGTTGCCGCCAGTGCCGTAGGCGACCGTATCCGGCTTGGCGCGCGCCGTCGCGATCAGCGCCTGCAGGTCCGCATAGGGCGCATCCCGCTTCACGCCCAGGAACAGCGGCGCGAAGGCGGTAATGGAGATGAGCCGGAAGGCCTTAGCATGGTCAAAGGGTAGTTGGCTGAACAGGTAGGGCAGCGTGGCATAGGCATTGTCGAGCGCCAGCAGCGTGTGCCCGTCGGGTGCCGCGCGGGCGACCTCCGCCGCCGCGATGCTGCCGGTGCCCCCGGCCTTGTTCTCGATCACTACAGGCTGGCCGAGGCTGGCGGAGAGCTTCTGACCCAGCTTGCGCGCAATGACATCGACGCCACCGCCCGGCGACCACCCCACCAGCACGCGGATGGGGCGTGTGGGATAGGCGCCCTGCGCCAGCGCGGGACGGGCCAGCATCGGCAGGGATGCGGCACCGCCCAGCAGCAGGCGGCGAGACAGGAGGGGCAGCGTCATGACTGCGTCTCCTGGCTGGCGAGCGCGCGCGGGGTGATCCGGCGTTCCGCCAGGATGGCGTTGCCGCTCTCTTCCAGCAGGCCGCAGCCGCCCGCGATCGACCACCACAGGTGGTCGGCCCGCTGCACGATCAGCCCTTCGAGGCTGCGGGTCAGGAGTTCGCCTTCCGCAGAATGGGACAGCGCGATGTGCATCACCTCCTCCGGCAACCCGACCGCCAGGCAGATGTGGGCGCCGTAGGCCGGGTGGCGGAGGGAAGGCAGCCCGGCGCGGCTGGGGTCGGCCTCCCAGCGGGCGCAGTTCGCCGGGTCGAACTCCCAGGGCTTGCCGACGTCGTGCAGCAGGCCGCCTGCCAGCACCAAGTCCCGTTCGATCCGGGCTTCGGGGAAGCGGGCGGCAAAGTCGTCGGCGATGGCCAGCGCGATGCGGGTGACGCCACGCAGGTGCTCCACCTGGCTGCCGCGGCGCAGCCGGAACGTGCCCGGGTTGGCCTCCCCCGGCAGGTCACGGACACGCTCGAAGCTGCTTTCCGCCAGGGCATAGGCCCAGGCTTCGACGCATTTCGCCCGCAGCTCCGAATGGGTGATCTCAGTGATCTCGGGCAGATCTTCCAGCACGCTGTCGCGCAGCGCCTGGGTGATCTGCCGACGTGGCCGCCGGTCGAGAAAATACATGGTTTGCTTCCTCCGGGCCCTCTTGCGCCTCGGCGGGCGCGGGGTCTCGGCCGGATCTTGCACGCCCTGCATCCATGGCTTCAAATGTGTTGTGGGACATCATGCATGAGCTGGGGTTATGCTTCTCTCGGTACGGGAACTCGACGTGTTCCGCCATGTCATGGAGCGCGGCAGTATCACCGGGGCGGCGCGGGCGCTGCACATCACCCAACCCGCCGTAAGCAAGATGCTGCAGCAGGCCGAGACCCGGCTGGGCTTCAGCCTGTTCCTGCGGGACGGTCGCACCCTGAGGCCGACGGCGGAAGCCCAGGCGCTGTTTCCGGAAACGCTGAGCGCCTTCGCCGCCATCGATGTGGTGCAGCGCCTGGCCGGTGCGCTGCAAGGCGGCGTGGCGGGTGCGCTGAGCATCGCGGTGATCCCGTCTATAGCCAACAGCATCATGCCGGTGGCGATCACCCGCTTCCGCAAGCAGTTGCCGGAGGTCGCCGTTATCTTGCACGCCGTTCCCGCGCCTGAGGTGGTCCGGTTGGTCGAGGATCACCGCGTCGAGCTGGGCGCCGTCATCGGGCCAGTGGGTGGACGGCAGGTCGTCGTTAGTGACACCTGCGTCACGGAACTGGCTTGCCTGATGCCAGACGACCATCCCCTGGCAGTTCGCCAAGCTGTACGACCAGAAGACCTGCAGCCCTGGCCGCTGATCGCTTCGAGCGGCAACTGGCCGCTGGGCGCACAGTTGAACGTCGTCTTCGCGGACGCCAACGTGCCGCTGAAGATCGCCGTCACTGTCGATCACGCGACGGTGGCCGGAGGGCTGGTCCGATCCGGTGCGGGTGTCGCCCTGCTCGACAGGTTCGGGCTCCTCAGTGCGCAGGAACCTGGGCTGCTGGCGCGGCCGCTGCTTCCCACCACGGCCAGCACAGCACGTATTCTGCTTCCCAGGTTCCGCCCCGTTTCCCGCCAAGCCGCGACATTCCGGCAGGTACTGGTAGAGGTCGCGATGGAGGCAGGCATTGCCTTCAGCCAATCAGGCAGACGGTAGTCCACATCATGCAGGCAGGTTGAGCGGGCTGCCCAAAGGAGGTTGCTCCGCTATGCTCCCCGGGTGCAGCCCTCCGTCGTCTCCTGGTGTGATTCGAATGCCTCGCGCCTCGCTGCCGCTTACGAGGCCGTCCCGTCGACGGTCACCCGTGACTGGCTGGTCGACCTTCTGCCGAGTGCACCCGCCGTCGTCATCGACGTCGGCGCCGGGACAGGACGCGATGCGGGCGCCTTCGCCGCCGCGGGCTACGAGGTCATCGCTATCGAGCCGTCCACCGGCATGCGCGCCGAGGCCGAGCGGCTGCATCCATCGCCAAGGATCCGCTGGCTCGCCGACAGCCTGCCTCGCCTGACGACGACATCGCGCTGCGGCATCACCGCCGACGTCGTATCCTTGAGCGCGGTCTGGCAGCACGTCCCACCGGCGGACCGGCCCCGTGCTTTCCGAAAGCTGGTGGGACTGCTGCGGCTCGGCGGCCTGCTGGTGATGACGCTGCGCCATGGACCCGACGACGGGCGCGGCGGTCACCCCGTCAGCCTCACCGAGGTCGAATTCCTGGCTCTGGCCCACGGCATGCAAGTGGTCCGGACGGTGCCGTCACCCGATCTGCAAGGGCCCCCGGAAATTTCTTGGACGGCCCTGGTCCTCCGCTTGCCGGACGGTGGCACGGGCGCCTTGCCGCTGCTCCGGCACCTCATTCTCATGGACGCCGAGAGTGCGACTTACAAGCTAGAGGCTGTTATGGAGCTCCAGTCGGGTAACGATCAGGCTGGGCGGGATGACTGCCCGCAGGCCTTACCCGCCCGATGTCTCCGACGATGAATGGGCGCTGGTCGCGCCCTACCTGACATTGGTGCCAGGACAGTGCAGCCAGCGCGAGCATGCGCTGCGCGAGGTGTTCAATGGGCTGCACTACGTCATCAAGACCGGCGCGCCGTGGCGTTGGATGCTGAATGACCTGCCACCTTGGGCCGCGGTGTATCAGCAGGCGCAGCGCTGGCTGGCGGCGGGATGCTTCGAAGCCGTGGCCGACGACCTCCGCAGCGTCCTGCGTGTTGCTGCGGGGCGGAAGGCCCAGCCCAGCGCTGCCATCCTCGACAGCCGGACGCTGCGCTCCTCGCCGGAAAGCGGCACCCGCGCCGGGTATGACGGGGCCAAGCGGAAGAAGGGCTCGAAGCTGCATCTGGCGGTCGACACGCTGGGGCATCGGCTGGCGCTGCACGTCACTCCCGCCAGTGCGGACGATCGCGCCGAGGTCGGGCGCCTGGCCCGGGCGGTGCAGGCCTCCACGGGGGAAAGCGTCGACCTCGCCTATGTCGATCAGGGCTTTCCCGGTGCGCGTGCCGCCGCGGCCGCGAAAGCGCATGGCATCGAACTTGAGGTGGTGAAGCTCTCCGAAGCCAAGCGTGGCTTCGTGCTGCTGCCACGACGCTGGGTGGTCGAACGGTCCTTCGCCTGGGCCACGCGCTTCCGCCGCTTGGTCAAAGACTACGAGCGCTATGCCAGTAGCCTGGCCGATCTCCACTTGATCGCATTTGCCTGCCTCATGCTCAAGCAGGCCGCGGAACTGGCCGCCGGTTCATAACAGCCTCTAGCTCGAGTGTCAGCAACAGTGCCGGCTCCAGTGCCAGCCTCATCCATCGACATTGCACCACTTCGACCTGATGAGGTGCTCCGTCACGAAATCGGCCCTCTCAGGCAAGGTGGGCCGCAGAGCAACGCTTACCAAAGGTGTCACCTGGACAATCATGGGAGGTGCGACCTCACACCGCCCACGCAGACCAGATTTTGCGCCTAAACAAGCCGCTTGGGCCGCGGTGCGCCCTCGGCGACGAGCCAAGGTGCAACGGAGGTCCGGATGGCGGCGACCATATCGCTGAAGCTTGAGGGCTTGGTGAAGTAGCCGCTGGCACCAGAGGCGTAGACCTTCGCGATGTCACCCTCATGCGCCAGCGTAGACATGACGATGACCGGGATGTCTGTCCATCGCGGATCCGCCCGGAGTTGCCGGAGTGCCTCCCAGCCATCGGCCACTGGCATGTTCAGGTCCAGAAAGATGACGGCAGGAAGCACCCGATCTGCGAGCCCGACGACATCGTTTTCGAAGCCGCTGCTGAGGTAGCTGATCAGTGCCTCACCGTGCTCGACAAAACGGACGACAACACCAAGTTCCGCAGCCTTGAAGGCGCGCTTGAGTATGAGCTGATCAAAGCCATTATCTTCGGCGATGAGTACGGACGGGAGGTCTGTGGCGACGAGCGCTTCACCCAGCATGATGACCTCAGGCGTTCGAGGGATAGGCGCCGCGCACCGGGAAGGTGACGCGGAACGTGGATCCATGACCTTCGCGGCCGCTTGCCTGGATCGTGCCGCCATGCCGTTCCATGATCTTACGGCAGATGGCAAGACCGACGCCGCTACCTTCGTAATGCCCTGACGCGTGCAGACGGCGGAACGGTTCGAAAATCAACTTAGCTTGGGCCGGATCGAAGCCGATACCATTATCCTCGACGCAAATCGTCGCTGTCACGCCGCCAGGCTGGCCATGGGGCAGCCGGGCTTTCGAGGCCTCGTCGTCACCGCTGGCAGCATAGATCCGGACATGCAAGCTTCGCGAGGGCGACCGGTACTTCAATGCGTTCGACAGCAGATTGAGAATCACGTGGCGAATCTGGCGCCTGTCGCACACCACCATGGGCAAGCTTTCGACAATGATCCGCCCTTCCGCTTCTACAACCTGCTTGGCCAGCATCTCCTGGACTTCAGCAACCACCTCGTCGAGGTCGACGGGCTCGAACGGTTGGGCTCCCCGACCTACTCGGGAGTAATCGGCCAAGTCGCCGATTAAGCGCCGCAACCGGTTGGAAACGCCCCGGATCCCTTGCAGCACCTCCGCCGCATCGGGATCCGCGGCCTCTTGCGGAGGGATCATGTCGTGCAGGATGTCGGTTAATGTCTCGATCTGCCGCGCAGGCTGGAGGAGGTCGTGCGACGCGATATGCACGAATGTCTCCAACCGATCTGCCGATTGCTTGATGGCAGCGTTGCTGCGCTCGAGCTCGGTCGAGCGACGCACGATGAGATCGACAGCCATGTCACGGAACTCCAGGGCAGCCGCAATCTCGTAGGGCTCCCAAGGTTTGGAGCGGCCTCGCACCTGCTCCGCCCAAGCGGCGAAGGACTTGCGGGGATGCAGTCGCCCGTCGGCAGCCGCAGGCGACGCTGCCTTGTTGGGGTCGCCGCCCCACTGGACGGTCTGCAGCAGCTCAGGGCGGAACCAAAGCATCATGTCATTCCCCGAGCGGGAAAGCGGTACCGCTAGCAGTCCGCTGGTGCTGGGAGGTAGCGGGTTGCCTGCCTCGGCGTAGAGCGAGGGCAGCCGGTCTGTGGAGAAGGCTTCGCCACGCATGTTGGTGCCAAGCCAAGTCAAGAGAGGGCCGAGTTGATCTTCGGTGGGCACCTTTCCAACGCGCGTCAGGGTGCCTGCGGCCCAGAGAACCGCTCCGGACGCGTCCACCGCTTGCAGCAGTGCCGGGCTATGGTGGCGCAGCGCCTCATGCGCATCCGCAGCGCTGCCCATGTCGAGCGCCAGCTTGGCCTGCAGGGTCTTCAGTCGCACCCGGTAGTTCGCCGCGTCGATCTCCGCTAGCACGCCGATCTGCCAGGCCAGCGCATTGGCCATCAACTCACAGGCCTGGCGGATTTCATAGGCCGGGTATCGAGGCTCCCGATCCATGCAGGACACCAAGCCCCAGAGGCGGCCGTCGCGAATGATGGAGGCGGACATGGAGGCCCGGATGCCCATATTGGCCAAGTACTCAATATGGATCGGCGAAACGCTGCGAAGCCCGGCTTGGCTCAGGTCTATCGGCCTACCGTTGCGAGGGTCGGCATCAGGCTGCAGTGGAGACGGTGTGTAGGTGGCGTCGGGGATGTTGCGGCTGGGATTGCGCACGTACAATGCCCGCGCCTGCGCCGGGATGTCGCTGGCCGGAAAGTGCAGCCCAACATAGGACGGCATGCCCTCCGCCCGATCTTCCGCGACCACCTGCCCGGCTGCGTCGGGCAGGAAGCGATAGACCATCGCAAATCCGTAGCCGGTCATGCGCCGGACTTCGGCCACGGTAGCGGTGCATGCCTCATCCAACGACCGCGCGGCCTGCAGCCGCTGCGTCAGCGCACGAACATGGTCGAAGGAAATACGGTAGGATGGCGCCGCCTCGTCGCGGCGTTCCAGTTCGAGCAGCAGAAGCCCAGCGTGTCTGTGCAGGATGCCGTTCCACCCGGCAGGTGCTTCTGCATCCCTCAGACTAAACGAGTATGGATTGCCACGGGCAGGATCGGCATCCGCCAGGGCTCTGCGGAGCGCATCGGCACTGTCTTCCGTCAGCAGGACGTCAACCGGCTGTCCCGCCAGTTCCGCTGCGGGCCGACCCGTCCACTCTTTAACGTTGGTGCTGACGGAGACGATGGTCAGCTCTGGCTCGGCCAGGGCGAAGATGAGCCCGTGGGGCTGGATGCTGCCAGGAATGTGGATGGGCTCGCGGTCGCAATTCGACAGGTCGACGCCCGGCACAGCCTTGGCAGACGGCAGAACCTCAGGGGTGAGCTTCATGGATGTCATCAAGGAGTTCCGGCTGCAGTGCCCGGTCCGTGCGACGGCGCGGCCGCAGAAGGCAACTGGTTTTCCCCATCAAGTAAGGACTGAACGCTCAAGGCGAGCTCAAGTGGATGAAACGGCTTCGAGAGGAACTTTCCGCCCGCTGCCCAGACGGCATCGAGGTCCAGCCCTTCCGGTAGTCGTCCGGAAGTCACGAGGATGCGTAGGTCAGGCCGGAGCCTGCGCGCTTCTCGAGCAAGCTCGATCCCGTTGAGACGTCCAGGCATTGCCACGTCGGTGAAGAGCAAGTCGACCTTCAGTCCTGCCTGCAGCAGCCGCAATGCGGCCTCTCCGCTATTGGCTTGGTGGATAGGGTAGCCCAGCTGCTCCAGCGTGCTGACCGCGATGGCCCGCACGGCGCTGTCGTCGTCCACCACGAGGATGCTCTCTCCATCACTCGGGCGGACCTCGACCAACGGCGACGCTTCCTCGGTGGGCGGCAGCACGACCCCGGCGTCTGGAAGCCGCAGGCGGATCGTGGTGCCCGCACCTCGGGCGCTCACGATGTCGATGTCCCCGCCGGACTGCCGGACGAAGCCATAGACCATGCTGAGCCCAAGCCCGGTTCCGGCGCCCATCGCCTTGGTGGTGAAGAAGGGTTCAAAGACGCGTTCGAGAACCTCTGGGGTCATGCCTTCGCCTTCATCGATGACGGAAATCCAGATACCGGCCGGACTTCCATCCACCATTCCGCGGCATCCCTCCACCAGGATGCGCCCACCACCAGGCGATGCGTCGCGGGCGTTCACTACCAGATTGAGCAAAGCCATCTCGAGTTGGTTGCGGTCCACATGGATGGGGATTGCCTGCTGGGGCAACTTGAATTCGAGCGTTGCCACCCCATTAACCGTTCGCTCCAGGAGGCCGCTGATGCCCTGGACCACCTCTCGTGCATCGACGGTCACTGCCTGCAGCGGCTGGCGCCGGGAAAAGGCCAGGAGCTGGGCATTGACCTGAGCCCCGCGGCGGGCTGCATCCTCTGCCGCATCGGCGAACCTCTTCAGGATCGGATCCGGCGGCATGCGACGCTGCAGCAGTTCCAGGCTGCCCAGGATTACTGTAAGCAGATTGTTAAAGTCGTGTGCCACGCCGCCGGTGAGCTGACCGATTGCTTCCATCTTCTGAGCTTGCCGCAGCGCCTCCTCGGCCCTCAAGCGCTTCTGGACGGCCTCCTCAACCCGGGCTTCCAGCGTCAGGTTGACCTCGCGAAGCTCCCTGCTGGCTCTTTCCGCTGCTCGGCGCGCTTCCAGGAGCTCTTGCTCGTACTTCCGACGGTCAGAGGCGGCGAGGATCGTCATGCGGATGGAGCGAGCTCGCCCCGTACCATCGAGACGCTCGACCGCGTTGACCAGGACGGGGATGACGGCACCTTCGGCGCAGCGGAGGTCAAAGGCGACTTCGTTGAAGAACCCCTGCATTCGCAGCATCGGCGCAAAATGGGTCTCGTAGAAAATCTTTCCGGCAACGCTCAGAAGATCGAGGAAGCGGCGGCCGACAAGGGTCTCACCTGAGTGCCCCGTCCAAGAGGTGAAGGTTCGGTTCACTCTTGTGATGCGGCCTTCGGGATCCAGGGACAGATAGCCACAGGGCGCATTCTCGAAGAGATCCTGGAAATCGGCAGCACCGTCGCCGTTCTGCAGGGACTCACGAGATGCCTGCTCGTTCACGATGCGAGCTCCGGCAAGAAAGCCTTCATGGCCGCGATGGTCTCATCCGGGGCGCTCAGATTGGGGCAGTGGCCCGTGGCTCGGAGGATTACAAGCTTGCTGCCGGGAATGGCGTCATGAACGTATTGCCCTACGGCGAGAGGCGCGATGACATCCTCGGAGCATTGCAGGACGAGGCAGCGAGCCTGGACCTTCCTCAGGTCCGCACGATTGTCGGACAGGAACGTCGTGCGAGCGAAATGTTTGAGAATCGCAGGATCGGTCCGACAGAAGCTGTTCGTCAATTCTCCGGCCAGTTCCGGACGGTCAGTGTTGCCCATGATAAGCGGAGCCATTGAGCCTGCCCAACCCATGTGGTTGCTGTCCAAGAACTCGAGAAGCTCTGCAATCTCCGTCTCGGCAAACCCACCGAGATAGCTTTGATCATTGATATAGCGCGGCGACGGTCCAACCAGAATAAGGTCATCGAACAGGTCTGGCTCTCTGTTCGCGGCCAGCACACCGATCATGGCGCTGACGGAATGACCGACCAACACGCCGCCTTCAACATCCAGCTCCTGACAGAGCGCGATCAGGTCATCGGAAAAGCCATTCAGCGAGGCATACTTTTCGGGCTGGTAGGCCGACAGGTCAGATCCGCCTGCGCCCATGAGGTCAAACGTGACTATGCGATACTCATCTCGGAACGCGGGGACCACGAACCGCCACATGTTCTGGTCGCAGCCATAGCCGTGAGCGAACACCATGGCGCGCGAGCCGGAGCCGCTGACATGCGCATTAAGTCTTCTCAGGACGGACATCGCTGCTCCTTATGCCAGCCCGGCAAGCTAATCTAACGGAAGAGGGGCACAGCGGACAGGGTTCAGAGGCTTAGTAGCGGCCTGCTGGTCACCATGGCGAGGTACTGGGAGTCTTTTCCAGTACCTCGCGGCGGCAAAGCTGCTGCGGGATCTGGCAGACGGGTCCGGCGAAAGCCTGTCCGCCACCGCAATAACGATTGTGGAGTCGGGGCACAGCCCGTCCTTGGCCGTGATCCACGGCCAGTACCGCCAACGGTGGCTTTCCAGGTCGCCGAGCGTGACGTCGCGTTGGCTTTCGCAACTGAAGCTAGACCCTAAGAGCTACGCCTCCCGCCTCCTCCATGGGCGCGGCGCCGCCCCGGCACGCCGAGGAAGATCAGAGCCGAGGCGTGTTTCGACCGATTGAGGCCCAGCGGTACGAGGTCCAGGAGAAGTCTTTCAAAGTGGCTGAGTGGTGAGGCCGCCGCCGTTGTGGCATGCTGTCGGAGCAGGCTCGAGGCGGAGGTCGTGGCCCGCTTTCCCGGCCAGCCGGATTGGGCGCAGATGTGGCTCCGCGGCACGCACCCCGCATTGGGTCGTTCGCCATGGGAACAGTCGGTCGGCGAACGGATGCTCCAACGCTGCAGGCGTCTGCTTGACGCGGCGCGGCCCAAAGGCAGGCTGCGGTAGACTGCCCGATTGCTCGGTTGCGGCCGCAAGCAGCGCATCCCGGATGACAGGATGCTGTATCGCCAACGGCACCGCATCGAGAACATGTTCGGCAGGCTCAAGGACTGGCGGCGCCTTGCCATGCGCCATGGCCGCTGCGCCCATACCTTCATTTCCGCCGTCTGCCTCACCGCCACCATCCTCTTCTGGATCAATAAGGCCTGGAGCCTAGGAAGAAGCCTGGTCGCCTCCCGAGATCTGTCGATGATCAGCCTGGACGGGGTGTGCAGACAGCTCCGAGCGCGTCCACATACCGTCCGCTTCTCCCAACAAGTCCGCTGACCGCCTCGTTCGGCGCGCAGCGGGACTCAAAGGCCAGGCCGTATCCGTTGTATGGACCTGGGTCCGGGTGTCGCGTCCAACAGCCATTTCCGCTGTCGAGGCATCTGGTGACCTGAGGCCCCGCCGATGCTCCGGCAGCGGGAATTGGCGTACAGGTAAATTCGACGAAGTCTAGCCACTTCGGTCGAGTGCCGTCCCGCGTGAAGCCGTAGCGCAGGCCCGACATGTAAGTGTGCCTCGGGCAGACATCGGCAGCCCTCGCTCCGCCTGCGCCCCCCTGGAAGCTGAGTGTTCCGTTCGCGCCAAGCATACTGACGAGTTCGTTGGATTCCCTTACATAGGAGGCGCAGTTCCCTGTGACGGCATCGATCCACGCGCCGCGGCGGACCGACAGCGAGTTGAAGAAGCTACTGGTCGAGCATGCACTTCGGAACGAACCTCCGCCAGGTCCGCCGTGGATTGGCAAGTCCCTGGCATATGCCCCGTCTGGAGCGAGCAGAAAGGCGCCGAAGAGCAGGCAAGTCGGCGATCAGCAGCTCAAGTTGGACGGCTTGCACGGGAGGCCGTGCGCTGGGGGAAGGATGGCGCCCGCGACCTTGCGGACTACGCCAGGGGTACGTTGCCGTGGCGTGACGTCGACTGCGGCGCGGTGCTGTCCGGCCCCACCGGCATTGGCAAGACCACCTTCGCCAAGGCCCTGGCTGCGCAATGTGGTGTGCCTCTTGTGACCGGCTCGCTCGCGCAATGGCAGGGAGCGCGGGGCGGCCATCTTGGCACCCCCCTTGGCGCATGCAGAGAACCTTTGACGACGCGCCGAAGGCGGCGCCGTGCATCCTGCTCGTGGACGAGATCGACGCCTTCGGCGACCGAGCCGCCTTCGGCCGCCGCGAGCGCGACTAGGTCGTCCAAGTCGTCAACGTGTTCCTGGTGGAACTGGACGGCGCCGCCGGGCACAAGGGCGTGGTCGTCGTCGGCTGCTGCAACGACGCCAGCCGCCTTGACCCGGCCATCCTGCGGCCAGGGCGCCTGGAGCGCCTGATCCAGGTGCCACTGCCGGACCAAGCGGCCCTCGCGGCCATCCTCCGCCACCACCTGGGCGACGCGCTGCCGGACGCCGACCTGCCTCGCCTCGCGCTCCTCGGGCTCGGCTCGGCCGGCGCCGAGGCCGAACGCTGGGTCCGCGGCATGCGGCGGCGGGCGCGGCATGACCGGCGAGGAGCCACGCTTTCGGACCTTGAGGCGGAGGTGAGGGGGAGGGTGTCGAGTCGGCCGCTGGCCTCCTTGAGGAGAACGGCAATCCACGAGGCCGGGCATGCCGTGATAGTGGCTTTGGAACGCCCGGGCACGGTGATCGCGGCAACGATTGTGCCCTCAAGGGGCTTGGCAGGCCGTGTGCACTGGAAGGGCTCGGACGGCAGGCAGCCTGCTTTCACTCGAGCGACCCTGCTCGCGATGCTGCGGGAGGCATTGGCCGGGCGCGCCGCCAAGGAGGAGCTGCTCGGCGAGGCATCGGCAACTAGCGAAGGCGGCCTTGAAAGCGATCTCAGCCTGGCCACCTGGCTGGCGACGGTTGTCGTGACCGCCCTGGGCCTTGGACAGGGGCAGGGCGCCTTGGTCTGGCGCGGCATGCCGGGTCCTGCCGACGTCCCCGCGCTACTCGCGGAGCAGCCGGATGTGGCACACGGCGTCGCCGGGATGCTGGACGCGGCTTACGCTGCGGCGAGGGCGGTGGCGAGGCGGCATGCGGAGGTGATCCGGCGCCTGGCGCAGTTTGCTGGTGGAACGAGAGATTGTAACGGGGCCCGAGGTTGAGGCGTTGATGGCTGGCAAGGTGTCCTAGCTCAGCCCTCCGTATTCGATGACGTCCATAACGAAGTTCGGAGGCGCAGGAGGTTTGCCTCGCTCGCACGGTGGTCTTGCCGTCCACCGCCACTCCGCATCGGAAATGTGATCTGCTAGCTTGCCCCTTGGTGCGCTGCCTGCTTCCTACGCGTCCTGGAGGACGTTCCTTTATGGCGATCACGGGGCATCTGCATGGTTCGGAAACCCTCGCCTCCCAAGTTTACAGCATGCCGAGCTCACGATGTCTTCTAGAGCTTGGCAATTGAGGTGAGCAGGACTACCTCCTCGTGCACTCAGCCCTTCCGCCTGTGAGCTTCGCCAGGCCGGTTCCGAACGGTCTGCGATGATCGTGTGGCTTCGCATCCACTGCAGATGGGAGGCCTTCCATGCGTCGTAGGTAGCTCTGCTGTCACTACTCTCACGTGAAGCTTTCCGCGCAAATTTTCCATCTCAAGATGTCAATTTACTTAAAAAAATATAGTGCGATGGAGCTGCGTACATTTGCTGGGCTCTATAGTTCTTCTTGCAAGACGCATAAAGTTGAAGCCTTCAAAGCTCGATTATGGGGGGGACGACAGAAAAACCCGTCTGGCTTCCCCGCGCGGCCTCAATTACAACCCGTCCATGATCGACACCGCGCTGGCCTCGTTGGAGGCCTGGATCCGCGTCAATGCCGGCTGGGCGGGTCCCGTGACCTTCGCCATCGCCTTCCTGGAATCCTTCCCCATCGTCAGCATCCTGGTGCCCTCCACGGCGCTGCTGCTGGGGCTGGGGGCGATGATCGGCGGCGGGCTGCTGGACCCCGGGCCGGTGCTGATCGGCTGCATCCTGGGCGGCATCCTGGGCGATGCCGCGGGCTTCTGGCTGGCCCGCGCCGTGGGGCCGCACCGCATCCGCCGCCGCCTGCCGCGCAACTGGCGCCGCCCCTATGCCTGGGCGACGCGGCTGTTCCTGCGCTTCGGCTGGAGCGCGGTCTTCTATGGCCGCTTCATCGGCCCGCTGCGCGCGGTGACGCCGCTGGCCGCCGGCGTCATCCGCATGGGCCATTGGCGGTTCCAGAGCGCCAACATCCTGTCCGCCATCGTCTGGGCGCCGGTGATGATCATGCCGGGCAGCATTGGCGGCTGGATCGCCAGCCAGATCGACAAGGACGAGATGCCGCAGGCCATCGCCCTGGCCGCCGTGCTGGGAATCGGCGGCTGGCTGGCCTGGCAGCGCCTGGCGCCGATGGCGCGGGCCTGGATCCGGACCCGCTTCTCGACGCCGGCGTTGCGGCGGCCGGTGGAGTGACGCCAGCATTTCCGGCCGGACCTGCAGCCGGCATCGCCGGCTGAGCGCCCGAATGGGCGCCGCCGCGGATGCGGCGCAGCCAAGCCGCCGGAGGCATCAATCGATCTTGGTGCCGGTGACGCGCACGATTTCGCCCCAGCGGTCGTAGTCGGCGCGCAGCGTCGCGCCGAACTCGGCCGGGCCCGCGTAATCCACCACGGCGCCGATATCGGCGATGGTGCGCATCAGGTCGCTGTCGGCCAGGGCCTTGGCGACGTTCTGCGCCAGGGTCTCGACGATCGGCTGCGGCAGCTTGGCGGGCGCCAGCAGGCCGAGCCAGGCGCCGCCCTGGGTCTCGGGGAAGCCGGCCTCGGCGGTGGTCGGCACCTGCGGCAGCGTCGGCTGGCGCGCCTTGGTGCCCACGGCCAGCGGCACCACGCGGTTGTCGCGGATGAAGGGCAGGGTGCCGATCTGCGTGTCGAAGGTCAGGTCGACACGGCCGGCGACGATATCGGTTACCGACTGCGCCGTGCCGCGATAGGGGACATGGGTCAGGCTGATGCCGGCCTCGCGCGCCAGCATGGCCATCAGCAGCTGCGAGGTCGTGCCATTGCCGGTGGTGGCGAAGGTCACCTCGCCCGGCGACCTTTTTGCTTTTGCCACAATGTCGGCGATCGAGGTGAAGCCCGTGTGCCTGCCGGCGACGAGCACGTAAGGCAGCTGCACCAGCTGCGCGATCGGCGTGAAGTCGACGCGCGGATCATAGCCCAGATTCGGATAGATATGCGGGTTGATCGCCTGCGGCGCCGAGGCGCCGACGGTGATGGTGTAGCCATCCGCCGCGGCGCGCGCGACATAAACCGCGCCGATCGAGCCGCCCTGGCCGCTGCGGTTGTCGACGACGAAGCGCTGGCCCATGCCCTGGCTCAGCCGGTCGCCGAGCAGGCGGGCGATGCTGTCGGTGGCCGTTCCCGGCGGGAAGCCGACGACGATGCTGATCGGCTTCGACGGCCAGGTATCGGCGCGGGCGGGTAGGGCGACCGGCAGGGCGGCGGCGCCCGCCAGCGACAACAGGGTACGACGCTTCATTGTCTCACTCTCCCTCTTATTTCCTGGACGAAGGCGGCCCGTCGTTGCGGGCGCCTGGTATTTCTTAGTTCGCGCGGCCGAGCAGCCCGCGCGCGATCACCTGCGCCTGGATTTCCGCCGCCCCCTCGAAGATCGACAGGATGCGGGCATCGCAGAGCACGCGGCTGATCGGATATTCCAGCGCATAGCCGTTGCCGCCATGGATCTGCAGCGCGGCATCGGCATTGGCAAAGGCGATGCGCGCGGCCAGCAGCTTGGCCATGCCGGCCTCGATGTCGCAGCGCCGCCCGGCATCCTTCTGCCGCGCGGCGAAATAGGCGAGCTGGCGGGCGAACATCGTCTCGGTCGCCATCATCGCCAGCTTGGCATGCACGCGCGGAAAATGCTGGATCGGCTTGCCGAACTGGCTGCGGTCGCGGGCATAGGACAGGCCGAGCTCCAGCGCGTTCTGCGCGACGCCCAGCGCGCGGGCGGCGGTCTGGATGCGGGCACTCTCGAAGGTCTCCATCAACTGCTTGAAGCCCTGGCCCTCGACGCCGCCGAGCAGGTTGGCCACGGGGACCTCGAAGCCGTCGAAGGAGATCTCGTATTCCTTCATGCCGCGATAGCCGAGCACCGGGATTTCCGTGCCCGACATCCCTTGCGCCGGGAACGGGTTCTCTTCGGTGCCACGCGGCTTCTCCGCCAGCAGCATCGACAGCCCGCGATAGCCGGTGCTGCCCGGATCGGTGCGCACCAGCAGCGTCATCAGGTCGGAGCGCGCGCCATGGGTGATCCAGGTCTTGGCGCCAAAGATGCGGTAGACATCGCCCTCCCGCACCGCGCGCGTGCGCAGGCTGCCGAGGTCGGAACCCGTGTTGGGCTCGGTGAAGACGGCGGTGGGCAGCACCTCGCCGCTGGCCAGCGGCGCCAGCCAGCGCGCCTGTTGTTCGGCGGTGCCGCCGAGGCGGACCAGCTCGGCGGCGATCTCGGCACGAGTGCCGAGCGAGCCGACGCCGAGATAGGCGCCGCTCAGCGCCTCGGAGACCAGGCACATGGCGACCTTGCCGAGGCCGAGCCCGCCATTCTCCTCCGGCACGGTCAGGCCGAAGACGCCCATGCCGGCCAGCTTCTCGACGAGCTCCATCGGGATCAGCTCGTCGCGGCCGTGCCAGCCGGGCGCATGCGGCACGATCTCGGCGGCGCCGAAGCGCAGGAACTGGTCGCGCATGGCGGACAGCATATCGTCCTCCAGCGCCAGTTGGCCGAAGCGGCCCTCCAGCATCTCGGCGGTCAGCGCCAGCCGCGAAGCCTCGAGCGCGGCGCGATCGTTCAGCGCGGCCAGCGCCGGCTCGGCGGCATAGGCTGCCACGGCCTCGGCCGGCAGGTTGAGATCGGCGGGGCGCGCCATCTCCGCCTGGCTCATCGGGATGCCGCCCAGCAGCTGCGCCCCGTATTCGGCGAAGCCCAGATGCAGGATCGCGCGCTCGGCGGCGCCGAACTCGCCGGATCCCTGCAGTCTCCGGGCCCAGTCCAGCGCCTGGCGCAGCGCCTCGACATAGGTGGCCTGCCAGGCCAGGGCATGGGCGCTGAACTGATGCTTTTCCAAGGCCGCCGCGTCGGGCTTCTGGCCCGGCGCCACCAGCATGCCGATCGCGCTGCGCGCTCCATCGAAGAGCTTCTCTGCCGCGGCCAGCAGCGCGGCGCATTGGAAGACAAGGCGATCGCCGCCGCTCAGATCGTTGGGCATGACCGAAAATCCTTCAGGCGGCAGTGTCGGAGAGAGGGCCGGCGACGATGCCGGCATCATGCAGCTTGCCGATGGCAGCAGAAGAAAGCCCGAGCACCTCGGCCAGCACCGCGTCGCTGTCCTGTCCCAGCGCCGGCGCCGGCGCGGGCGGCTGGCGGTCGCCGCCGGTGAAGGCCAGCGGCGTGCCCGGCGCCAGGATGCGGCCGGCGCCCGGCTGGGTGATCTCGGCGAACATCGGATTGGCCGTGCTGCAGCGCGGATCTTCCGACAGCAGCTGGCCGAAATCCTGGTAGGGACCCCAGAGCACGCCGCTGCCCTCGAAGGCGGTGGCAATTTCCGACAGCGTCCGTTTGCCGCACCAGGCTTCCAGCAGGGCAAAAATGGCGCCGCGGGCGTTGAAGCGGCCGCCTTCGGTGTCGAGGTCGACATCCATCATCGGCCCGATCATCGCCAGCCGCTCGGCCAGGCCCGTCGCCTTGCCGATGGCGCGCCACTGCCGGTTGGAAATGGCGACGATCATGATCCGCCGCCCGTCGCTGGTCGGGAAGTCGCGGCCGAGCGCGCCATAGAGGTCGTTGCCCATCGGCGCGCGGACATTGTTGTTGACGGCGACATCGGCGAGATAGCCGAGGTTGCCGACGCTGGCGAGCATCACGTCGGACAGCGCCAGCGTCACCTCGCGGCCTTGCCCGTCGCGGCGGCGTTGGCGCTCGGCGGCGAGCAGGCCGGTCGACAGGTAGAGGCCGGCGGCGATGTCCCAGGCGGGCAGCACATGATTGACCGGCGCCTCGCCGCTGCCGGTGGCCATCGGAAAGCCGGAGGCGCAGTTCACCGTGTAGTCCACCGCGGCGCTGCCGTCGAAATGGCCTGTCAGCCGCAGCATGATCAGGTCGGCACGGGCGGCGGACAGCGCCTGGTGGCTCATCCAGCCGCTGGCGGGCAGGTTGGTCAGCAGGAAGCCGGCATCGGGGCCGGGGGCGGCGATCAGCGCGCGGGCGATCTCCTGGCCCTCGGGCTTGTTGAGGGCGAGAGCGATGGAGCGCTTGCCGCGATTGAGGCTGGCCCAGTAGAGGCTGCGTCCCGAGGGTGCCAGCGGCCAGCGGCGATAATCGATATTGCCGCCGATCGGATCGATGCGGATGACCTCGGCGCCCAGCTGCGCCAGGGTCATGCCGCCGAGCGGTGCTGCGATGAAGGCGCTGACCTCGACGATGCGCATGCCGGCAAGGATGGTGCTCATTCCGCGGCCTCCTGGCGGGCGGTGTTTCGGCCGAAGGCGGCCTCGACGATGGCGCGCTGCTCGGCGTCATGCGCGCCGTGGAAGCTGCCGGCGGGGGAGGGCGAGGCGGCGCGGCCATGATAGACCGGCCGCGGCCGCGCGACGCCGCTGGCTTCCGCCAGCGCCTCGATCTGGCGGTCGAGCCAGCGCCAGGCGCCCATGTTTTCCGGCTCTTCCTGCACCCAGGCGATGCTCGCGCGCGGATGCTCCTTCAGGACGGCGGAGAGGGCTTCGGCGGGGAAAGGATAGAGCTGCTCCAGACGGACGATGCCGATCAGCGCGCCGGTGGCTGCGCGCTCCTCCTCCAGCTCATAGGCCATCTTGCCCGTGCAGATCAGGATCTTCTCGGGATTTGCGGGGATGTCGGCGATCACCGGCTGGAAGGGCGCGCCCGGCAGGAAGGCGTGGAGCGGCGAAACCGCGGCAGGCAGGCGCAGCAGCTTCTTCGGGCTCATCACCACCAGCGGGCGGTCATGTCGGCCCAGCCCCTGCTCGCGCAGCATGTGGAAATAGTTGGCCGGGGTCGAAGGATTGGCGATGCGCATGTTCTCGCCCGCCGCCAGCTGCAGGAAACGTTCCAGGCGCGCAGAAGAATGTTCTGGTCCCTGGCCTTCCAAACCATGTGGCAGCAACATCACCAGTCGCGAGGCGCCGCACCATTTCTCCTCGGCCGCCGCGACGAACTGGTCGATGATGATCTGCGCGCCATTGGCGAAGTCGCCGAACTGCGCCTCCCAGATCACCAGCGCCTCGGGGCGCTCCAGGCTGTAGCCGTATTCGAAGCCCAGCACGGCATACTCGGAGAGTGGGCTGTTATAGGCGGCGAAGCGGGCCTGCGTGGCGTCGAGCCCGTCCAGCCCGACATGGCGCGCGCCGGTCTCACGGTCGGTCAGCCGGAAGTGGCGGTGCGAGAAGGCGCCGCGCACCACATCCTGCCCCGACAGCCGCACCGAGACGCCCTGCAGCAGCAGGCTTCCGAAGGCCAGCGCCTCGGCGGCGGGCCAGGGGATGCCGGCGGGGTCGAGGCTGCGCTGCTTCAGGATGCGCGGCATGCGCGGATGCAGGGTGGCGCCCTCCGGCACCGCGGCCAGGTGGTCGGCGATGCGCTGCAGCGTTTCCGGCGCGACGCCGCTGTCCTCGGCGCGCGCCGGTGGGCGCAGCGCGTAGCCGCTCTCGTTGCTGCGGAAGGAGGCGGCCTCGGCGTAGCTGGCCTGCAGCCTTCCGCGTGCCGTTTCCAGCAGCGTCGAAACCTCGTCGGCGGTGACGAGGCCGCGCTGCTGCAGCGTCGTCGAAAAGCTCTCCAGCACCGGCGGATGCGCGGCGATGCGGGCATAGAGGCCAGGCTGGGTGAAGCCGGGCTCGTCGATCTCGTTATGGCCGTTGCGGCGATAGCAGACCAGGTCGATCACCGCATCGGCGCGCTGCGCCTGGCGCCAGGCGAGCGCGATATCGGCCGCGCGCGCCACGGCCTCGGGGTCGTCGCCATTGGCATGCAGGATGGCGGCGTCCACCGCCTTCCAGACGCCGGTGCAATGGCGGGAGGTGCGGCCTTCCTCGGCCTCGGTGGTGAAGCCGATCTGGTTGTTGACCACGACATGCACGGCGCCGCCGACCGAGTATCCCGCTGGCCCGCCCAGCTGGATGCATTCGGCGACGATGCCCTGGCCGATCACGGCGGCATCGGTGTGCAGCAGGATCGGCAGCACGGTCTGGCTGTCGCCCACGACATCCTGGGCAGCGCGGGCGCGGCCCAACACCAGCGGATCGACCGCCTCCAGATGCGACGGATTGGCCAGCAAGGTCACGCGGATCGCGCGGCCATTGAAAGAAATCTCGATGTCGTCGCCGAGGTGGTAGGGCACGTCGCCGGCGCGCGGCGCATCGGCGGGGAAGGGGTGTGCGCCCTTGATCTCGGCCAGCATCCGCGCCAGCGAGCGGCCCAGCAGATTGGCCATGATCGACAGCCGGCCGCGATGCATGGTGCCGATCACCGCGCGGGTGACGCCGGCGGCGGCGGCCTGTTCCAGCAGGCGCTTCAGCAGCGGCAGCAGCGCCTCCGCCCCTTCGGCGCCGAAGCGCTTCTTGGTCGGGAATTTCAGCGCCAGGAAGGCCTCGAATTCCTGCGCCTCGACAAGGGCTCCCAGCAGGGCGCGCGGATCGGCCAGGGGCGGCAGGCCGGCGCCCTGCTCGACGGCGGCGACCAGCCAGGCGCGGCGGGCAGCATCGTCGATATGCGCGGTCTCGACCGCAAGGCTACTAGTATAGCAATTTTCGAGCGGATCGGCGGCAGGCGCGGGGCGCGGCGACAGCGGGTCCAGCCAGGCGCGCAGATGGCCGCGGGCGCGCCATTCTTCCAGCGCGCCATGGCCCGTGGGAACACCCTGGGGGATGCCGGCGTCGAGCTCTTCCAGCACCTGCAGCAGCACGCGCCAGCCGGGCTCGACCGAGGCGGGATCCCGGGCAAAGGCGGCCTGCTGCGCGGCCAGATACTGGTAGCTCATGCTGCTCAATGGCGACGAGGCCATGCGCCTTCCCCCGGACCGTTTCCCTTTGGCCGAAGGATAGCAGCCAGGGCCGGGCGTGAAACGCGGGGCGGCGGATAAGAGCTATAACCGGATTGGCAGGGCGGGCCGCGCGGCCTAGGCTGGGCGCAAGCAACGAGGAAAGCGCCCATGGATCTGCTCGAGATCCGCTATTTCCTGGAGACCGCCGCCGCCGGCAGCCTGTCGCGCGCCGCGGTGCAGCTGGGCGTCAGCCAGCCGGCGCTCAGCCGGCAGATCGGCAGCCTGGAGGCGTCGCTGGGTCGCGAGCTCTTCTACCGTCACGGTCGCGGCGTCTCGCTGACCGAGCCCGGGCGGCGCTTCCTTTCGGTCGCGCAAGGCGTCATGCAGCAGCTGGCCGATGTGCGGGAGGAGCTGTCGACCGGCGTGCTGGACGCGACCGGCAGCGTCACGCTGGGCATCCCGCCCTCGCTCTCCGCAAGCATGGGCGCCGACCTGGCGCTGCGTTTCGCGGCAGCCTTCCCGCGCGCGCGGCTGCGCATCCGCGAGGCCTTCAGCGCCGTGCTGCTGGAATGGAGCGAGGCGGCGCGCATCGACCTGGCGGTGCTCTACGACGCGCGCAGCAGCCCCAGCCTGATCGCGACGCCGCTGCTGCTGGAAGACCTTTTCCTGATCGAGCCGCCGATCGAGGCGGGCACCGAGGCGCCGCGCGGCCCGGTCTCGCTGGTCGAGCTCGCAGGGCGCGACTGCGTGCTGCCGGGGCCGGAGAACGGGCTGCGCCGCGTGCTGGATTCCGCCTGCGCAGCGGAAGGCGTGCGGCCGCGCGTGCTGACCGAGGTGGATTGCGTCGCCGCCCTCAAGCAATTGGTGGAACGCCGCGTCGGCCCCACCGTGCTGCCCTTCGGCGCCGTGCATCGCGAGGTGCGCGACGGGCGGCTGCGGGTGCGGCCCTTCCGCTCCGCGGCGATGCGGGCGCTGCTGGTGATCGCGACGCCGGCGAACAAGCCGGTGACGCCGCTGGCCCGCGCCACCATGGCCATCGTGCAGGAGGAGGTGGAGCGGCTGGTGCCGCTGGACGTGCTGCGTGGCATCACCCGCAACCCGGACGGCTCGCGGCTGAAGCATCGTGGCGAGGCGCTGGCGGCCGTGCAATAACGCCGATGATATAGCTGTTATGCCCAGACCGGGCTTTGCCACCCCGGGTCCCCGGCCGGAAGATGCCGCCGCCGGACCGGCTCCAAAGCGCCGGGCCACAACATCGACAAGACCGGCGGGCAGGGGGAAGTATCGTCAAGGGCGCGCGCGTCGTGCCCGGGCCGCCCCCGTCGCCGGATGGCTGAAGGGGTGACGTGCATGCGGCTCAAGGACAAGGTGGCGCTGGTGACGGGGGCGGGGTCCGGGCTGGGG
>NZ_MLCO01000239.1 GCF_001982615.1 Teichococcus deserti | reverse complement strand
TGGCCGAACCCGCCCCCCGCCTGGCAGCCGCGCTGACCGCCTGGCTGCGCGCCATGGTTGCCCAGGGTGGTGCCGCGGGCGCGGTCATCGCCCTCGGCCCCGCGGCCGCCCCCTTGCTGGCGGCGCTCTCAGCCGAGGCGCTGGGCTCGGCGGGCACCATCCTGACGGCCGACCCGCAGGATGCTGCCGCCCGCCACCTGGCCGCCCGCCTGCGCCTGCCGCTGCACCCTGTCGCGGCGGAACAGGCGGAAAGATTTGCGGCCGATCGCGGTGCGCTGCTGCTCAACCCGCTCGACAAGCTGGACGCCGCGCTCGGGCGTGCCGCCCCCTTCGGCCATCTGGCGCCGTTCAAGGACCTGACACCCGGCGCCTGGTCGCGGCTGGCCGAGGCCCGTGGCCTGCCCGCCCCGGGGCCCGATGCGGCCGAGCCGGCGGTGCTCGCGCTGCTGGCGGGCAGGGAAAGCATGGACAGCCTGGCTCTGCGCGGATACGACCCCGCCTCGCTGCGCCATCTGGCCGCGGCGCTGGCCCGGGCAGAGCCGCTGCGGCGGCGCCTGCCGCCCGGCCCGGCGCTGGGACCGCTGGCCTTCGGCCGGCACCGGCGCTACCCCGCCCATCCCGGCTCCATTTCCCTGCAGGCGAGACCCGAAGCATGAGCGGCGATTTCGACCCCACCCTCTTCGCGCCGCCCGGCGGCTTCAGCGTGAACATCCGCGACCTGTCCGGCGGCAATGGTGCCGAGCCGGTCGAGACGGTGCGCAACTTCCCGACCCTGCTGCAGGCCAATGCCTTTGCCCGCCGCTATGTCCGCGACAGCCTGGAGCGCTGCCGCGCGCCGAAGCTGACGCCGGACGAGGTGCTGGCCGCCTGGTTCGCCTTCGGCGAGGATGCCGAGGTGGTCGGCGGCGAGGGCCAGGGCTGGACCAGCGGCGCCGAGATCCGCGACTTCGCCGAGAAGCCCTGCCGCGACCGCGAGGAGCGCAACTGGCGCGTGCTCGACCCGCGCCGCCAGGAAGACGATGCCGGGCCGCAGGGCGAGGAGGAGGACGAGGCATGAAGCTGCGCTTCGCCCCCAGCCCGACCGGCTATCTGCATGTCGGCAATGCCCGCGTGGCCGTCGCCAACTGGCTGGTCGCCCGCCGCCAGGGCGGCCGCTTCGTGCTGCGCTTCGACGACACCGACACCGAGCGCAGCAAGCCCGAATTCGCCGCCGGCATCGAGGAGGACCTGCGCTGGCTCGGCCTCGACTGGGACGAGAGCTTCCGGCAGTCCGATCGTCTCGAGCGCTACGAGCTCGCCGCCGAGAAGCTGAAGAAGAGCGGCCATCTCTACCCCTGCCTGGAGACCGAGGAAGAGCTGCGCTTCAAGCGCGAGCAGCGGCAGAAGCAGGGCCGCCCGCCGGTCTATGACCGCGCCGCCCTGAAGATGACCGCCGAGCAGCTGGAGCGCGCGCTCGCCAACGGCAAGAAGCCGCATTGGCGCTTCAAGCTGGCGACGCGCACCGTCGAATGGCAGGACGGCGTGCTGGGCCGCCGCCAGGTCAAGCTGCCGCCGATCTCCGACCCGGTGCTGATCCGCGCCGACGGCTCCTTCCTCTACACCTTCACCTCGGTGGTGGACGATCTCGAGACCGGGGTCAGCCACATCATCCGCGGCGAGGACCACGTCACCAACACCGGCGTGCAGATCGACATCCTGGAAGCGCTCTCCGGCCGCCCCTGCGTCAAGCAGTTCGCGCATCTGCCGCTGCTGACCGATGCCGATGGCGGGCCGCTGTCCAAGCGCCTGAACTCCATGGGCCTGCGCCAGCTGCGCCGCGACGGCATCGAGCCCTCGGCGCTGGTGGGGTATCTGGCCGCCCTCGGCTCCTCCGCCGATCCGGTGGCGGCGCCGGCGGCCGCGCTCGCCCGCGACTTCGACCTCGGCCGCATCTCCAAGAGCACGGCGCGTTTCGACCCGGCGCAGCTGCTCGCGCTGAACCGCCGCTACCTGCACGGCCTCGACTTCGAGACGGTGCGCGACCGCCTGCCGGACGGCGCGGATGCCGCCTTCTGGGACGCCATCCGCGGCAATCTCGACCTGCTGGCCGAGGCGCGCGACTGGTGGGACGTGGCCCAGGGCCAGATCGACGTGCCCCCCCAGCCGGACGAAGCCGAGCTGCTCCAGGCGGCACTGAACGAGATCCCGGCCGACCCCTGGACCACCGAGACCTGGAGCGCCTGGACGCGCGCCATCGGCGCCGCCACCGGGCGCAAGGGCAAGGCGCTGTTCCTGCCGCTGCGCCGCGCCCTGACCGGCGAGGAGCACGGCCCGGAGCTCAAGACCTTCCTGCCCGTCATCGGCCGCGCCCGCGCCGAGGCCCGGCTGCGCGCCAGCCTCGGGGTTTGACGCCGTGGAAGGCCTGATCGCCGTCATCGGCGCCTCCGGCCGCTCCGGCGCCGCGCTGTGCCGGGCGCTGGCGCAGCGCGGCCTCCGCTACCGCCCGGTGGTGCGCGACCGCGCCCGCTGGGCGGTGCTCGGCCTGCCCGGCGAGCCGCGCCTCGCGGCCCTGGAGGACGCGCCGGCCCTGGCCGCCGCCCTCGAGGGCGCCACCCGCATCGCCAGCTGCGCCCATGCCCGCTGGACGCCGGCGATCCTGGCCGCCGCGCCCGAGGGCGCCACCCTGGTGCTGATGGGCTCCACCCGCCGCTTCTCGCGCTGGCCCGACGCCCATGGCGACGGGGTCCGCCTGGGCGAGGCCGCCCTTCTGGCCGGCCGCCACCCCGGCGTCATGCTGCACCCGACCATGATCTACGGCGCCCAGGGCGAGAACAACGTCCAGCGCCTGGCCGCCCTGCTGAAGCGCCTGCCCGTCGCCCCGCTGCCCGGCGGCGGCCGCGCCCTGGTCCAGCCGATCCACCAGGACGACGTCACCGCCAGCCTGATGGCGGCCCTCGACCGCGACTGGCCCGCCCCTCAGGCCCTGGTCGTCGCCGGCCCCACCGCCCTGGCCTATCGCGATTTCCTCGCTGCGGTGGCAGAAGCCGCGGGGCTGCGCATCCCGCCCATCCTGCCCGTGCCCATGGCGCCGCTGCGCCTGCTGGCGCCCATCGCCGCGCGCCTGCCGGGCCTGCCGAAGATTGGCGCCGACGAGATCCGGCGGCTGACCGAGGACAAGGCCTTCGACATCGGGCCGATGAAAGAAGAACTGAAAGTCCACCCGCGACCGCTCGGCGAAGGGCTGGCCGCCACCTTTACGCAGGAATAGGCCAGGGGAATGAATTCCCCTGGAACCCCTTCTTTTTTCTATCCGTGCTGCCGCCCAGGGTGGCGAGGCGGGACGCCCGGCAACAGCAGCAGCGCCGCCCCGAAGGGCAGCAGCCAGGCCACCCGCGCCTGGTAGCGGTGATGCGGCTTCGACAGGGCGCCGGTCGCCACGGCATTGCCCATCACGCCGACCAGCACCAGCAGCACGAAGCCCAGCCGCAGCCGTCCCCCAGGGCGCCGCAAGGCCCAGAGCAGGCCGGCAAGGCCCAGCATCAGCACCACCGGCTGCGGCCACAGGAACGCCGCCGCCACCCCCGGCAACCGGTCGGCAAACTGCAGCGACCCGTCATGCCGCGCCACCTCCGCGGCCGGGAAGAACTCGACCAGCCGCGGCCGCACCGAATCCCCCAGCGCATGGCGGCTGAGCGTGTCGCCGATCTCGACGAGAAACACCTGCCGCAGCGCATTGCCCGCCGCCGCCCGGGCCACCGCCCAGGGCTCGCGCGACAGCGTCTCGGCGATGATGGCCCGCGCCTCCGGCGCCAGGCGCACCCCGCCCAGGAAGATGTCCTGGCCTGCAGCGTCGCGGTTCATCGGGCTGAAGCGCTCCCACAGGAAGACGTCGCTGTCTTCCGGCAGCCGCCCCGCCCAGGCGCAGAGATACCAGCCGGCATCCGGGCAGCGCGCCGCGATGGTCCGCGCCGCCGGCCCGTCGCCGATCATCCGGGCAAGAAGAAAAGTGCTGCCATAGGGCGACAGCGAGGCCTGTCCATGCCCGATCCAGTTGCTGCCGGCCAGCAGCCCCAGCGCGATCAGCAGCGGCGCGGCGGCGCGCGCCAGCGGCCGCCAGGCCAGCCGCAGCAGCCCGACCATCACCACCAGCGCCAGCGCCGTCGGGATGTTCGACAGATGCGCGGGGATCCCCAGCGCCATCAGCGCGGTGACGTAAGCCCATTCGCCGCGGGACAGCCGCCCATAGCCGAGCAGGAAGAACCCCAGCGGCAACAGGCCTGAAAAAAAATCCGGCATCAGCAGGCTGGCGACCCAGGGCAGGGCGGTCAGCGCCGCCAGCCCGCCGGTCAGCAGCAGATGCGCCGTCCAGCTGGCGGCGCCCCGCAGCTCGCGCTGGACCAGCCACAGCAGGTGGGAGACGACGACGACCTGGGCGATCGCCGGCAGCCACAGCGTCTGCTCCCAATGGAACAGGTGCAGCAGCGGGCCATAGATCCAGGGCTTGTCCCAGATCATCAGCGGCACCGTGCTCTGCGCCAGGAAGGCGCCGGTGTCGCTGAACAGGATCGGATAGTGGTTGAGCAGTGCCGGCCACAGCAGGAGGAGCGCGCCGGCCAGGATGGCGAGGACGGCGGGCAGGCGCCGCATCAGCCCGCCCAGCGGGCGGCGGCCGCGTCGTCGCTGGCGCGCGCCTCGACCCAGCGCTCGCCTCCATCGGCGAATTCCTCGCGCTTCCAGAAGGGGGCGCCGGTCTTCAGCCAGTCGATCAGGAAGGCGCAGGCCTCCAGCGCCGCGCTGCGGTGGCGGCTGGCGGCCAGCACCAGCACGATCGGCTCGCCGGGCAGGATCCGCCCGACCCGGTGGATCACCGTGCAGCCCGTCAGCGGCCAGCGCGATTCCGCCTCGGCCGCGATCTTCTCCAGCGCCCGCTCGGTCATGCCGGGATAGTGCTCGAGCACCAGGGCGGCGATCCCGTCATCGGCGCGGCACAGCCCGGTGAAGGCGGCGATGCCGCCGACATCGACGCGGCCTTCCCCGAGCCGGGCCTGCTCGGCGGCGAGGTCGAAGCAGGCCTCCTGCACCAGGACGCGCGCCATGCCGCGCTCAGCCCCCGGTGACCGGCGGGAAGAAGGCGACCTCGTCGCCGTTCCGCAGCGGATGGTTGGGGGCGCAGAATTCCTGGTTCACCGCGGCGCGGATCTGCTTCGCCTGGGCGAAGGCCGCGGCATGGCCGGGGCTGCGCCCGGCCAGGTGCCGCATCAGCCCGGCGACGTCGGCGACGTCCCCGGGCAGCTCCAGCGTCTCCTGGCCCAGCCCCACCTTCTGCCGCACCCAGGCGAAATACAGGATCTGCATGCTGGGATGCTCAGCGCGGCGTCGGCACCTGGCGCACCGAGCCGTCCTGGCCCAGCAGCGTCGTGGTGGCGCCCTGCGGGATAGCGATGCCCGAGCCGCCGCCCGGCGAGTTGTAGGTGCTGTAGCCGGCGCCGCCGCCGCTGGTCACCACGGGGCCCTGCGGCGTCGGGATCACCTGGCCGTCGCGGCGCGGCGGCGGCGGCGCCACCGGCGCGGTCGGCGGCACCACGGGGTAGGGGCGGGCGGCCGGCGGGAATTCGGTGCCCGGCGCCAGCAGGTCGGGCGAGGTCGAGCTGCCGCGGCGCGTCGCCGGCATGGGTGTGGGATCGCCGGCGCGCGGCACGATCTCGGGGCTGCCCAGCGTCGCGCGCGGCTGCTCCTCGGTCGGCCAGACATTGCCGGGATCAGGCAGCAGCGGCGGCACCTCGGCCGGTGCGCCCATGATGCGCTGCGCCGTCATGCTGTCGGTCGGCACTCCCTCGCGCGGGCCGGTGAAGCTGGCCGCGGTGCAGGCGCCAAGCCCGAGCAGCAGCAGCAGCGCCGATGCCTTGCCGGTTTGGGTGAACGGGCTCATCCGCCTCTCCTGAATCTCGCGGGCGCCTTATGCGCCCCATGCGCACAAGATGCGGCCGAACCCCGGCCGCCTCAAGGGGAGGAGCTCAGGGGCGGGTGGACGGCTTCGTGCCCGCTTCGCGCTCCAGGTCGCGCGCCTCGGCATGGCGCAGCCCGGCGCGCACATAGTCCCAGCCGGTGAACAGCGTCAGGACGGCGGCCAGCCACAGCAGCGCCTCGCCGATCCAGCCGATCGGCAGGAAGCCCAGGCCCAGCACCCGCGCGCCGCTGTCGCCGGCCAGCAGCACGCCGAGCGCCGTCATCTGCACGCCGGTCTTCCACTTGGCGAGCTTCGTCACCGGCAGGCCGACCTTCAGCCCGGCGAGATACTCGCGCAGCCCCGAGACCAGGATCTCGCGCAGCATGATGACGATGGCGGGCAGCAGGCCGGCCATCGACAGCCGCGACAGCCCGGCCAGCAGCATGAGCGCGGCGCCGACCAGCAGCTTGTCGGCGATCGGGTCGAGCATCCGCCCGAAATCCGAGATCAGCTGCCGCTCGCGGGCGATCTTGCCGTCGAAATAGTCGGTGATGGCGGCCGCCGAGAACAGCGCGCAGGCGGCGACATCGCCCCAGGGCGTCTGCAGCGCGGCGAGCAGCACCAGCACCGGCACCGCGGCGATGCGGGAAAGCGTCAGCAGATTGGGCAGGTCGGTCGGCAATTCAGTCTCTTCCCGCTGTGCGCCCGGCAGGCTTTCCCAAATTAGCCCCGGTTGCGCCAGGGTGGAAATGCTCATGGATGCGCGCCGCCATCGAGGGGCCGATGCCGGGGCAGTTGCGCAGGTCCTCGGCGCCGGCCTGGCGCACCCCACGGGCCGAGCCGAAATGGTTCAGCAGCCGCCGCTTGATGGCCGAGCCGACGCCCGGGATCTCGTCCAGCTCGCTGCGGGTGATCGCCTTGGAGCGGCCGGCGCGGTGGGTGGTGATGGCGAAGCGGTGCGCCTCGTCGCGCAGCCGCTGCAGGTAGTAGAGCACCGGGTCGCGCGGCGGCAGCTGGAAGGGGGCGTGCTCGGCGCGGTGGAACCATTCGCGCCCGGCATCGCGGTCCGGCCCCTTGGCGACGGCGACCAGGTTGAGGTCGCCCAAGCCCAGCTCCGCCATCACCTCGCGCGCCGCGGACAGCTGGCCGGCGCCGCCGTCGATCAGCACCAGGTCGGGCCAGCCCTCGCCGGCGCGCTCGGGGTCCTCCTTCAGCGCCCGGCCGAAGCGGCGCTCGAAGACCTCCTTCATCATGGCGAAATCGTCGCCGCCGCCGCTGGCAGCGCGCGAGCCGCCGCCGGCGCGCCGCGGCGCTGGCCCGGCCGGGGCCGTGGCCGAGAGCGCGTTCTCCACCATGGCCGGATCGGCCAGGGCCCCGGGCACCTCCGCCGCCACCGCCACCGGCACCCGCGGCAGGCTGGTGCCCTGGATGGCATATTTGCGGTAGGCGTTCTTCATGAAGCCGTCGGGGCCGGCGACGATCATCACGCCATAGGCATGGCTGCCCTGGATGTGGCTGTTGTCATAGACCTCGATGCGGCGCGGCGGCTCGGCCAGGTCGAAGAGGCGGGCGACGCCTTCCAGCAGGGCGACCTGGGCGGTGCCTTCGGCCAGGCGGCGCTCCAGCGCCTCGCGGGCATTGGTCGCGGCATGCTCGACGGCCGAGCGCTTCTCGCCGCGCTGCGGGGTCGCCAGCTCGACCTTCTTGCCCGCCTTCAGCGTCAGCGCCTCGGCGATCAGCCCGGCATCCGGCAGGGCATGCGACAGCAGCACCAGCGGCGGCGGCGGCAGGTCGTCATAAAGCTGCGCCAGGAAGGCCGAGAGCACCTCCTCCGGCGCCGCGTCGTCCTTCAGATGCGACGGGAAGAAGGACCGGTTGCCGTTGTTCCGCCCGCCGCGGAAGAAGAAGACCTGGAGGCAGGACTGGCCGGCGATCTGGTGCAGGGCGACGATATCGGCATCGCCGACGCCTTCCAGGTTGATGCTGTTCTGGCCCTGCACATAGGTCAGGCCGCGGATGCGGTCGCGCAGCGAGGCGGCGCGCTCGAATTCGAGGGACTCCGCCGCCTGCTCCATCTCGGCCGCCAGCGCCTTCTGGATGCTCGGCGTCTCGCCGGAGAGGAACTTCTTGGCGTCGCGCACCAGCCCGGCATAGTCGGGGCGGCTGATCCGCTCGACGCAAGGCGCCGAGCAGCGCTTGATCTGGTGCAGCAGGCAGGGCCGGTCGCGGCTTTCGAACACCGTGTCGCGGCAGGATCTCAGAAGAAAAACCTTCTGCAGCGCGGTCAGCGTCTGGTCGACCGCCCAGGCGCTGGCGAAGGGGCCCCAGTAGCTGGCGCCCTTGCGCTTCTCGCCGCGATGCTTGGTGATCTGCGGATAGTCGTGGTCCTCAGTGATCACCAGCCAGGGATAGGACTTGTCGTCGCGCAGCACGATGTTGAAGCGCGGCCGCAGCTTCTTGATCAGGTTGGCTTCCAGCAGCAGCGCCTCGGCCTCGCTGCCGGTGGTGATGATCTCCATCCGCCGGGTCAGGTGCACCATGCGCCGCAGCCGCTCAGGCAGCCGCGGGATCTGGGTGTAGGAGACCACGCGCTTCTTCAGGCTGCGCGCCTTGCCGACATAGAGGGCATCGCCCTTGGCATCGAGCATCCGGTAGACGCCGGGAGCGAAGGGCATGGTCAGCAGCGCCGCCTCGATCACGGCGACGCCTTCCATCACCGATCCCGCATCCACGGGCCCGGCGGGCTGATCCTGGGTCTGGTCCTCGGGCTGGTCGGGATCCGGTGGGGGGCCGGCATTCTGCATGGGGCGGGTGAACCATGCCGGGCGACGCCGCTCAAGGGGTGGCAGCATTTGTCCACCAAAGCTGTGGATAAGTCTGTGGACGTGTGGGGGGTTAACCCTGCCAAGTGGCTGTCATGTGCGGGTAACACGACGTTGCCCAAGCTTTGAGCAAAAATCCAAGTCTCTGAAAACAATGGATATGACAGAAAAATTCAGCTTTCCACCCCGTCAAGGGCAACAATGCCATTGACCGTCTCGGCCGCATGAGCAGGGGCGGCAGGCGGTGGATGAATCCGTGAGTTCCAAGCAGTTGCCGCAGCGCAGCAGGGACATTCTCTCCGAATCGCGAGCCGCGACACGGTCATTCCGGAACCGCTCCAGGCCTGCTGCCCGGTCGACCGAGGGGCGTGGAAGCTTGAGCGCAGCCATTTTGCCGCGGGCTTGTGCAGCCTCGCCTGCGGGCGCGGCGGTTTCGGCGCCCGGCTCGCGGTCGTGTGAGTTCTCCACAGAAATCGTGGAGAAGGATGTGGAAAACCCCCGGGGAAAACCGAAATCCTGCAGAGGCCTGCAAGCAAGTCTGGAGATGGCGAGGCAGCCCCGCCATCCTGGCCTCAGCCGCGGCGCCGCTCCACGGTGACGCCGACGCCGGCGACATCGGCGATGATGTCCGGCTTCTCCACCGTCACCTGCACCACGACCAGCCGCGCGTCGCTCTCCAGCAGGGCGCAGGCGATGCGCTCGGCCAGCGTCTCGGCCAGCAGCACATGGCCCTGCAGCGCGATGCGCCGCGCCAGGTTGGTCGCCGCCTCGTAATCGACGACGCGCTCCAGCCGGTCGGGGCCGATGCCGGTGGCGACCGCCTCGTCGCGCGCCAGCAGCTCCAGGTCGATCAGCACGCGCTGCGGCGCCGCCTCCTCATGCGGATAGACGCCGAGATGGGCGTCCACCGCCAGGCGACGGACGAAGACTCGCCGCAGACCACGCGCGGCATCGGGGAGGAGGCTCATTCCGGGGGGACCTGCCCGCGTTGCGGCGACCATTGCAAGTGCTGCCCGCCATCGAGCGCGATCATCTGCCCGGTCATCGCCGGCAGCGCCAGGATCGCCAGGATGGCGCCGGCGACCTCCTCGGGGCTGGTGCCGCGGCCGAGCGGCGTGCTGGCCGCCTGCAGCGCGAACTGCTCCTCCGTCTGTCGCGGGCTGGGGATGGCGGGACCCGGGCCGATGCCGTTCACCCGGATCCGCTTCGGCGCCAGCGCCAGAGCCAGGCTCTGCGTCAGCGCCCAGAGCCCGGCCTTGGAGACGGTGTAGGTGACGAAATGCGGCGTCAGCGACCAGACCCGCTGGTCCAGCATGTTGAGGATGGCGCCCTCCGCGGCTTCCGGCAGCTGCGCCGCCAGCGCCTGGGACAGCACGAAGGGTGCGCGCAGATTGGGCTCCAGATGGTGGTCCCAGCTGTCCCGCGTCGCCGTGTCCCATTCGTCGCGCTCGAAGGTCGAGGCGTTGTTCACCAGCACGCCGAGCGGGCCGAGCGCCGCCGCCGCCGCCGGGACCAGCGCCGCGGCCTCGGCCTCCTGCTCCAGCCCGGCGCGCAGCGTCACGGCGCGGCGGCCGAGCCCGCGGATCGCCGCCGCCGTCGCTTCGGCCTCCTCGGCGCTGCCGCGGTAATGCAGCGCGATGTCGAAGCCGGCCTCGGCAAGGGCCAGGGCGGTGGCGCGGCCCAGCCGGCGGGCGCCGCCGGTGACCAGCGCCGCCCGCGGGATCAGGGGCGAAATCTGCAAGGGGATCTGCATGGCCGGCAGACTTGCCGGCGAAGCGGCGCCGCGTCCAGGGGGGGCGACCGGAAGCCCCGACCGGAAGCGCCTCAGCCGGCCGAGGGGATCGGCGCCACCGTGGTCACCGCATGCTCGCGATGGGCGATGCGGTTCTTCCCCGCCAGCTTGGCCTCGTACATCAGCTCGTCCGCGGCGGCCAGCGCATGGTCGAGGTCGGAGGGCGGCGTCACGAAGCTGACCACGCCGACCGAGGCGGTGACACCGCGTGGCTGGGCGGAGGCGCTGCCGGCGATGGCGGCGGCCAGGTCGGTGGCCAGCGCCAGGCTGAGCTCGGGCGTCGCGGCGGCCAGCAGCAGGGCGAACTCGTCGCCGCCGAGCCGCGCCGCCACGTCGCCCACCCGTTGCCGGGCCGCCATCACCTGGGCGACGCCACGCAGCACCGCGTCGCCGGCGGCATGGCCCTCCAGGTCGTTGACCTTCTTGAAGCCGTCGAGGTCGAGATAGACCAGGGCGAAGGGCGTGCCCGCCCGGCGCTGCGCCGCGATGGCGCGGTCCAGCCCGTCCAGCAGGGCGGCGCGGTTGGAGAGCCCGGTCAGCCCGTCCGTCAGCGACATGGTGCGGATGCGGTTCATCGCCCGCCGCAGCTCCAGCGTCGTCATCACCGTCTGCGCCAGCTGCTGCAGCACCACCTGCTGCGATTCGCTGATGTCGCGCGGGGCGAAATCGACGACGCAGAGCGCGCCCAGCGCCGCGCCCTGCGGATTCACCAGCGGCACGCCGGCATAGAAGGTGACGCCCGGCGGCCCGTTGACCAGCGGATTGTCGGAGAAGCGGTCATCCGCCCGCGCATCCGGCACCACCGTCATCCGCTCCGGCGTCAGGATGGTGTGGGAGCAGAAGGACAGCCCGCGCGGCAGCTCGCCGACCGGCAGCCCATGCGCCGCCATCGACACCTGCCGGTCCGCGTCGATCAGATTGACCACCGCCGCCGAGCAGCCGGTGAGCTGTGCCGCCAGGCTGGCAATATTGTCGAAGCTGATGTCGCAGGCCTGGTCCAGCACCTCGTAGGACCGCAATTCCGACAGGCGAGCGGCTTCCGTGGCAGGGATGGCAGCAGCCGGCATCTCAGCAAATCTCCGCAGGTAAGCCTTCGGCGCGGCGGCGCCGGCCGGGCTTTACCATAGCTTAAACAGACGTAAATTCCGCGCACGAAGATTGGAGCAGGGGGGTGGCTGGCCACCTGCGCCGCCAGCCTCTAGGACGGGCGGGCGCCTGCGCCGGCGCGTCACCCGAGCCGCCAGGGGCCGCGATGCCGAACCTCTCCCCCTATTTTGACCTGAACGACGAGGCCCGGCGGCTGGGCGGCAAGCTGCCGCTGACCTGGGTGAAGGCCGATTCCGCCAGCCGCACCGGCAATTTCGGCGACACGCTGAGCGCGGTGGTGGCGGCGGCGATCAGCGGCGTCGTGCCGCGCCTGACCTCCTCCCAGGCGGAGACACCGCGCCTGGCCGCCATCGGCACCATCGGCCAGACGCTGCGCCGCGGCACCGCGCATATCTGGGGCACCGGCTTCGACCCCAAGCTGCGCGCCTTCGGCGACACCAGCATGGCCTTCGCCGCGGCGCCCGACACGCGCTATGTCGTCCATGCGGTGCGCGGCGCCCATAGCCGCCAGCTGCTGCTGGAGAACGGCATCCACGCGCCGCCGATCTATGGCGATCCCGGCTGGTTCCTGCCGCGCATCCGCCATCCCCGGGTCGAGAAGACCATCGAGCTCGGCGTCATCCCGCATATCTCGGCCATGGCGGAAAAGTCGGTCCATGCCACGCCCAGGCCCGAGCAGACGCGGCTGCAGGTCAGCGGCACCGACGGCGTGAAGATCGTCCACACCTTCCATGATTCCAGCTGGAGCGGCTTCCAGGCCAAGCTGGCCGAGCTGCTGGCCTGCAGGCGGATCGTCACCACCTCCTTCCACGGGCTGATCCTGGCCGACGTCTTCCGCATCCCCTGCCTGTACTTCCCGCTGCGCAACGCGCCCGGCCATGAGGAGATCCCGCTGGAGCGCGGCCGCGTCGGCCTGGACTCCCGCATGGCCGATTTCTACGCCGGGGCCGGCCGCCGCAGCCTGCACGCCTATGGCCAGCCGCCGAAATCGACCACCGACTGGCAGGCGGTGATGCGCGCGGTCGATGCCCATTACCAGCCGCTGACCCATCCGGGGGAGGCCACCCTGCTGGAGGCCTTCCCCTTCCAGAAGGTGGTCAGCATCGACGACGCCGACTGGCAGGTCCCCGACGCGCTGATGGAGCAGCTGCCCTGGTGAGCAGCCCTGCGCGCCACGCGGGCTGACATCCCCGTCCGGCGCAACCACATGCAGGGTGATGAGCGAACGCCCCTGCATCAAGGTCTGCGACTTCGAGGACGACACCGGCTGGTGCTTCGGCTGCGGCATGACCAAGGCCGAACGCAAGGCCTGGAAGCATGTGCCGGGCTACCGGCCGGCGATCCTCAGCAACCTTCCGGCACGGCTCCAGGCCCTGGCCGAGGAAGGGCACAGGACGGGCGAAGACGCGAAGCGGAAGAAGAAGTAAGGCCGGGGGAATGAATTCCCCCCGCAAACATACATGTTTGCGCCCATCTTTTTTCTGATCCTTAAGCGAGCGCGGCTTTGCGCACTTCCTCGCGGATCTCGGCCATCAGCCGGGCCTTCAGCTCGGCGAAGACCACCGTCGTCTTCACCGTCCAGTCGCGCGGATAAGGCAGGGGTACCTCGACCTCGGCCTTCACCCGGCCGGGGCGCGCCGACATCACCAGCACGCGGTTGGCCAGGAAGATGGCCTCGTCGATGTCGTGGGTCACGAACAGCACCGTCTTGCGCGTCTCCGGCGTGTCGGCGCCCCAGACCTCCAGCAGCAGCTCCTGCATCAGCTCCCGCGTCTGGTGGTCCAGCGCGCCGAACGGCTCGTCCAGCAGCAGGATCGCCGGGTCGTTGGCCAGGGCGCGCGCCAGGGCGGTGCGCTGCTGCATGCCGCCGGACAACTGCCGCGGCCAGTGGTTCTCGAAGCCCTTCAGCCCCGTCCGCGCGATGTACTTGGTGGCGATGGCGCGCGCCTCCTCGGCCGGGACCTTCCGCTCGCGCAAACCGAAAAGGATATTCTGCTCGACGGTCAGCCAGGGGAAGAGCGTGTAGGACTGGAACACCATGCCGCGCTCCGGTCCCGGCCCGGTGACCTGGCGGCCGGCCAGCCGCACCGTGCCGGCGGTGCCGCGATCGAGCCCCGCGACGATGCGCAGCAGGGTCGACTTGCCGCAGCCCGACGGCCCGAGGATCGAGACGAATTCTCCCGGCGCCACGTCCAGGTCGGTCGGCTGCAGCGCCAGCGTCGGGCCGGCGGCGCCCTGGCCGGGGAAGCTGCGGGTCAGGCCGCGGATCGACAGGCCCCCCATCACAGCACCGCCCAGCGGAACAGGCGCCGGTTCAGCGCCTTGAACAGGAAGTCGGTGACCAGGCCGATCAGCCCGATGACGACGATGCCGAAGATCATCTGCCCGGTGTCCAGCAGCCGCTGGCTGTCCATGATCATGTGGCCGATGCCGCTCTGCGCGCCGATCAGCTCGGCGACGATGACATAGGTCCAGGCCCAGCCCAGCACCAGGCGCAGCGCCTCCATCACCTGCGGCGCCGCGGCGGGGATGATGACGCGCTTCAGGATGCCGCCCTGGCGGGCGCCCAGGGTATAGGCCGCCTCGACCAGGTCGCGCCGCGTGGCGCCGGCGATGACGGCGACCATGATGACGATCTGGAAGACGCTGCCGAGGAAGATCAGCGACAGCTTCTGGGCCTCGCCGACGCCGGCCCAGAGGATCAGCAGCGGGATGAAGGCCGAGGCCGGCAGGTAGCGGGCGAAGGAGATGAAGGGCTCGAAGAAGGCCTCGATGCCCTTGTAGGCGCCCATGGCCAGGCCGAGCGGCACCGCGACCAGGCTGGCCAGCACGAAGCCGCCGAGCACGCGCCAGACGGTCATGCCGACATCGCCGGCGAAGTTGTATTCGGTGAACAGGCTGTATCCCGCCTGCAGCGCCTTTTGTGGCGACGCCAGGAACAGGGGCTGCACCAACCCGGTCTCGGTGGCCAGCGCCCAGGCGCCGATGAAGAGGACGAAGAAGCCGATGCCCAGCGCGATGCGCGCCGGGGCGGATACAGGTTTCAGGGGTTCCAAGGGTTCCGCCAGGGCTCGTATGGACAGAAATAGAAGGGGCGCAAACCGACAGGTTTGCGGGGGGATGCTTCCCCCCAGCCTTGCTTCCCCTAGATGAACTGCGTGTTCAGCAGCTTGGCCAGATCCGGCGCCGCCCTGACCACCCCCGCTTCCTTCTGCACCTCGAGCGCCTTGGTCATGAACTGCGGCAGTCCGTCCGCCACGTAGCTGCGGTTCTTGCCGGCATCGAGCCATTCGATGAAGGCGGCCGAGGCCTTGAAGGCCTCGCCGCTCTGGTTGACGCGCTTGCCCATGATCTCGAAGGATTTGTCCGGCTCGCGCTGGATCATGGCGAGCGCGTCGTACCAGCCCTTGACCACCGCCTTCACGGCTTCGGGGTTCTTGCTGACGAAATCCGGCGTGAAGGCCAGGGTGTCGACGACGCAGGGGTGGTCGGTGGTGGTGGCCAGGATGCGACCCTTGTCGGTGCCCATGGCGCGGACCTGGGACAGGTAGGGCTCATAGGTCGAGCAGCCGTCGAACTGGCCGGCGACGAAGGCCTGGGCGGCCGGCTGCGGCGCCAGGGTCGCGGTCTGCACCTCCTTGATGGAGAGGCCGTTCTCGCGAAGCATGTAGGCCAGCACGAAATAGGGCGTGGTGCCGGGGCCGTCGACGGCGATGGTCTTGCCCTTGATGTCGCTCCAGCCGCCGACCGCCGGGCGGACCGCCACGCCGTCGCCCCCGCGCGAGCGGTCGAGCACCAGCACCTGCACCAGCGGCATGGTGCTGCCCCAGAGGATCATGGTGTCGACGGTGGTGACGACGCAGTTCAGGGCGCCGGCGGCCAGCGCCAGGTTGCGCTCGCGCTGGGGGACGAACTTGGTCTCGACCTCGATGCCGGCGGCCTTGAACAGCCCGGCCTGCTCGGCCAGCGTCAGGGGGGCGAAGCCGGTCCAGCCGGACATGCCGATGGTGACCTTCGGCAGGGATTGCGCCCGGGCGACCCGTGGCTTGGCAAGCGGGGGCAGGGCGAGCGCGCCGGCGGCGGCGCCGAGGAGCAGGCGGCGATGCATGGAGAACCTCTCTGTTATGGCCTGGCGGCTTCCCTTTGGCGCGAGAGTAATGCGGCTGCCGCAGGGCGGAAAGTGTTTCGGCGGCAACCTTTCCTTCGCACCTCGCGGCGCAGGATGGGCGCGCGGACCAGAAGGGGACACGCCATGCTGCAGAATGCCGCGCATTCGAAGGATCGTGACAGCAGGTCGAGCAGCACCTCGAAGCTGCTGGTGCTGGACCCGCGGGCGCCCGGATGGCAGGAGCTGCTGATCGGCGCCGGCCCCGCCACCATGGTGCTGGTGCTGGATCAGGCGCAGGACGGGCTGGCCGAGCTGGCCGAGGTCGCCGCCGGACTGGCGCCGCTCGCTTCCATCACCCTGTGCGGGCCTGCCGATCCGGGCTGGCTGCGGCTGGGCAGCGCCCTGCTGGACGGGCCGGCCCTGGCGGCGCACCGGCTGATGCTGGCCGCCATTGGCCAATGCCTGGAGCCGGACGGCTTCCTGCAGCTCGACGGGGCGGCGGGGCAGGGGCTGGCCGGCCAGCGGCTGCTGGTCAGCCTGGCCGCGGCCACCGGGCGGGAGGTCTTCGGCCAGGAAGCCCTGGAGGGCGAGCAGCCGCTGCTGCCGCTCAGCCCCTGGCCGGTGGTGCAGCGGGGGCGGTGAGGCGCCCCGCCGCCGCGCCGGTCAGGCGTCGACGGCTTCCAGGTCCAGCCGCGCCGCATTCTCCTGGATGAAGCGGAAGCGCAGCTCGGGCTTGCGGCCCATCAGCGCCTCGATCAGCTCGGAGGTGGCGGCGCGCTCTTCCGGCGGCAGGACGACGCGCAGCAGGGTGCGCTTGCGCGGGTCCATGGTGGTCTCCTTCAGCGAGGCCGGCGGCATCTCGCCCAGGCCCTTGAAGCGGCTGACCTCGACCTTCTGGTTCGGCTTGAACGCCTTCTTCAGCAGCTTCTCGCGCTCGGAATCGTCCATCGCGTAGATCGTCTTGCCGGCGGTCGCCAGGCGGTAGAGCGGCGGCTGCGCCAGATAGACGCGGCCCTGGCGCACCAGCTCGGGCAGCTCCTTGTAGAAGAAGGTCATCAGCAGGGCGGCGATATGGGCGCCGTCGACATCGGCATCGGTCATGATGACGACGCGGCCGTAGCGCAGCCGGGTCAGGTCGAACTTGTCCCCGGCGCCGCAGCCCAGCGCCTCGATCAGGTCCTTCAGCTCCTGGTTCTGCCGCAGCTTGTCGGCGCTGGCCGAGGCGACGTTCAGGATCTTGCCCCGCAGCGGCAGCACCGCCTGGGTCTCGCGATCGCGCGCCTGCTTGGCCGAGCCGCCGGCCGAATCGCCCTCGACCAGGAAGAGCTCGGTGCCGTCGGCCGCCTCGCGCGAGCAGTCGGCCAGCTTGCCGGGCAGCCGCAGCCGGCGCGTTGCCGACTTGCGCGGCGTGTCCTTCTGCTCGCGCCGGCGGATGCGCTCCTCGGCGCGTTCGATGACATAGGACAGCAGGTTGTCCGCGGTGGCGGGGTCGCCAGCCAGCCAGTGGTCAAAATGGTCGCGCAGGCCGAGCTCGACCAGGCGCGAGGCCTCGGGGCTGGTCAGCTTGTCCTTGGTCTGGCCCTGGAACTGCGGCTCGCGGATGAAGACCGACAGCATGCCGGCCATACCGCCCAGCACGTCCTCGGCGGTGATATTGGCCGCCCGCTTTTCCTTCTTGAGCTCGCCATAGGCGCGCAGGCCCTTCACCAGGGCGGCGCGCAGGCCGGCCTCATGCGTCCCGCCCTGGGGGGTCGGGATGGTGTTGGCGTAGGTGTTCAGAAAACCTTCGCCGCGCTCGATCCAGGTGATCGCCCATTCGGCGCGGCCGGCGCCCTGCGGGAAGGTCGCCTCGCCGGCCCAGGCGTTCGGGATGACCAGATTGGCGCCCTGAACGGCGGCCGCCAGGAAGTCGGACAGGCCGCCCGGGAAATGCAGCGTCGCCTGGGACGGGGTGTCGTCCTTGACCAGCGCCGGGTCGCAGTTCCAGCGGATCTCGACGCCGCGATAGAGATAGGCCTTCGAGCGGCACAGCCGGAACAGCCGGGTGGCGGAGAACTGCAGCGCGCCGAAGATCTCGGGATCGGGCTTGAAGCGGATGGTGGTGCCGCGGCGGTTCTGCACCGCGCCGGCATTCTTCAGCTTCGACAGCGGCTTGCCGCGGGCATAGGCCTGGGTGAAGAGGGTGCGGTCGCGCGCCACCTCGACCTCCAGCCGCTCGGCCAGCGCGTTCACCACCGAGCTGCCGACGCCGTGCAGACCGCCCGAGGTCTCATAGGCCTTGCCGGAGAACTTGCCGCCCGAATGCAGCGTGGTGAGGATCACCTCGAGGGCGGAGAGCTTCGGGAATTTGGGGTGCGGGTCGGTCGGGATGCCGCGGCCATTGTCGCGGACGGTCAGCCAGTTGTCCTTCTCGAGCGTGACCTCGATGCGATCGGCATGGCCGGCCACGGCCTCGTCCATCGCATTGTCGATCACCTCCGCCGCCAGGTGGTGCAGGGCGTTCTCGTCGGTGCCGCCGATATACATGCCGGGGCGCCGGCGGACGGGCTCCAGCCCCTCCAGCACCTCGATGTCCTTGGCCGAGTAGGAGGTCCCGGCCTGAGCCTTGGCGCCGCGGCCGCCGAAAAGATCGTTCATGTCTTGTTCACACCCTCGCCCCGCAACCTAGCCAAGCCGGGGGGGTGGCCGCAACCCTGGCGATGCGCGCATGCTGCAATGCAGAACGCAAAAGGGCCGGAGAATCCGGCCCTTGGCGTCCTTTCCGGCAGCCCTGCCAGGGGGCGCTGGCCCCTGGCAGGACAGGGAAAAATTACTTCTCGAGATGCGCCTCGAGCATCCACAGCTTCTTGTCGAGGTCGCGCGACAGGCCGGTCAGCAGGTCAGCGGTGTCGGCGTCGCCGGCCTCGTCGGTGCTGTCGATGCCCTCGCGGACGTTCTTCGCCAGGGCGGCGAAGCGGTCGGCCAGCTCGCGCACATGCTCGAACTGGTCGGTGGTCTTCTGCGGATAGGGCGACAGGCGGGTCTTCTCGGCGACGATCTGGCTGGTGCCGTCGGGCGTGCCGCCGATCTGCACCAGGCGCTCGGCCACCTCGTCGGCGACGGCGAAGAGCTCGTTGTAGAAGCCCTCCAGCATGGTGTGCAGGCCGATGAAGCTCGGGCCGCGCAGGGTCCAATGCGCCATGCGGACGCAGTTGGTCAGGTCGATGGTGTCGGTAAGGGTGCCGTTCAGCACATTGACCGAAACCTTCTTGGCATTCTCGCCGAGGTCGTTGCGGGTCGCACGAAGCGCCATGGGAAACATCCTCCTGGTCGTGTCACGGAAACGCTGAAGCTAAGGCTGGGGGTTCAGCGCCGTCTTGTCAGCCCCGCACATCATCGCGTCCCCGCATGGGTGGCGCGCGTCAGGGCGATTGGTTGATGTAGCGCGTGGCCTCCGGCCCGGTTGCAGCATGGCCGTCAGCGCGGCGGTGCAGGGCTGCGGCGCGGGCGATGGCGGCGCGGTCGGCGGGCTGCAGCCGGTCGACCTCGCGCAGATGCTCGGTCCAGCTTTCGACGGCCCACATCTCCACCCAGAGCTCCGGATGGGCGACGTCCTCGTAGAGGCGCCAGACCATGGCGCCGCTGCGCAGCCGGACGCGGCGGAGATCCGCCATGGCGGCCAGGAACTCGGCGCGGTCGGCGGGGTCGATGCGGTAGCGCAGCATCTCCAGCACGCGGCCGCGGTCGAGCGCCAGCAGGGGGGCGAGCTCGGCCGCCGGCGCCTCGGGCTCGGGCAGCAGGGAATTCGCTGCCTCGGCGGCAGGGCGGCTGTCGAGCGACCAGCGCCGCATCACCAGGGCCGCCACCGCGCCGGCCGCGCCGAAGGCCAGCAGCGCCGGCTGCACGCCGACCGCCGTGCCGGCCCAGCCCGCCAGGGCCGAGCCGAAGGCCAGCGCGCCGAAGAAGGACAGCTGGTAGATGCCGATGGCCCGCGCCCGCACCCAGGACGGGGCGGCGAGCTGGGCCGCCGCCTGCAGGGTGCTGGCGGCTCCGATCCAGGCCGCGCCGTAGAGCAGCATGCCGAGCGCCGCCGGCGCCCAGTGCCCGGCGACGCCCAGCAGGAACAGCGCGGCCGAGGCGAAGAGCGAGGCCAGCGCCACCAGGTCGCTGCGGCTCATCATGTTGCGCGCCCGCGGCAGCAGCAGCCCGGCGCCGACCGCGCCGACCCCCATCACCGCCAGCATCAGGCCGAACGCTTCCGGGCCCAAGCCGAGGGTGTCGCGCACCAGCAGCGGCAACAGCCCCCACATCGCCGCGCCGAAGAAAAAGAAGATGACGGCGCGCAGGATGATCAGCCGCATGATCGGGGACGCCGCGACGAAGCGCACTCCGGCCCGCATGGCGGAGAGAAAATGCTCCTTCGGCAGGCGGTTGCGCGGCGCCTCCCGCCGCCAGAGCAGCAGCGCCACGATCAGGATGACGAAGCACAGCGCGTTGAAGGCGAAGGCGGCCTCGGTGCCGGCCAGGCCGATGATGAAGCCGCCCAGCGCCGGGCCGACGGCGCGCGACAGGTTGAAGCCGATGCCGTTCAGCACGATGGCCTGGGTCAGGTCGGACCGTGGCACCAGCTCCGGCGTGGTGGCCGCCCAGGCGGGGAAGTTCATCGCACTTCCGGCGCCGATGGCGAAGGTCAGCGCCAGCAGCCCCCAGGGCCCCATCATCCCCGTCGCCGTCAGCCCGCAGAGCAGCAGCCCCATGGCGCACATCCAGGTCTGCGCCACGATCAGGTAACGCCGCCGGTCGACGATGTCGGCCAGCGCGCCGGAGGGCAGGGCCAGCAGGAAGACCGGCAGCATGGAGGCCGCCTGCACCAGGCTGACCATCATCGGGGACGGCGCCAGGCTGGTCATCAGCCAGCCGGCGCCGGTGTTCTGCACCCACATGCCGGTGTTGCTGGCCAGGTTCGCCAGCCAGAGCAGCCGGAAGGCCGGGTGGCGCAGCGGCGAGAAGGCGGAAGGGGTCGGGG
>NZ_MLCO01000238.1 GCF_001982615.1 Teichococcus deserti | reverse complement strand
GCGGCGCCCAGGCAGATCACCGCGGGCCTCGGCGCCGGCGGCGCGGGTCCCGGCGGGCCGAGCGGCGGCGGCCGTGGCAGTCCGCTTTCCGCCGCCGCCCGCACCCGCTCGCGGATCTCTTCCCGCTCGTCCGCGGCCGCGTCGGGCGGGGGCTTCAGCAGCACCTCGGTCACTTCGCCCTCGGCCAGGGCCAGCAGGATGGCCGGCAGCCCGGGCAGGGCCGAGGCGCCCAGGCACAGCACCACCGGCAGCGCCCGGCGGGCCAAGGCGCGCTTCAGCGCCGCCAGCCCGTCGCTCCGCGGCGGCGCGGCGTCCAGCAGGATGACGTCGGGCGGGTCGCGCTCCAGCTGGCGGGCGGCGGCCAGCGGGTCGGCGGCGGTCATCGCCTGGATGGCCGGGTCGGCGGCCAGGATGGCGGCCAGCGCCTGGCGGGGCGCCGCTTCCTCCTCCACCACCAAGGCGCGGATGCGGGGCCGCATGGCGCGGTCAGCCGGGTCCCGACGGGTGCGACAGGCGCTGCATGACTGAAAGAAAGACCCGGCCGGTGGATGGCGCGGGATGCTGGCGGGCTGCCCTTAACGCGGGGTGTCCGTGGTGCCGGCGCGGATGCGCAAAGGCTCGGGCAGCGGGATCGGCGGGCCGGGATCCTCGGGCACGCCAGCGAAGCGGCCGGCCTGCCAGTCGGCCTTGGCCTGCTCGATCCGGTCGCGGCGCGAGGAGACGAAGTTCCAGAAGAGGAAGCGCGGCCCGTCCATCACGGCGCCGCCCAGCAGCAGCAGCCGCGCCCCCGATGGCCCGGCCTGCAGGGTGATGCGGTCGCCCGCGCGGAACACCAGCATCCGGCCGGCCTCGTGGAGGTCGCCGGCGATCTGCAGCGAGCCTTCCAGCAGATAGACGCCGCGTTCCTCATGCCCGTCCGGCAATGGCAGGCGGGCGCCGGGGTCCAGCGCGGCATCGGCATAGAACAGCGGCCAGAGCGTCTCGACGGGCGCGCGCTGGCCGAAGGCCTCGCCGGCGATCAGGCGCAGGCGGGCGCCGCCATCCTCGAGCTTCGGCAACTCGGCCGCGGCGTGGTGGGCGAAGCGCGGCGCCGTTTCTTCCAGTGCCGCCGGCAGGGCGACCCAGGACTGGATGCCGTAGAGCGGCTGCGGCTGCGCCCGGCTGGCGGCGTCGCTGCGCTCGGAATGGGCGATGCCCTGGCCGGCGGTCATCCAGTTGACGTCGCCCGGCGCGATCGCCTGGCGGGAGCCGACGCTGTCGCGGTGGATGATGCTGCCCTGGAACAGGTAGGTGACGGTCGCCAGCCCGATATGCGGATGCGGCCGCACGTCCAGCCCCTGGCCGGTCAGGAATTCGCCGGGACCCATCTGGTCGAAGAAGATGAAGGGGCCGATCATCCGGCGCTCCTTCGCCGGCAGGGCGCGGCGCACCTCGAAGCCGCCGATGTCGTGGCTGCGCGGCAGGATGACGGCGTCGAGCATCAGCATTCCTCCGGTGGGGCCAGGACCAGCGCGCCCATCGGCTGGGCGGGGGTCAGCAGGCCAGGCGTCTCGCCGCGCAGCAGGGCGGCCAGCAGCTTCAGCGGGCCGCCATGGCCGACCACCACGCTACGCCCGGGCAGCGCCGCATGGAAGGCCGCGACGCGGGCGCGCAGGGCGGCGCCTGACTCGCCGCCGGGGGGCGCGTTGCTTTCCACATCGGCCGCCCAGGCATCGAAATCGGCGCGGGGAATGTCGTCCCAGGCGATGCCTTCCCAGTCGCCGAAATCCAGCTCCAGCAGGCGCTCGTCGAAGGTCACCGGCCCGCCCGCGGCGAGCGCTTCCGCCAGCGCCCGGCAGCGGCGGGCCGGGCTGCTGAAGATCGGCGCCGCATCGAGCCCCGCCGCGACGAGGCCCTGCCGCAGCGCCGCGACATCGCCATCGCCCGGCGCCAAGTCGAGCCGGCCGTAGCAGATGCCCGGGGCGATCGCCGTCGGGAAATGGCGGATCAGGGCCGCGCGCATCAACCCCGTTCCCTCAGGCGGTCATCGCCAGGTCCATGCAATGCTCCAGCTTCTGCACCACCGCGCGCAGCCGCGGCCGCGCCTCCTGCAGCAGGTATTCCGGCGAGACCAGGAAGGAGGGCGCGCCGCAATTCACCACCATCGGCGGCAGCCCGCCGCCCGGCTGGAAGCCCATGGCGATGGCGTTCACGTCGGGCTGCCAGTCGCCGAAGGAGCAGCAGCAGCCGAACTCCGCCTGCTCGGCCAGCGCCCGGCCGATGGTCGCCTCGAGCTTCGCCGGGTCGCGGGCCTGGGGGATCAACGCGGCGCGGTCGGCCGGCGTCGCCGCGGCCAGCCAGGCGCGGCCCATGGCGCTGTTGGTCAGCGAGATGCGCGACCCGGCCTCCAGGTTGACGGCGACGGCGGCGTCGCCGCGGGCCAGCTCCAGATAGACCATGCCCATGCGGTCGCGGCTGCCCAGCGCCACGATGCTGTGCGTCTCGGTCGCCAGGGTCTGCAGCAGGGGACGGGCGATGCGGCGGATGTCCAGCCCGCCCAGCATGGCGCTGCCCAGCGACAGCACCGCCATGCCCAGACGGTAGCGCCCGACGGCCGGCGCATGGTGCAGGAAGCCGAGCTCCGTCAGCGTGTGGGTCAGGCGTGAGACGGTGGATTTCGGCAGGCCGGTGCGGGCGGCGATCTCCTGGTTGCCCAGCAGCGCCTCGCCGCGGCGGAAGCAGCCCAGCACCTCCAGCCCGCGGGCCAGGGCGGTGACGAAATGCCGGTCCTCGCTGGCGGGCAGGGCGTCGTCGGCATCGCGAGGGCGGCGTTGGCGGGGCATCGGCAGGCATCCGGAACAAAGGCGGTGGCTTGACGCGCCGCGTGGTTTGGGCGACCGATATCCACCAAATGCAGAACTGAATTCTGCACTGCAGAATAAGCGCCGCGGCGCTTGCCAAGCAAGGGGGAGAAAGCCATGGCCGGAACCGTGTCCTACCGGGTCGAGGACGGCATCGCCGTCGCCACCATCGACCATGCGCCGGTCAATGCGCTCTCCGCCGATGTCCGCCAGGGCGTGCAGGCGGCGCTGGCGCGCGCGCTCGCCGACGACGCGGTGATCGGCCTGGTGCTGGAAGGCGCCGGCCGCGCCTTCGTCGCCGGCGCCGACATCACCGAATTCGGCCGCCCGCCGGTGCCGCCCGCCCTCGGCGAGGTCATCCTGGCGATGCAGGCCAGCAGCAAGCCGCTGGTCGCCGCCATCCAGGGCGTCGCCTTCGGCGGCGGGCTGGAGCTGGCGCTCGGCTGCCACGCCCGGCTGGTCGGGCCGCGGGCGCAGCTCGGCCTGCCGGAGGTGAAGCTCGGCATCCTGCCCGGCGCCGGCGGCACGCTGCGCACCCCGCGGCTGATCGGCGCCGACCGGGCGCTGCCGATGATCGCCTCGGGCGAGCCGGTGGATGCCCGCCGCGCCGTGGAGCTCGGCCTGGCCGCGGCGCTGATCGAGGGGGACCTGCTGGCCGCCGCGAAAGACACCGTGCGGCAGCTGGCCGCCGGCCCGCTGCCCGCGCCGATCGACGCCGACCGCGGCAGGCTGGACGCCCCCGGCGCGCGCGAGGCCTTCGAGAAGGCGGCGGAGGCCCTGGCCCGCCGCGCCGCCGAGGAGCCGCAGGTCGCCGCCATCATCCAGTCGGTGCGCAACAGCTTCGACCTGCCGATGCCCGCCGCGCTGCAGGCGGAGCGCGACTTCTTCGTGGCGCTGCGCGACGATCCGCGCAGCAAGGCGCTGCGCCATGTCTTCTTTGCCGAGCGCGAGGCCGCCCGCATCCCCGGCCAGCCGAAGGACGCCCGCGCGCGGCCGGTGGCGCGGGCGGCGGTGCTGGGCGCCGGCACCATGGGCGGCGGCATCGCCATGAATTTCGCCAATGCCGGCATTCCGGTGCGGATGATCGAGACCGATGCCGAGGCCCTGGCGCGCGGCCAGAAGCGCATCGCCGAGATCTACGCCGTCTCGGTCAAACGCGGCAGCCTGACCGAGGAAGCCCGCGCGCAGCGCCTGGCGCTGATCGAAGGTGCTGTCGGGCTGGAGGCGGCGTCGGAGGCCGACCTGGTCATCGAGGCGGTCTTCGAGGAGCTGGAGCTGAAGAAAGAGATTTTCGCGAAACTGGGCACGATCACGAAGCCCGGGACGGTGCTGGCGAGCAACACGTCTTACCTCGACATCGACGCCATGGCCGCCGCCAGCGGCCGCGCCGATGACGTGCTGGGCATGCATTTCTTCAGCCCGGCCAATGTCATGAAGCTGCTGGAAATCGTCCGCGCGGAAAAGACGTCGCCCACCGCCCTGGCCACCGCCGTCGACATCGCGCGCAAACTGAAGAAGGTTCCGGTCGTCGTCGGCGTCTGCTACGGCTTCGTCGGCAACCGCATGCTGTCGCGCCGCACGGCCCAGGCCGAGCGGCTGCTGCTGGAAGGCGCCAGCCCCGCCGAGGTCGACAAGGCCCTGACCGATTTCGGCTTCCGCATGGGGCCCTTCGCCATGGCGGACCTGGCCGGCCTCGACATCGGCTGGCGCATCCGCAAGGCCAATGGCACCCGCGCCGTGGTGGCGGACGCGCTCTGCGAGGCCGGGCGGCTCGGCCAGAAGACCGGCCGCGGCTACTACGCCTATCCGGAAGGGGCGCGCACCGGCCAGCCGGACGCCGAGGTGCAGGCGCTGATCGAGCGCGCCTCGGCCGCGCAGGGCATCGCCCGCCGGCAGATTTCTCAGCAGGAGATCACCGAGCGGCTGATCTATCCGATGATCAACGAGGGTGCCCGCATCCTCGAGGAAGGCATCGCGGCGCGGCCGGGCGATATCGATGTCGTCTGGCTCTATGGCTACAACTGGCCGGCCTGGAAGGGCGGGCCGATGCACCATGCCGATGCGGTCGGCCTGGCGAAGGTCGCCGAGCGGCTGTCTGTCTATGCCGCGCAGACCGGCGACGCGACGCTGCAGCCGGCGCCGCTGCTGGCCCGCCTCGCCGCCGAGGGCCAGGGCTTCTCGGCGCTGGCGGCGCAGGCCAAGGCCGCCTGACGCCCGTGCACCCCTGGGAGGCTTCCTACCCGCCCGGCTGCCGCTGGGACGCGCCGATCGAGACCGGCACGCTGACCGCCCTGCTCGACCGCGCCGCGGCCGAGCATGGCGGCAAGGCAGCCCTGGTCTATCGCGAGCGCAGCGTCTCCTTCCTGGCGCTGCGGGCGATGGCCGACCGCATCGCCGCCGGGCTGATCGCCGACGGGCTGCAGCCGGGCGAGCGCGTCGCGCTCTACCTGCCCAACACGCCCTGGCACCCGGCCTGCTTCTTCGGCGTGCTGCGGGCGGGGGGCGTGGTGGTGCATCTGTCGCCGCTCGATGCCCCGCGTGAGCTGCTGCACAAGATCGAGGACAGCGGCGCCGAGCGGCTGATCACCGTCGACTTCCCGACCCTGCTGCCCAACGCGCTGCGGCTGCTGAAGGAAGGCGGCATCGCCCGCGCCTATCTGGCGCGCGACGCCGAATGGGGCGGCGCCCGCGCCCCCGCCCAGCCCGATTTCCTTCCAATTCCCCTAGCTGAGCCATTGAAAGACTGGCCGGGCCTCGGCGAGGACAATCTGGCGCTGCTGCAATACACCGGCGGCACCACCGGCGGGCCGAAGGGCGCGATGCTGACGCACCGCAACCTGACCGCCGCCGTCAGCATCTACCGCGCCTGGCGCGATGCCGAGACGCCGCCCCCCGGCAGCCAGCGCGTGCTCGGCGTGCTGCCGCTGTTCCATATCTATGCGCTGTCGGCGGTCTTCCTGCGGCATCTGGCCGACGGCAACACGCTCTACCTCTATCCCCGCTTCGAGGTGGAGCAGGCGGTGGGCGAGATCGAGCGCCACGGCATCACCAACTTCCCCGGCGTCCCCACCATGTGGATCGCCATCCTGAACATGGCAGGGGTCGGGCTGCGCGACCTGTCCAGCCTGCAGCAATGCTCCTCCGGCGGCGCGCCGATGCCCTTCGAGGTGCAGCAGCGCCTCGAGCATCTTCTGTCCTGTCGCATCGGCGGCGGCTGGGGCATGACCGAGACCGCCCCGGCCGGCGCGCGGCTGACCCCCGACGGGCCGCGCCGCCCCGGGGTGATCGGCCTGCCGCTGCCCGGCGTCGAGCTGCGCGTCGTCGCCATGGACGATCCCGACCGCGCCCTGCTGCCGGGCGAGCATGGCGAGCTGGCCGTGCGCGGCCCGAATGTGTTTGTGGGTTACTGGAAGCAGCCCCAGGCGGCGGGGTTCCGCGATGGCTGGTTCCTGACCGGCGACCTCGGCTGGATGGACGAGCGCGGCTATTTCACGCTGGTCGACCGGCGGAAGAACATGATCATTTCCTCCGGCTTCAACGTCTATCCGGCCGCCATCGAGCAGGCGGTCTACGAGCATCCGGATGTCGAGGAATGCCTCGTCATCGGCGTGCCCGACGCCTATCGCGGCCAGGCGGCCAAGGCCTTCGTCAAGCTGCGCGACGGCGCCCCCGTCATGACGCTCGACGCGATGCGCGGCTTCCTGGCCGACCGCATCGGCCGCCACGAGATGCCCGCCGCGCTGGAGCTGCGCTCGGCGCTGCCGCGGTCGCCGGCCGGCAAGCTGCTGGCAGCCCGGCTGCGCGAGGAAGAGGAAGCCGCCCAGGCGGCCAACGACAAGGAAATGACCTGATGAGGGACGCTGTCATCGTCGCCACCGCCCGCACGCCGATCGGCCGTGCGGCGCGCGGCAGCCTGAACATCACCCATGGGGCGGAGATGGCGGCGCATGCCATCCGCCACGCCCTGGAGCGCGCCGGCGTCGAGGCGCAGGCGGTGGAAGAGGTGACCATGGGGGTCGGCTATCCGGAGGGCGCGACCGGCGGCAACATTGCCCGCGCCGGGCTGCTGCGCGCCGGCCTGCCGGTGGAGACGGCGGCCCTGGTGGTCAGCCGCTTCTGCGCCTCGGGGCTGGATGCCATCGCCGCGGCGGCGCGCCGCGTCATGCTGGACGGCGTCGATGTCGCCGTCGCCGGCGGGCTGGAATCGATCAGCCTGACGGTGCCGAAGGTCGACCGCGCCGCGTCCCGCAACCCCTGGCTGGCCGAGCACCGGCCGCATCTCTACGACAGCATGATCGAGACCGCCGACCTGGTGGCGGAACGCTACGGCATCTCCCGCCAGGCGCAGGACGAGTTCTCCCTCATGAGCCAGCAGCGCACCGCGGCGGCCCAGGCGGCGAACCTCTTCGCCGAGGAGATCGCGCCGATGGAGGTCACCTATGCGGTGACCGACAAGGCGACCGGCGAGGTGTCGAAGCACAGCAAGCTGTTCGACAGGGACGAGGGCAACCGCGCCGACACCACGCTGGAGGGGCTGGCGAAGCTCAAGCCCGTGCACGAGGGCAGGTTCATCACCGCCGGCAATGCCAGCCAACTCTCGGACGGCGCCAGCGCCTGCGTCGTCATGTCGGCCGAGGAGGCGAAGCGCCGCGGCCTGAAGCCGCTCGGCATCTTCCGCGGCTTCGCCAGCGCCGGCTGCGAGCCGGAGGAAATGGGCATCGGCCCGGTCTTCGCCGTCCCCCGCCTGCTGCAGCGCCAGGGGCTGACGGTCGCTGATATCGACCTTTGGGAGCTGAACGAGGCCTTCGCCAGCCAGTCGATCTATTGCCGCGACCGCCTCGGCATCCCGCAGGAGAAGCTGAACGTGAATGGCGGCGCCATCTCGATCGGCCATCCCTTCGGCATGAGCGGCGCGCGGCTGGTCGGCCATGCCCTGCTGGAAGGACAGCGCCGTGGCGTGAAGCGCGCCGTCGTCACCATGTGCGTCGCCACCGGCATGGGTGCCGCGGCGCTCTTCGAGATCTGCTGAGGGAACCGCGCCATGGAGCTCCGCCACACGCCCGAGGAAATCGCCTTCCGCGACGGACTGAGAAAAACCTTCCGCGAGAAGATCCCGGCCGAGATCCGGCAGAAGGTCAGCGAAGGCCGCCACCTGTCGCGCGACGAGATCGCCGCATCCCACCGCATCCTGCATGCCGAGGGGCTGGCCACGCCGAACTGGCCGGTCGAATGGGGCGGCAAGGATTGGACGCCCGTGCAGCGCTACCTCTATGTCGAGGAGGTGCAGTTCAACGCGGTGCCGATGCCGCTGTCCTTCAACGTGGCCATGGTCGGCCCCGTGATCGCCAATTTCGGGTCGCAGCAACAGAAAGAAAAATTCCTGCCCGCCACCGCCAGCCTGGACATCTGGTGGGCCCAGGGCTTCTCCGAGCCCGGCGCCGGCTCGGATCTGGCCAGCCTGAAGACCTCGGCGAAGCGCGAGGGCGACCACTACGTGGTCAACGGGCAGAAGACCTGGACCACCCTCGGGCAATATGCCGACTGGATCTTCCTTCTCGTCCGCACCGACCCCGCAGCGAAGAAGCAGCAGGGCATCTCCTTCCTGCTGGTGGATATGAAGACGCCGGGCATCACCGTGCGCCCGATCATCACCATCGACGGCGCGCATGAGGTCAACGAGGTCTTCTTCGACGACGTCAAGGTTCCCGTCGAGAACCTGGTCGGCGAGGAGAACAAGGGCTGGGACTACGCCAAGTTCCTGCTGTCCAACGAGCGCACCAACATCGCCCGCATCGGCTTCTCCAAGGAGAAGCTCGAGCTGGTCAAGGCGCGGGCGAAGGAGACGCCCAGCGGCGAGGGCATGCTCTGGGACGACGCCGATTTCCGCCGCCGCATCGCCATCGCCGAGATCGAGCTGAAGGCGCTGGAGATCACCCAGATGCGGATGGTGGCGGCGCAACGGCACCGCGCCTCGGACAAGCCGGACCCGACCTCCTCGATCCTGAAGATCAAGGGGTCCGAGATCCAGCAGATGACGACGGAGCTGATGATGACCGTCGCCGGCCCCTTCGCCGCCGCTAGCCCTGAGCATTCGCACAACGCCCCCCCGGTCGGGCCGGACTGGGCGGAGGCCGTCGCGCCGCAGTTCTTCAACTACCGCAAGGTGTCGATCTACGGCGGCTCGAACGAGATCCAGCGCAACATCATCGCCAAGGCCTTCCTCGGTCTGTAAGCGGCGCGACGCCAGGAGAAGCACCATGGATTTCGATCTGACCGAGGATCAGCGCCTGCTCAAGGACAGCGTCGACCGGCTGATCCAGGACAATTACGGCGACTTCGAGAAGCGGAAGACGCATCAGGCCGACAGCCGCGGCTACAGCCCGAAGCTCTGGGCGCAGTATGCCGAGCTCGGCCTGCTCGGCCTGCCGTTCAGCGAGGAGCAGGGCGGCTTCGGCGGCTCGGCGGTCGACACCATGAACGTCATGGAGACCTTCGGCCGCGGGCTGGTGCTGGAGCCCTACCTCGCCACCGTCGTGCTCGGCGGTGGGTTTCTCCGCTTCGGCGGCAGCGCGGCGCAGCAGGCGGCGCTGATCCCCGGCATCGTCGACGGCAGCACCACCCTGGCCTTCGCGCAGATCGAGGCGCAGTCGCGCTACGACCTGTTCGACGTCGCCACCACCGCCCGCCGCGTCGGCTCCAGCTGGCTGCTGAACGGCGCCAAGAGCCTGGTGCTGCATGGCGACAGCGCCGACCACCTGATCGTCTCGGCCCGCACCGCCGGCAGCCGCCGCGACCGGGACGGCATCTCCCTGTTCGTCGTCCCCGCCAAGGCGGCGGGGGTGTCGCGCCGGGGCTATGCCACCCAGGACGACCTGCGCGCCGCCGAGATCGCCTTCGACAGCGTGCTGCTGCCGCAGGACGCGCTGCTGGGCGAGCCGGGCGCCGGCCTGCCGCTGATGGAGCGGGTGGTCGATGCCGCGCTGGCGGCCCTCTGCGCCGAGGCGGTGGGCGCCATGGGGGCGCTGCACGAGCTGACGCTGGACTACCTGAAGCAGAGAAAGCAGTTCAACACGACGATCGGCAGCTTCCAGGCGGTGCAGCACCGGGCGGCCGACATGCTGGTGGCGCTGGAGCAGGCGCGCTCCATGGCGATGTATGCCGCCATGATGGCCGAGCATCCGGATGCCGCCACCCGCCGCCCCGCCATCGCGGCCGCCAAGGCGCTGATCAACCGCTCGGCCGAGCTGATCGGCAAGGAGGCGATCCAGCTGCATGGCGGCATCGCCATGACCATGGAGTACAAGGCCGGCCACTACTTCAAGCGGCTGACCATGCTGGGCAGCCAGTTTGGCGAGACCGACCAGCACCTCCGGCTGGTCGCCGAACGGGGGCTGACCGAGGCCGCCTGAGCCGCTGCCGTGGACGGCACGATTCGCTGTCCACGGCACACCTCCTGGCAAGGAAGCTGCGCCATTCTGCGCTTTGCCGGCATGGCACCGACCACGCTTGCGTGAGGCGCTTTTCCAGCGCGACACGAGGCGGTGAGAAACGAGTCGTGGCCATTCCTCGCAGGTCGCAACGGGATTAACCGGGGCAGCGATGACACAAGCCATTTCTCTCCCGGACCGGCCGCTGACCGTGAAGCCGCCGGTCACCACCATGCGGGCGTTGTGGATCCTGCTGCTGTGCCTGGCGGGCGCGGCGGGTCTCGGCGCCTGGGTCGGGCTGGGCATCGCGCCCAGCCTGCGCACCGACTACCTGATCCGCGACACCGCGCAGCCGTCGAATACGGGGCGGGTGTCGGACGGGCGGTGCCGCACCAAGATCGTGCTCACCACCTGCGACGTCACCCTGACCATCCGCCCGGATGGCATGACGCCGGTGCAGCGCAGCGCGCATTACTTCTTCGTCGATGCCCACAGCGGCAATTATGACGTGGAGGTCATGTATGACCCGGCGCATCCGGAATGGGTCAGCACCTCGCTCGGGCTGGACATGCTGTGGAACCGGCTGGCCTGCGCGGCGGTGCTGGTCTTCGGCGCGCTGGCGGCGCTGCTGGGCGGGTTGCGCTACTGGATGACGAATGCGGCGTTGCGCGGCCGGCTGCGCAAGCAGCTGTCGGGCCGGCGGATGCGTCCCGTCCAGGCGGAGCTGCTGCAGGCCGACAATGGCCGCTGGGTGGTGGCCGACGAGGCCGGGCGGCGCCACAGCTGGAACGTGCCGCCCAAGGCGCGTCCCTTCTTCATGCCCGATGGCTCGCGGGTGCTGGCGGTGACGCCGGTGGATGATGTGGGCTTGGCGGAGCCGATGGTGTTCCCGCTGGACGAGCAGCTGAAATGGATCGACCTGACGCCTGCCGAGCGTGAGGCGCTGAACCCGGCCTGAAGACCAGAAAAAAGATGGGGGCCCGGGGGAATTCCTTCCCCCAGCCTTTCTTTTTGTTCAGGGGGTGACCCGAAAGATGGTCACGTCCCGGAAGTCCCGATCCTCCAGCTCCCGCGTGGTGGGCACCCGCATCGTGGCGATGGGGGTGAGCCCGTCTTTCGGCAGATAGGCCCGCCCCGGATCGGCGATCAGCACGGTGGCTCCTTCGGCCGCCAGCCGCCGCAGCCAGGGCATGATGTGCCCGGTCATCGGCGCCTCGTAGCAGACGTCGCCGGCCATGACGGTGTCCCAGCGCCGCGGGGCGCCGACCACGTCGCCGGTGTCGGCCGCGACCGCCACCCCGTTATGCGCCGCGTTCAGCCGGGTTGCCGCAATGGCCAGCGGGTCGATCTCGGCCGCCTCGACGACGGCCGCCCCGGCGCGGGCGGCAGCGATGGCGGCGAGCCCCCCGCCGGCGGCGAAGTCGAGCACGCGCTGCCCGGCGACTTCGATGGTCCCGTCCAGGATCAGCCGCGCCAGCACCTGGCTGCCGGGCCAGGCGAAGGCCCAGAAGGGCGGCTCGATGTTGCGGCTGGACAGCCAGGTCTCGCTGGCCTGCCAGATCGGGGTGATCTCGGTGGCGAGGTGCAGCTCGACCTCCGGCACCAAAGCCGGGCGGGCCAGCGCCGTGTGCGCGGCGATGAAGCGGGCTGCGTCGTTCAGGGCACGATCCGCCCGAGCAGGAAGGCCAGGCCGACCAGCAGCCCGACCTCGCGGTTGCGCTGGAACAGCTTCAGGCACAGGGCCGGGTCGTGGATGTCGAGGCGGCCGATCTGCCAGGCCAGCAGGCCGGCCGGCGCCAGCATGGCGGCGAAGAACAGCGCGCCCAGGCCGGCGGCCTGGCCCGCCGCCAGCAGCAGCGCGACAGCCCCGGCATAGCAGGCGATCAGGAAGGGACGGGTGTTCTCGCCGAAGCGGCGGGCGGTGCTGCGCACGCCGACCAGGGCGTCGTCCTCGCGGTCCTGATGGGCATAGATGGTGTCGTAGCCGAGGATCCAGAGAAAGGCCGCGGCGTAGAGCAGCAGCCCCGGCGCATCCAGCCGCCCGGTCGCCGCCGCATAGCCCATCGGCGCGCCCCAGGAGAAGGTCAGGCCGAGGACCGCCTGCGGGAAGTCGGTGACCCGCTTGGCCAGCGGATACAGCGCAACGGGCACCAGCGAGACCACGCCCAGCACCCAGCATAGCGGGTTCAGCTGCAGCAGGATGGCCAGCCCGATGGCCAGCAGCAGGCCGAGGAAGGCCAGCGCCTGCCGGGGCCGCACCGCGCCCGAGGCCAGCGGCCGCCCGGCGGTGCGCGTCACCTGGCGGTCCAGGTCGCGGTCCCAGAGGTCGTTGACCACGCAGCCGGCGCCGCGCATGACCACCGAGCCGATGCCGAACAGCACCCCCAGCCACAGCCCCGTCGCGAGGTCCGGGGCGGCCAGGGCGAAGGCCCAGAGCGCCGGCAGGAAGAGCAGCCAGGAGCCGATCGGCCGGTCCAGCCGCATCAGCAGCGCATAGGGCCTCAGACCCAGGGGGAGTTGCGCGACCCAGCCGAGCGCGCGGATATCGGTATGCGGAATCACGAACGTCATTAGCCTCGCCGGAGCGCCCCATGTCCACCCCACGCCTCTATGTCGACGCCGATCTGGCGGCGGGCCAGGAAGCGCCGGCTTTGCCGGGCCAGGGCCACTATCTCGGCCAGGTCATGCGCAAGGGCCCGGGCGACGCCGTCACCCTGTTCAACGGCCGCGACGGCGAGTGGCAGGCGCGGATTTCCTCCATCAGGAAGGACCGCGCCGTCTTCACGCCGGAGACCCTGCTGCGCCCCCAGGCCTCCGGCCCCGACCTGCGGCTGCTGCTGGCCCCGGTGAAGCGCGACGCCATGGACTGGATCGTCGAGAAGGCGACCGAGCTCGGCGTGCGGAGCATCCAGCCGGTCTTCACCGCCCGCTGCGTCATCGGCCGGGTCAACCTCGAACGGCTGGCCAGCATCGCCCGCGAGGCGGCCGAGCAATGCGAGCGGCTGGACCTGCCCGTCATCGCCGAGCCGCTCGACCTGCACCGCGCCCTCGACGCCTGGGACGGCGCCCCGCTGCTGGTCGGCGATGCGCGCAGCAATGCACGGCCGCTCAGCGTGGTTCTGGCCGGCCGCCGCCCGCCGCTCGGGCTTCTGGTCGGGCCGGAGGGCGGTTTCACCGACCAGGAGCTTGACGCCGTGCGCCGGCGTCCCTTTGTTTCACCGGCTGCGCTCGGCCCGCGGATTCTGCGGGCGGAGACGGCAGCGGTTTCGGGACTCGCCGTGCTGCAGGCATTGGCGGGGGACTGGGCCGCTCCCTCCTGACTATTCTTTTCTCGATCAAGCCGAATCACGCCCGGGCGGTGCCCCGCGCGGGGGCGCATGGAAGGTATGCATGTCCAATCCCGGCGAGGCCGATCTCACGCCGATCACCTCCCTGCGCCAGCTGGCCGAATGGTTCGCGGTCGGCAGCAAGCCCCGCGCCGACTGGCGCATCGGCACCGAGCACGAGAAATTCGGCTTCCGCCATGCCGGGCTCGAGGCCCCGGCCTATGAGCCCGACGGCATCCGCGCCATCCTCGACGGCCTGACCGCGCGCGGCTGGGAGCCGATCCTCGACCGCGGCAACCCGATCGGGCTGAAGCGCGGCGGCGCCTCGATCAGCCTGGAGCCGGGCGGCCAGTTCGAGCTGTCAGGCGCGCCGCTGGAAGACCTGCACGGCACCGCCGCCGAGCTCGCCGACCACCTGGCCGAAACCCGCCTGGTCGCCGGGCCGATGGGCATCGGCTTCGCGCCGCTCGGCTTCCATCCGCTGGCCAGGCGCGAGGACATGCCCTGGATGCCGAAGGGCCGCTACGCCATCATGCGGCAATACATGCCGCGGGTCGGTGCCATGGGCCTCGACATGATGCTGCGCACCTGCACCGTGCAGGTGAACCTCGACTTCGGCGACGAGGCCGACATGGTCGAGAAGCTGCGCGTCAGCCTGGCGCTGCAGCCGCTGGCCACCGCGCTCTTCGCCAATTCCCCCTTCCGCGAGGGCAGGCCCTCCGGCCTGCGCACGCTCCGCGGCCGCGTCTGGACCGAGACCGACCCCGACCGCACCGGCATCCCGGCCGTGGTCTTCGAGCAGGGCTTCGGCTTCGAGCGCTTCGTCCAGCATGTCCTCGACGTGCCGATGTACTTCATCATGCGGGACGGCGCCTGGATCGACGCCACCGGCTCGACCTTCCGGGACTTCATGGCGCGCGGCCTGCCGGGCCACCCCGGGGTGGAAGCCACCATGGGCGACTGGGCCGACCACGTCACCACGGTCTTCACCGATGTCCGGCTGAAGCGCTTCCTGGAGATGCGCGGCGCCGACGCCGGCAGCCCGGAGATGATGGTGGGCCTCTCCGCCTTCTGGACCGGCCTGCTCTACGACGACGCCGCCCAGAAGGCCGCCGCCTCCCTGGTCCGCCCCTGGGCGGTCGAGGCCGTGCAGGCGCTGCGCATCGCCGTCCCCGAAGGCGGCCTGACCACCCCCTTCCAGAACCGACCCCTGCGTGACCTGGCCCGCGAGGTCCTCGCCATCAGCCGCGACGGCCTCCGCGCCCGCGGCCTGGGCGAGGAACGCCACCTCGACGCGGTGGACGCGGTGGTCGCCAGCGGGGAAACCCAGGCGGACCATTGGCTGCGGCGCTATCAGGAAGCCTGGGGGCAGGACGTCTCCAAAATCTTCAAGGAAGCCGCCGTCTAAGGCAGGGGCTCCGCCCCTGACCCCGCCGGGGGAACTGAGTTCCCCCGGACCCCCGCATTCATAAGCACACGCTCAACACGGCAAGCTCCGCCAGCACGGCACAGGCGCCCAGCACATCGCCGGTATGGCCACCCACCTGGCGCCACGCCAACAGCGCCACCACCCCACCCACGCCCAAAG
>NZ_MLCO01000237.1 GCF_001982615.1 Teichococcus deserti | reverse complement strand
ACCGTCACCCGCAGCGTCCCCCCCAGCTCCGGCACCGTTGCCGGCAGCGGCCAGATGCCCATCACCATCTTGGCCCCGGGCCCGGTCGCATGCTTGGAGGCGACGTAGAGCCGCGTGCTGCGGCTGCCGCTGAGCGTCACCACCGCCTGGCTATGGCCGAAATCGGCGACGAGGCCGGTGGCCTCGAAGCCGGCGGGCAGATGGAAGTCGAAGCCGGTCTCGGCGGCGATCTCGACCAGCTCCAGCTGCAGCAGCGCCGTGCCCCGTATCGCCCGCGGCAAGGCGCGGCGGATGGCGGGGCCGGCGGGGAAGTAACGAAGCTCGAAGCCTGGCGATGCGCCATCCCTGCCGTCGGGGCTGCGCGCCGCGGCCAGCCCCGGCAGCAGCTCGGCGACCATATGGCCCAATTGCACCGAGACCGGGTTGTCCAGGTGCATGTTGTCCTTGAACAGCGTCACCCCCGCCATGGACGGGTCGGCCTCCAGCCGGTCCAGCCAGGCATAGCCGTCGAAGAAGGGCAGGGCGAAGCGTTCGGCGGCGGCGCGGTAGAGCGGGCGGATCTTCTTCCCCTCGGGGCGGAAGCTCTGCACCGGCAGGATCATCAGCACCGGCAGGCAGCCGGCGGTGGTGGTGGCCGAGACCACATGCCGCAGCGCCGCCTCGATCCGCGCCGCGTCATGCGCGCCGGAGGCCAGCAGCGTGCCGTCGTTGCAGGCGAAGTCGACCAGGCACAGGTCGAACTCGGCCGGGTCCATCGCCGCGCGCCGGAAGGCGAAGAGGTCGCTGCTGCAGAATCCGAGCGAGAAATTCTGCGCCGCCACCCGGTCGGTCGCCTGCTGCACCACCCGGGCCCAGCCGCCGGCGGCGACGCTGTTCGAGGTGCCGACCACGGCGACACGGGGCGGGGCGGGCATGGCGTCGGTCGTGGCGTCGCTGGGCATGGACGGCAGAATGCGGGGCGCCCCGGCGGCCGGCAAGCAGCCCGCCTGGCTTGCCGGCCGGCGCCGGGCGGTGTTTGCTGGCGGCCAGGGCGCGCCAGACGCCCGACGCCAGTCCTGTTCCGCCATTTCGAGACAGGGTCGTTCATGCATCGCCGCAGCCTCCTCCTCGCCGGCTCCGCCGCCGCCTTCCTGCCGCGCCCCTCGCTGGCGCAGCCGGTCGGGTCGCGGGTGCTGCGCTATGTCCCGCAATCGGACCTGACCGTCACCGACCCGGTGATGACCACGGCCTATATCACCCGCACCCATGGGCTGATGATCTGGGACCAGCTCTACGGGCTGGATGCCGGGCTGCGGCCGCAGCCGCAGATGGTCGAGGGCCACACCGTCGAGGAGGACGGCCGCCGCTGGACCTTCACCCTGCGCCCGGGCCTGGTCTTCCATGACGGCGAGCCGGTGCGCGGCCGCGACTGCGTGGCCTCGATCCGGCGCTGGGCGCAGCGGGATTCGCTCGGCCAGGCGCTGCTGGCGCGCCTCGACGAGATGGGCGCGCCCGACGACCGCCGCTTCGTCATCCGCCTGAAGCGCCGCTATGGCGCCATGCTGGACACGCTGGCCAAGGTCGGTCCCTCGGCGCTGTTCATCATGCCCGAGCGCCTGGCCAACACGGCGCCCACCAGCCCGATCACCGAGATGGTCGGCTCCGGCCCGTTCCGCTGGAAGCCGGACGAGCGCGTCGTCGGCGCCCGCGTCGTCTACGAGAAGTTCGCGGGCTACAGGCCGCGGGAGGCGAGCCCGGTCTCCTGGGCCGCCGGGCCCAAGGTGGTGAATTTCGACCGCGTCGAATGGCATGTCATGCCCGACCCCGGCACCGCCAGCGCCGCGCTGAGCAATGGCGAGGTCGACTGGTGGGAGAACCCGACCAACGACCTGCTGCCGCTGCTCGAGCGCAACCGCAACCTGGCGACCCAGCTGGCGACGCCGCTCGGCACCATGGGCACCGGCATCTTCAACCACCTGCACCCGCCCTTCAACAATCCGGCGATCCGCCGCGTGGTGCTGGAGGCGATGTCGCAGGAGGACTGCATGATCGCCGCCGCCGGCACCGATCCGGCGCTGCGCCGCACCGGCATCGGCGTCTTCACCCCTGGCACGCCGATGGCCAGCGAGGCCCCGCTCGAGACCGTCACCCGGCCGCGCGACCTGGAGGCCTCGAAGAAGGCGCTGGCCGCCGCCGGCTACAAAGGTGAGAAAGTCCTGCTGATGATCCCGACCGACCAGCCGGTGCTGGCCGCGATCGGTGAGGTCTGCCTCGACACCCTCAAGCGCCTCGGCATGAATGTCGAGCCCGCCATGTCCGACTGGGGCACCCTGGTGCAGCGCCGCGCCAGCAAGGCGCCGCCGGAGCAGGGCGGCTGGTCGATGTTCAACACCACCTGGGCCGGGCTCGACATGATCAACCCGGTGGCCTCGCAGGTGGTGCGCGCCAATGGGGAGCGCGCCTATTTCGGCTGGCCCGACGTGCCCGCCATCGAGACGCTGCGCGAGGCCTGGCTGGACGCCCCCGACGTCACGGCGCAGAAACGCATCGCCGGCGAGATCCAGGCGGCGGTGCTGCGGGAGGCCACCTTCGTGCCGACCGGCCAGTATCTCTACAAGACCGCCTATCGCCGCAACCTGGCCGATGTCCCGAATGGCCTCTTCGTCTTCTGGGGCATTCGCCGCAGCTGATTTCACCCGGGCCAGGGGGGCGAACCCCCGGCCCATCCCCGCGACCCGGGCGGATCGCCGCCCGGGCGCCGACCTGCCTTCCGGAGCCGTCCCCGATGTCCAGCCTCGACCATATCCGCCGCTACCACCCCGAGCTCACGGCGCTGCGCCAGGACCTGCACGCCCATCCCGAGCTCGGCATGGAAGAGCACCGCACCGCCGAGATCGTCGCCAGCCAGCTGGAATCCTTCGGCATCGAGGTGCATCGCGGCATCGGCAAGACGGGCGTGGTCGGCGTCATCCGCGGCCGGCCGGGCAACCGCGCTGTCGGCCTGCGCGCCGACATGGACGCCCTGCCGATGGAGGAGCTGACCGGGCTCGACTATGCCAGCCGGACGCCCGGCAAGATGCATGCCTGCGGCCATGACGGCCACACCACCATGCTGCTCGGCGCCGCCCGGTATCTCGCCGAGACCCGCGACTTCGACGGCACGGTCAACCTGATCTTCCAGCCCGGCGAGGAAGGCTGCGGCGGCGCGCTGGCGATGCTGGAGGACGGGCTGCTCGAGCGCTTCCCCTGCGACGCGCTCTACGGCATGCACAACGCGACCGGCCTCGACGTCGGCAAATACGCGATCGGCGCCGGGCCCTTCATGGCCGGCGGCGCCTTCTTCGACATCACGGTGACCGGCCAGGGCTCGCACGGCGCCCGGCCCGAGGCCAGCATCGATCCGGTGCTGACCGCCTGCCACATCGCGACCGCGCTGCAGTCCATCGTCTCCCGCAACATCTCGCCGCGCGAGACCGCGGTGATCAGCGTCACCAAGGTCGGCGGCGGCGACGCCTACAACGTCATCCCGCAGACCGCGACGCTCTCCGGCACCGCGCGCTTCTTCAGCAAGGCCGTGGCCGAGCAGATCGAGACCGGCCTGAAGCGCGTGGCCGAAGGCGTCGCCGCCGGCTTCGGCGCGAAGGCCGAGCTCGACTTCCGCCTGATCTTCGCCCCCACGATCAACGACCCGGCCTGCACCACCACCATCGCCGATGCCGCGGCCGGCCTGGTGGGCGAAGACCTGGTCAACCGCGCCCGCGAGCCGGTGATGGGGTCGGAAGACTTCTCCTTCATGCTGGAAAAGGTCGCCGGCGCCTATATCCACGTCGGCAACGGGCCGGGCGCGTCCGCGCATAACCCGCACTACAACTTCAACGACGAGGCGATCCCCTATGGGTCGGCTCTTTATGCCGAAGTGGCCAAGAAGGCCTTGGGTCAGTAAGGGATCAAGGCGAAGGCCAGGGGAATGAATTCCCCTGGACCCCTTCTTTTTTCTGCCAGCCTGCCGTGTCCACGTGGCGACAGGACGCGCCTTGGCCGATGCACTGCGCGACCTTCAAGGTTGCGCTGTTCTGGCGTGATCGCGTCCCGCTGCGAGGCCTTGGGGAAGTCCCTGGTTCGAGGCTTACTGCATCTCTTCCCTGACGTCTCCGTCTGCTCCTACGAGGAAGACTTTCTCCTCCGTGATCCCCCAGAAATCGAGGATCGCTTCCGGCGCGCCGGGCGGCACGTCATGGCCGCCCCCTGGCAGGGTGATGCATTCGACGACGCCGTTCCACTCGCGATGGCCGGCCTCGTCGCGGGAGGGGCGGGCGGGGTCGAGGCCGTGCAGGGGCAGCCACTGCTTCAGCAGTTCTTCGGCATTGGCGGGGCGAACGGTCTCGTCGGCCTCGCCCTGCCAGATCGACAGGCGCGGCCAGGGGCCGCGATGGTCCGAGGCCTCGCGCGCCGCGGCCGAGCGTTCTTCCGCCGGGCGGGGGGCAGGGTGGAACATGGCTTCCAGCGCCTGGCCCACGTTGCGGGCGGCGGCATGCGGCAGGCCGGCCAGGATGGCGCCGGCGGCGAAGCGCTCCGGGTAGCAGGCCAGCAGGGACGCCGTCATGGCGCCGCCGGCGGACAGGCCGGCGACGAAGACGCGGCCGGCATCCAGGCCGTGCTGGCGGAGCAGGCGGTCGACCATGGCGGCGATCGAGGCGACCTCGCCCTGGCCGCGTGTGGTGTCGCCGGGCTCGAACCAGTTGAAGCAGGTGTTGCCGTTGTTCTCGCGCCGCTGCTCGGGCAGCAGCAGGGCGAAGCCGCGGCGGGCGGCCAGGCGCGACCAGCCGCAGGCCTGGTCGAAGCCCGCGGCATCCTGGGTGCAGCCATGCAGGGCGACCACCAGGGGCGCACGGGACGGCAGGTTTTCGGGGATGCAGGCCTTCAGGCGCAGCTGGCCGGGATTGGCGGCCGCATCGGCCAGGAACCCGGCGTCCTCGGCCAGGCTGGGGATCGGGGCGACGGGGGCCGGGTGGCCGGTCATCAGCCGGGTCCAGCGCCGGCGCAGCCGCACCAGCTCGGCCAGACCAGGGGGCATCTCGGTCACGGGGCAGGGTTACCTTCGGTTCGGCGCGATGGCGGGGCCCGCCCATGCTGCGCTGCAGCAATGTAACTTCGGCCAGGCCCAAAGGTCACCGTGAAATTTCAGAAAGGGGTGCCTCCGCCGGACTTGGCAGCGCTGCGTCGCGCGGGTAGCGCAAAGGCTGACCAGAACAGGAAGGAACGGCCCGATGGATTTCGCCCAGGATCTGCGCGGCAAGCGCGTGGTGGTGACCGGCGCCTGCGGCGTCATCGGCCGCTGGATCGTCGACAGTTTTCTGTCAGTGGGCGCCGTGGTCTGCGCGACGGACGGGAACAGCGCCGCGCTGGACAAGCTCGCGGCCGAGCTCCCGCTGGGCGAGGGCGGCTTCGCCTTCGCCGCCGATCTGCGCGACGCGGCCGGCATCGACGCCCTGGCCGCCGAGATCGGCCGCCGCTGGGGGGCGGCCGAGATCCTGGTGAACAATGCCGGGGTCTATCCTTCCGGCTTCCTGCTCGACATCGACGCCGCCGAATGGGACCGGATCTTCGACATCAACCTGCGCGCGCCCTTCCTGCTGACGCGCGCCGTCGCCCGGCAGATGGTGGCCGAGGGGGTGAAGGGCAGCATCGTCAACATCTCCTCCGGCGCCTCGCGCAAGATGCGGCGCTCGGTGGTGCCCTACTGCGTGTCAAAGACGGCGCTGGACCGGCTGACCAAGGGCTTCGCCCTGGAGCTCGCCGAATATGGCATCCGGGTGAACGCGCTGGAGCCCGGCTTCGCCCCCGGCAGCACCGCCAGCCCGCTGACCGAGGCGCATGTCGCCAACACCACCGCGGCCATTCCGCTCGGCCGCGGCACCTCGGCCGCCGATATCGGCCATGCGCTGTTCTACCTGGTCAGCAGCGCCGGCGCCTATGTCACCGGCAGCACGCTGTCGGTCGATGGCGGCAATTCGATCGGCACCATGGCGGTGTACCAGGACAAGAAGTCGGCGCTGTGAGCGGCGCCCCGCATTTCGCGCCGCGGCCCGCCTATGTCTGGCCGGCCGGCAGGCAGAGCGCCTTCTGCTTCAGCGTCGATGTCGATTGCGACGCGCCCTATCTCTGGGTGAACCGCGCCGAAGAGGCGCGGCGCAGCCTCGGCCAGCTAGAGCAGCGGCATTTCGGCCTGCGCCAGGGCCTGCCGCGCATTCTTGATCTCCTGGACCGCTTCGGGGTGAAGGGCAGCTTCTTCGTCCCCGGCGCCGTGGCCGAGGCCAATCCCGCGCTGCTGCCCGCTCTGCTGGCGCGCGGGCACGAGATCGGGCTGCACGGCTATTTCCACGAGATCGTCGCCGAGAGCAGCGACGAAGAATTCATCGCGGCGCTTGGCGCATCCCTGGCCTTGTTCCGGAAGCAGGCCGGGACATTGCCGAAGATGTTCCGCTCGCCGGCCTGGGAGATGACGCCGGGCATGCTGGCGGAACTGGCGCGGCAGGGGTTGTGGGACAGCTCGCTGATGGGCTTCGACCACCCCTACGAGATCGCCGGCGTGGTCGAGGTGCCGGTGCAATGGGCGGTCGATGACGCCGTCTTCTTCAAGTATTCCGGCGGCGGCACCGACCGCTGGTCGCCCCAGGCCTCCGGCCCGGTGCTGGAGAGCTGGCTCGAGGAGTTCTCGCTTCTGCACCGGCTGGGCCAGCTGATGGTGCTGACCGTGCACGACTGGATCTCCGGCCGGGCGCAGCGGCTGGCGGTGCTGGAGAAGCTGCTGGCCCGCGTCACCGCCGAGCCCGGCTGCTGGGTGGCGACGGTCGGCGAGGTCGCCGCCTTCCATGCGGCATCCGAGAATGCCGGGCGGCATGCCGTGCCGGCCGTGCTGCCCGACGGGCTGGAGCCGCGGCGCTTCGCGAAGCGTTAACGCGGCTGGCGCGGCGGCCGGATGTTCGGCCGCCCCGCATTCTCCCAGCCGAGCTCGGAGGACCAGCCGGTGGCGGTGCGGCAGCTGGTGAAGGAGGTCTCCCACAGGCCGCGCTGCACGTTCATCCGCTGCGTCACCTTGCGGCAGTCGCCCTCGGTGCCGCCGAGCTGGCCCTCGACCCAGAGCAGGCCCAGATTGCCGGTCTCCGGATTGGTCCATTTCTCCTGCGCGCCGGGGCCGGCGGACATCACCGTCTTCAGCGCGCTGCGCGCCGCGCGCTGGTCGGAATTGAAGGCCGCGGCCGAGGAATAGCCGAGCAGGCTGGCCGCCGCCGGCAGCGGCGCCTCCGGCTGGAAGAAGCGGCCGGGGGCCAGCGAGATCAGCCAGGGAGCGGCGAAGATCAGCAGCGCCGCGCCGGCGACGCCGAGCAGGCCATAGAGCAGCGCGCCATTGCCGCCGGATTTCTGCGCGGCCGCCGCTTGGCGGGTCGCGGCGGCGCTGGCGGCGCGAGCCTGGTCCTTGTCGTCGCGCCACACGCGGAACAGCCGCGCCGCCGCCTCCTGCCGCTCCTTCTGCACCTTGCGGTGATAGGGATCGTCGGGCAGGCGGGCGGAAAGCTCGGCGGCGCCCGGCTTCACCCCGGCATTGGCCAGCGCCCGCCGGATCCTCTCCGGGTCGGGCGCTGGCCAATGCCGGGGTGAAGC
>NZ_MLCO01000236.1 GCF_001982615.1 Teichococcus deserti | reverse complement strand
GGGTGGTGGCGGGGGAAGCCGAGCCCCCCGGCCTAGCCAAGGCTGGCCTTCAGCGCGTCGATCACGTCGGCCAGCTTCACCCCGTCGGCGCGGGCGGAAAAGTTCAGCGCCATGCGGTGGCGCAGCACCGGCTCGGCCAGCGCGATCACATCCTCGACACTCGGCGCCAGCCGGCCGTCCAGCACGGCACGCGCGCGGCAGGCCAGCATCAGCGCCTGGGCGGCACGCGGCCCGGGACCCCAGGCCAGGTGCTGGCGCACGGCGGGCAGGGTGGCAGTCTCGGGCCGGGCGCCGCGCACCAGCGCCAGGATGGCGTCCAGCACCTGCTCGCCCACCGGGATGCGGCGGATCAGCGCCTGGGCCGAGAGCAGCTCGGCGGCGGTAAGCGCTGCCTCAGCCTTGGCTTCTGCCGCGCCGGTGGTGGCCAGCAGCATGGCGCGCTCGGCCGCCGCATCGGGGTAGGTGACCTCGACCTCCAGCAGGAAGCGGTCGAGCTGCGCCTCGGGCAGCGGATAGGTGCCCTCCTGCTCGATCGGGTTCTGCGTCGCCAGCACATGGAAGGGGGCGGGCAGCGGATGCACCTGGCCCGCCATCGCCACCTTCCTCTCCTGCATCGCCTGCAGCAGGGCGGACTGGGTGCGGGGCGAGGCGCGGTTGATCTCGTCGGCCATCAGCAGCTGGCAGAAGACCGGGCCCTTGATGAAGCGGAAGGCGCGCTTGCCGTCGCCCGCCTCCTCCAGCACCTCGCTGCCCAGGATGTCGGCGGGCATCAGGTCGGGGGTGAACTGCACCCGGCTCTCGGCGAGGCCAAGGACGGTGCCCAGCGTCTCCACCAGCTTGGTCTTGCCCAGGCCCGGCACGCCCACCAGCAGCACATGGCCGCCCGAGAGGATGGTGATCAGCACCTGCTCGACGACGTCGGGCTGGCCGAAGATGACGCGGCCCACGGCCTGGCGGACGCGCGCCAGCCGGACGCCCAGCGCCTCGACCTCGGCCACCAGCAAGTTCGGATCCGTGGGGTCTGCCACTTCAACCATGCCTCTGCGCCTCCTTATATAGACCGGATATGGGAAGCCGGCCTGCGATGGCCAGCCCGCCCCTTCTGCCAGGAGCGACACTTGGGGAAGCCTATGACCACCGGGCGCATGGACGAAGCATTGAAACAATCTGCGATGGAACATGGCGCCTGCCTGCGCACGCAGGGCGCCGGAACCCCGCTCAAGAAGCCCAAGCCGGGTGGGCCGCCGCGGCCGCGCCACGAATGCGGCGCCCTCGACATGCGCATCGCCCGCGACGGCACTTGGCACTACCAGGGCAGCCCGATCGGCCGGAAGGAGCTGGTCTGCCTCTTCGCCTCGGTGCTGCAGCGGGCGGAGGATGGCAGCTACTGGCTGGAGACGCCGGCCGAGCGCGGCTCGATCGTGGTCGAGGACGCGCCCTTCATCGCCGTCGAGGTCTTCTGGCGGCGCTGCGACGGGCGGCAATGCCTGACCTTCCGCACCAACCTGGACGAGATGGTCACCGCCGATGCCGACCACCCGATCCGCGTCGCGATCGACCGCCGCTCGCGCGAGCCGCGGCCCTATGTGACGGTGCGCCCCGGCCTGGAGGCCCGCATCAACCGCGCCACCTTCTCCGAGCTCGTGGCGCTGGCCGAGCCGGAGACGGTGGACGGCCGCGAGGTGCTGGGCGTCTGGAGCGAGGGCGTCTTCTTCCCGATCGACGACGTCCCCGGCAAGGCGGCGCTGGCGCAGTGACCGCTGCCCTTCCCGTGCCGCTGGCCCTGCCGCTCGACGCGGCGGAGGTCGAGCGGCGGCTGTCCGACCCGGCCCGCCTGGCCCGCGCCGCGGCGCAGCGCGTCGAGTCGCAGGGCACGCCCGCCGCCGTGCTGGTGCCGGTCGTGCTGCACCCGCGGCCGACCCTGCTGCTGACGCTGCGCGCCGCCCGCCTGTCCAGCCATGCCGGCCAGGTCGCCTTCCCCGGCGGCCGCATCGAGCCGGGCGAGAACCCCGAGCAGGCCGCGCTGCGCGAGGCCGCCGAGGAGGTGGGGCTGGACCCCCGCCTGCCGCGCATCCTCGGCCGCCTGCCCGAGCACCTGACCGGCACCGGCTATCACGTGACGCCGGTGCTGGCGTTGCTGGAGCCGCCGCTGAACCTGGTGAACGCGCCCGACGAGGTGGAGCAGGCCTTCGAATACGACCTGGCGCCGCTGCTGGACCCGGCCCTGCCGGAGCGCCGCAGCGCCATCTGGAAAGGCGAGCGACGCCACTTCTTCGTCTGGCCGCATGCCGAGCACTATGTCTGGGGGGCCACCGCCGCGATCATGCAAAGCCTGGCCGATCTGCTGCGCGAGGGCTGACGGCGACGCCTCCGTTCGCATCATGTTCTTGACTTCCGGGCAACCCTGACGAATGAGTCAGGGCGCGAACGGAAAGGGAACTGGTCATGCCGGATGGCAGCATCCGCGCCGACGCCTCCAGCCTGCTGGAGGGCGCGCGCAAGGGCCGCGGCGCCACCAGCAACCCGGCCGTGCGCTTCGACCGGCTGGCGCTGGAGGCCTTCGACGACGGCTGGCAGACCCTGGAGGAAGCCTTCGCCGAGCTGCCGCCGCTGGCCACCACCCTGACCCGCGACGCCGCCCGTTCGGCGATCTCCTGGAACAGCTCGCCCGATATCGGCTTCGATCGCGCGGTGAACCCCTATCGCGGCTGCGAGCATGGCTGCGTCTATTGCTATGCCCGCCCCAGTCACGCCTATCTGGGCCTCTCCCCCGGCCTGGATTTCGAGACCAGGCTGCTGTTCAAGCCCGATGTCGGCGCGCTGCTGGAGAAGGAGCTGCGCAAGCCCGGCTACACGCCGCGCCCGATCGCGCTGGGCTCGAACACCGATCCCTACCAGCCGGTCGAGCGGCGGATGAAGCTGACCCGCACCATCCTGGAGGTGCTGGAACGCTTCGGCCATCCGGTGACCATCGTCACCAAGTCGGCCGGCGTGCTGCGCGACCGCGACATCCTGGCCCGCCTGGCGGAGCGCCGCCTGGTGCGCGTCTGCCTGTCGGTGACGACCCTGGACCCGAAGCTGGCCCGCATCCTGGAGCCGCGCGCCGCCTCCCCCGAGCGGCGGCTCGCAGCACTGCGGGAGCTGTCCGATGCCGGCATCCCGACCGCCCTGCTGGCCGCGCCGATGATCCCCGCCGTCAACGACATGGAGCTGGAGCGCTTGCTGGAACGCGCCGCCGCCTGCGGCGTCACCCGCGCCGGCTATGTCCTGCTGCGCCTGCCGCTGGAAATCGCCGGGCTGTTCGAGGACTGGCTGCGCGAGCACATGCCCGACCGCGCCGACAAGGTGCTGTCCCTGGTCCGCCAGACCCGCGGCGGCCGCGTCTATGACAGCGACTTCGCCCAGCGCATGTCCGGCACCGGGCCCTATGCCGAGATGCTGGCCACCCGCTTCCGCATCGCCGCACGGCGCCTGGGGCTGGAGAAACGGGACGGGGCGGAGCTGGATTGCTCGCAGTTCTCGCCGCCTCTCCTTCCGGGGGAAGGGAGGCAGCTGGATCTTTTCTGAAGAGAAGACAGGCAAGGGAAGAATCTGGGGGCATTGAATGCCCCCAGACCCCCACATTCATGTTGCGTCCCGCCTCTGGCCTCGTGGCGCCAACTGACGGCGGGGTCCGGGGTGACACTGTCACCCCGGCGGGGGTGCAGGGGGCGGAGCCCCCTGCCCGCCTGTCTTACTTCAGATGCTCCTGCAGCCGCGGCATCAGCTCCACCAGGTTGCACGGCTTGTGCCGGGCATCGAGCTGGAAGCGCAGGATATCGTCCCACCCGTCCTTCACCGCCCCGGAAGACCCCGGCAGCGCGAAGAGGTAGGTCCCGCCCGCGACGCCCCCGATCGCCCGCGACTGGATCGTCGAGGTGCCGATCTTCTGGTAGCTCAGCATGCGGAACAGCTCGCCGAAGCCGGCGATCTCCTTTTCCAGCACGCGGGTGAAGGCTTCCGGCGTCACGTCCCGGCCGGTGATGCCGGTGCCGCCGGTGGTGATGCCGACATCGATCTCGCCATCGGCGATCCAGCCGCGCAGCACCGCCTCGATGGTGTCCGCCTCGTCGCGGACGATCTGGCGGCTGTGCAGGCGGTGGCCGGCGCCTTCGACCCGCTCGGCCAGGATGGCGCCCGACTTGTCGCTGGCCAGGTCGCGGCTGTCGGAGACGGTCAGGATGGCGATCGAAACCGGCAGGAAGGGCAGCGACTCGTCGATCGGCATGGGCTTCTCCTCACGGCGCCGCGGTGTCAGGCGCCAGCGTCACCTGGTTGCGGCCGGCACGCTTCGAGGCATAGAGGGCAGCATCCGCCGCGGAGATCAAGGCCTCGCCCGACGTCGGGGCCGAAGGGCCGGCGTCGATGCCCGCCACGCCGGCGCTGAAGCGGGAGAAGAAATGGCCGCCGGCGGTCTCGAAGGGCGTCTCGGCGAAGCGCTCGCGGATACCGTCGATGATCTCGGCCGCGGCGTCGGGCGCGGTGTTCAGCAGCAGGACGGCGAATTCCTCGCCGCCATAGCGGCCGATCACGTCGGTGCGCCGCAGCCGCTTCTGCAGGCTGCGCGACAGTCCGCGGATCACCCGGTCGCCGACCAGATGACCATGGGTGTCGTTGACCGCCTTGAAATGGTCGATGTCCAGCAGCACCAGCGACAGCGCCATGCCGTGGCGCTGCGCCCGCTCCAGCTCCAGGCCCAGGCGTTCCTTGAAGCGGGCGTGGTTCAGCAGCCCGGTCAGGCTGTCGGTTTCCATCACCGCGCGCAGGGCGCGGGCGCGCTCGGCGCGCAGCCGCACCAGGTCGACCAGCCGGTCCAGGTCGACCGGCTTCGGGATGAAGTCGTCGCCGCCCAGGCGGCGGGCCAGCATCTGCTTCTGCGGATCCTGCTCGGCCGAGAGGAACAGGATCGGCAGCGACAGGTTGCGCCGCGTCTGCCGGATGACACGGGCCAGCTCGATGCCGTCGATATCGGGCATCTGCATGTCCATCAGCACCAGGTCCGGCGTCGCCGCGGCGATGGCGGCGATCGCCTGGCCGGGATCGGAGATGGCGGTGACCTGCATCCCCGCCTGGCGCAGCGCCAGCGCATAGGCCTCGGCCAGCAGGGCGTCGTCGTCGACCACCAGGATCGAAGGCGCGGCCTCGGCGCGGCTGCCGGCGAAGTGGTCCAGCCAGTCGGCCAGCTCGTTGACGTCGAGCGGCTTCGGCACCACCGCCTCGACTCCGGCGCGGGCGGCCTGCAGCCGGGCCGCGAAGCCGCTTTCGCCAGCCAGCAGCACCAGCGGCGCGCGGTCGGCCAGCTGGCGGCAGAGCTCCAGCGCCCCGGGCAGGGCATCGTCGACCACGGCGGCGGCGATGCGCGGCGGCGTCTCGGCCGCGCCCGCCGCCCCGTCCGGCAGGCGGGTCACGGCATAGCCCAGATTGGCGATGACGGCCGAGAGCATCGCCCGGTCGCGCGGCTCGGCGAAGAGGAAGACGGGTTCGGCGGCTTCGGCGCGGTTCTGCGCGGCGGCGGTGCCGGGCGCGCTGTCCCGGCCGTCGGGCCCGGCCTCCCAGGCGGCGGCGACGGCGCCGATCAGCAGCGTCGCCTGGCGGATATGGGCGGCGTTCGGGCTGTGTTCGTCGCGCAGGCCGAGCAGGATCAGCTCCAGCGGCGCCGCGGCCGCCGAGAGCGCCGGGAAGCCGAAGGTGCCGCCGGCGCCGGCCAGCCGATGGGCGGAGGCGGCGAGCTCCGCCACCTCGACCCGCGCCGCGGCGTCCCAGGCCAGGCGGCGCGGCTGCAGCGCGGTCCAGCCGGCCTCCAGCGCGCGCACCCGCTCGCCCAGCCGCTGCACCCCGTCGGCGCGCAGCCGGCGCAGCGCATCGCGCATCTCGAGCTCGGCGGCGCCGGGGACGGCCTCAACCATCGCGGCGGCTCCAGATGTCGCGCACCTGGGCCGAGAGGCTCATCGGGTCGAAGGGCTTGGAGATGACGTCGATGCTGCCCAGCGCCCGGTAGCGCGCCACCTCCTGCGGCTGCACCTTGGCGGTCATGAAAATGGCGGGGGTCGCCCTGGTGGCCTCCAGCAGGCGCAGCCGCTCCAGCGTGGTCGGCCCGTCCATCTCCGGCATCATCACGTCGAGCAGCAGCAGCTGCGGCGCGAAGCCTTCCGCCTTCCGCAGCGCCTCGGTGCCGGAGGCGCAGGCCTCGACGGTGAAGCCGCCGACCGCCTGCAGGGTCAGGGCCGCCAGGCGGCGGACATCGTCGTCGTCCTCGACATAGAGGATGCGGTTCAGCTCGGTCATGGCGGTTCAGGCCTCGGTCGCGGGGGCCGAGGGCGTGCCCTCGATCAGGTTCAGGATGGTGCCCTGCAGGGCGCGGTTGTCGGTGCGGCTCTTCACCAGCGAGGCGGCGACGCTGCGCGTGGTGCGCGCATCCATGTCGCTGGCGGAGAAGATCAGCACCGGCGGCGGCGGGTCCAGCGCCCGGATGTCCTGCAGCAGGTCGAGGCCGCTGCCGTCGGGCAGGCCGACATCGATGATCACCAGGGCGAAGGGATCGGGGCCGGCCAGCGCGCTCCGCGCCTCGGCCAGGCTGCGGGCGGGGACCATCTGCGCGGCGTCGCCCATCACGGCGGAGACCACGCGGGTGATGTCGGCATCGTCCTCGACATGCAGGATGGTGGCCGGGCCGCCATGGTTCTGCAGCGCCTGGCGCAGGGCCGCGCGCAGCCGCGCCGGGTCGATCGGCTTGTCCAGCCAGTCGACCACGCCGACCGCATCGCCGTTCAGCGCGCGGCGACCCTGGTCGGCGATGGCCGAGACCACCACCACCGGCAGGACGCGGCCGTCCTCGCGGCGGCGCAGGCGGCGGAACAGCGACAGCCCGTCCTCGTCCGGCAGCATCAGGTCCAGGGTCATGGCGTCGAAATGGCCGCGGTCCAGCCAGTCGATCGCTTCCGCCGCATTGCCGGCCAGCTCGCTGTCCCAGCCATACTGGTCCAGGATCCGCTGCAGCAGCAGGCCGATATCGGGATCGTCCTCCACCACCAGGGCGCGGCGGCGCTGGCCGTTCGGGCTGGCCAGCGGCAGCGGCGCCGAGCGCTCCACCAGCCGCGGCAGCGAGAAGAAGAAGCGGGTGCCGCCGCCCTCGGCATCCTCGAAGCCGATCGTGCCGGCATGGTGCTCGATGATCGCCTTGCTGATCGACAGGCCGAGGCCGGTGCCGCCCTTCTGCCGCGCGTCGGAAGAATCCGCCTGGGCGAAGCGCTGGAAGATGCGGCCGCGGAACTCCTCCGGGATGCCGCGGCCGAAGTCGCGCACGCTGAAGGTGACGTTGCCGGCATCGATGCCCAGGCTGACCACCACCTTGCCGTCGCGCGGCGAGAACTTGGCGGCGTTGGAGAGAAGATTGGCCAGCACCTGCTGGACGCGCTGCACGTCGGCATAGATCTGCGCGTCCGGCCCGTCCTCGTCGAGCAGGAACTCGACGCCGAACTGGCTGCCATAGGCGCGGTTGGCGGTGACCGCCTGTGCCAGCAGCTGCCGCGCCGAGGTCCGCTCGCGCTGGAAGTCCAGCCGGCCGCTCTCGATCTTCTCGATGTCGAGGATGTCGTTGACCAGCAGCACCAGCCGCTCGGAATTCTTGTGGGCGATGTCGAGCAGGTCGCGCGCCTGGGCCGGCAGCTGGCCGACCACGCCGCCCATCACCAGGCCGAGCGAGGCGCGGATCGAGGTCAGCGGCGTGCGCAGCTCATGGCTGACGGTGGAGACGAACTCGCTTTTCAGCGCGTCCAGCCGGTGCCGCTCGGTGGCGTCGCGCAGCACGCAGACGGCGCCACCCTCGGCGTAGTGGCCGACCGAAAGCTCGGCCGGGAACAGGCTGCCATCGGCCCGCCGCGCCTGCACCTCGCCGTCACGCACGCCGAAGCCGGGGATGAGGGCGCGGATGCGGCTGCCGGCGAGCTCGTCCGGCGTCAGCTGGAACTGCTCGGAGGCGGCCAGGTTGGCGACCTGCACCCGCTCCTCGGCATCGACCAGCAGGATGACGTCGCGGGCGTGGTCCAGGATCGACTGCAGCCGGCCTCGGCTCTCGCCCAGCGCCGCATTGGCCGCATCCGCCACCTGCTTGGCCGCCTCCAGCTCGGCATAGCGGCTGGCGGAGGCGGAGAGGTGCCGGTGCAGCCCCCAGACCGCGGCGATGGCCAGCGTCGCCGCGGTCAGCAGCAGCAGCACGAAGACGGTGCGCAGCTGCTCGACCTTGACCAGATAGGCCTGGTTGTAGCTGGCCAGGTCCGCCCGTTCCCGGGCGATCATGGTGTCGATGGCGGCGGCCAGGCGGCCGCGCTCGTTCCCCGCCTCGCGCAGCAGCAGCGGCAGGTCGACCTCGGCGCCGACCAGGCGGATGGTCTGCTGCATGCGGGCGGCCAGCGCGTCCAGCCCGCGCGACAGCGCCGAGGCCGCCGGGGCCTGCGGGTCGCCCTCCGGCGCCAGGGCCAGCATGGCGGCCTGGCGCCGCCGCAGCTGGGCCAGCGCTTCGTCATAGGCCTGGCGCGCCGCCTGGTCGCCCGGGCTGGACAGCGCCAGGTTGCGCATCACCACCGCCTCGAAGACGGAGTTGCGCAGCTCCAGCAGGCTGGTCACCGTCTGGGTGCTGGAATCCACCGCCAGCCGCTGCTCCCGCCCGTCCTCCAGCACGCGCCAGGCGGCGAAGCCTCCGGCGGCGAAGATCAGCAGCAGCACGAGGGCGGTGATCAGCGTGGCGAGGCTGACCCGGCGGTGGGCGGCGAACTGGACCATGCGGGGGACCATCCTGGTCGGGGTGAGCGGCAGCGACGCGGCGGCGCGGCTTTGCGCGCCCCGCCGGACCGGGCGGCCCAGCGCAAGCTGCGCCGGGGCCCGGATGGCATGCGCCGCGCGGCCGTGCAACCGCGGTCTTTCTTGGCAGGATGCGTCAGGAGAAGAGAATAAAACTCTTAGGCGCGACCGGTGTCGCGCGACGGGACGGCCGGGGAAAACGCCCCGGCCGTCCCGCGCGGCTCAGCGGAGCCGCGGCGCCGGCTGCTCGGCCACCTCGAGGGCCGGGCTGCCGAAGCGCGGGAAATTTCCCGCCGCCAGCGCGTCCAGGCTGGGCGAAGGCAGGCCCAGCCGGCTGGCATAGATCCAGGAATAGGTCAGCACGCGCTGCACGAAGACCCGGGTCTCGCCGACCGGAATGCTCTCGACGAACAGGAAAGGATCGTCCTGGTGCCGCACGTTCGGCGCCCAGCGCCCGACATTGCCGGGACCGTTGTTGTAGGCGGCCAGCATGCGGATCAGGTCGCCATCCACCACCTCGCGCGAGGTCAGCAGGTGTAGGTAGCGCTGCGCCAGCTCCATCGAGAAGGCGGGGTCGTGCAGCCGGCCGGCCGCCCCCCCGCGCATCCCCGATTCCTTCAGGATATAGGCCGCCGTCGCCGGCATGATCTGCATCAGCCCGCGGGCGCCGGCCGGCGAGACGGCGCGGGCGTCGAAGCGGCTTTCCTGCAGCGCCAGGCCATAGAGCAGGGCCGGGTCGACGCGGAAGCCGGTCAGCGGCTCCAGCCGCGGCAGCGGGAAGCGGTCATAGTCGCGCGGCCGGCCGTCGCTGGTCTGGGCCAGCGCCGCCACCTGGGCGGCGAGCTCGGTCATGCCGGCGGAGCTGGCGACCGCCAGCATCGCCCGCGACAGGCCCGGATTGCCCTGCGCCACCGGCCAGAGCCGGCGCAGCTCGGATTCGGCGCGCTCGCCCTGGCCGATCTGCAGCAAAGCCAGCGCCCGCCAGCCGGAGGCGGTCTCGGCCAGCGCCGCGCCCTCGGCCTCGCCGGCCACCTCCCGCTCCCAGGCGAAGCCCGGGGCCAGGCCCAGGATGCGGCGGGCGATCATGCCGTAGAAGGCGCGCGGCTCCTGCGCCGCCTGCAGCATCCAGGGCACATACAGTTGCGGCCGGCGGGTGCGGATCGCCGCCCGCGCGGTCCAGAAGGCCGCCGCCGCGCGCAGGGCCGGGGCGGCGCTGTCGGCGCGGGCCGCGGCCTCGAACTGGGCCAGCGCCAGGTCGGCCTTGCCCATGCCCCAGGCCGAGAGGCCGGCGACGAAGGCGGGATAGGCCAGGCCCGGCTGGGCGCGGGCGGCCTCGCCGGCGATGCGGTAGGCCTCCTCGTCGCGGCCCTTCTGGAACAAGGCGAGGGCCACCTCGGCGCGCAGCAGCCCGGCATAGCTGCCGCTGGCGCCGCGGCTGACCGCGGAAAGGGCGGCTTCGGCATCGCCGTCGCCGGCGGCCGAGCGCACCGTCCGGTCCAGCCGCGCGTCGCGGCTGACGGCGCGGTTGGGCGGCTCGCGCTCCTCCGGCACCGCCTCGGCCTCGGGGGCCAGGAACTCGTCGGGCGGGGCCGGCGGATGCGGCGCGTTGCGCGGCAGGCGGCGGCGCAGCACGCTGTGCAGATAGGCCGCATCCGGATGGTCGGCATATTCGGCGAGCCAGGCATAAAGCTCGGGCACCGACGGCTCCGGCGCGCCGGGCCGGCGCCAGCGATCGGCCAGCACATGGCCCATCAGCCGCCGGTCCTCCAGACGCTCGGCCTCGGCCTGGGCGGCCGCGAAGTCGCCGTGCTTCTGCAGCGCGAAGACGCGCGACAGCCGTGCCGCGTCGGAAGGGGCAAGGGGTTGCGGAAGTCCCGCCACGCCTGCGGACAGGGTGGGGTTCGGGACGCTCATCATAGCCCGCTCAAGGGGGGCGGTCTCTCCGGCCCGTTGCGCCTGGGCGGGGACCTGAGCCCCCCCCACAAGCGACGCCACGCAGCCCAGGCCGAAGGCCAGGATGCGCGGACGCAGGGCCATGGTGCAGAACGCTCGCATGGCGTTGAAGGCGTTAACGGCCCTGCGCCGGGGGGGCAATGCCTGATGTCGGGACAAATCTCACGACATGAGACATCTCTAAGGAAATCCAGCAGCTTGGAGCCGCAGGTTTCATCAAGATCCGTTTATTTTGGTGGCGACTTATTCACATTTTCCGAGTCGATGCTGCGTCGCAACAGAAGCAGATCGGCCCAGGCATCCCGCTTCGCCGCCGGGTTCCGCAGCAGATAGGCCGGGTGCAGCGTCGGCAGGGCGGGCAGTTCGGCGCCGCCCGCCGCCAGCCGGTGCCAGCGGCCGCGCAGCCGGGTGATGCCGTCCTTGGCGCGCAGCAGCGCCTTGGCCGAGGTGCCGCCCAGCATCACCACGTGGCGCGGCTGCACCAGCTCGATATGCCGCAGCACCAGCGGCAGGAACTGGGTGATCTCGGCATCCGTCGGCGTCCGGTTCCCCGGCGGCCGCCAGGGCAGGATGTTGGTGATGTAGAAGCCGGTGCCCGGCGCCTCGCTGGTCCGGTCCAGCCCGATGCTGGCCAGCATGCGGTCCAGCAGCTGGCCGGAGACGCCGACGAAGGGCCGGCCCAGCCGGTCCTCGTCGCCGCCCGGCGCCTCGCCCACGAACATCAGCCCGCTTCCGGGATGGCCGTCGGCGAAGACCATGTTGGTGGCGGTGTCGCGCAGCGGGGACTCGACGCTGGCGATGGCCTCGCGCAGCGCCTCGAGGCTGCCGGCCCCGGCGGCCAGCGCCGCGGCGCCCTCGGCGGCCGGGCTGGTCATCGGCCGCGTCAGCGGCAGCACCGCCGCCGGGCGCTTCAGCGGCGCGCGCGGGGCCGGCGCCCCGCCACGCTCCGCCGGGCGGGGGGGCGGGTCACGGGGCTGGCTCGTATACACATCTCCGAGG
>NZ_MLCO01000235.1 GCF_001982615.1 Teichococcus deserti | reverse complement strand
ATATGGGGGCACCGGGGGGTCGGCCGGGGGGGGGGCGGTGGGACGGTGCGGGGCGGCGGGCAACGCGCCGAGGTCGGGCCGGACGCCGTGGCCCAGGCCAATGTCTACAATGCGCGGCAGTACCAGGGGGATGCCCGCTCGCTGATCGAGAATGCCATTGGCGGCAGCGGCAACGACACCATCAACGGCAACGACGCCGACAACCGGCTGTCGGGCGGGGCGGGGCTCAACATTCTCGACGGGCGGGGCGGCTTCGACACCGCGGTGATCTCGGCGGCGCTGACCGAGGTGACCTATGGGTCCGAGGGCCGCTACCTGACCTTCGCCCGGCCGGACCAGGGGGGCGACGTCACCATTCGCATCGACGCCTTCGCCTTCAACGACGGCACCGTCACCCGCAGCGACGGCAATGCGCTGGTCGACGACCTGTTCTACTACACGCAGAATCACGACATCTGGCGCGCCGCCGCCGATGCCGATGTCCATTACGCCGAGACCGGCTGGCGCGAGGGGCGGGACCCGAACGGGCTGTTCTCGACCGGGGGCTATCTGGGGTTGAACGCCGACATCGCGGCGGCGGGGATCGATCCGCTGCAGCACTATCACGACCATGGCTGGAAGGAGTGGCGCGACCCCTCGGCCGCCTTCGACACCTCCTACTACCTGAAGCGCTATGCCGATATCGCCGCCGGCGGCATCGATCCACTGGAGCACTACCTGGCCTATGGCCAGGCCGAGGGGCGGCAGATCGCGCCGGTGGTCGGCACGCTGACCGCGGTCGGCTTCGACGCGGAGTACTATCTGCTGGTCAATGCCGATATCCGCGCGGCCGGCATCGACGCCTGGACGCATTACCACGAGACCGGCTGGCGCGAGGGCCGCAACCCCAACGCCTATTTCGATGTGCAGAAATATCTGTCGGACAATCCGGATATCGCCGCGGGCAATATCGACCCGCTGGTGCACTACCACGACCACGGCTGGAGCGAGGCGCGCGAGGCCTCTGACCTGTTCGACGGCACGGCCTATCGCGCCGCCTATCCCGATATCGCGGCCAGCCGGATCGACCCGATGATCCACTTCATGCAGTACGGCCGTGACGAGGGCCGGCTGTCCTTCGGCGACATGGTCGCCTGATGCGATCGGCGCCGGGGGACGTCACCCCCGGCGCCGCATCGTCACTTCGCCAGCGTCGCCCGCAGGATCTGCAGGGTTTCCTCGACCATGGCGGCGCTGACGTCGAGATGCAGGCAGGCGCGCAGGCGGCCGCCCAGCATCGACAGCTGGATGCCCTCCAGCCGCAGCGCATCGACGACGGCGGCCGTGCTCCGGCCGGTGCCGGCGATGTCGAAGAAGACCAGGTTGGTGTCGGGCTCCTCCACCGCAATGCCCTCGATCTGGCGCAGGCCGCGGGCCAGGGCCTTCGCATTGGCGTGATCCTCGGCCAGGCGGTCGACATGGTGGTCCAGGGCATGCAGGCAGGCGGCGGCGCAGATGCCGGCCTGGCGCATCGAGCCGCCGAGGCGCTGCTTCCAGCGCCAGGCCTGGCCGATGAATTCCTCCGAACCGGCCAGCACGGCGCCCAGGGGCGCGCCCAGCCCCTTGGTGAAGTCGAGCCAGAGGCTGTCGAAGCCGGCGGCCATCTCGGCGGCGGGGATGCCGCTGGCGACGACCGCGTTCATCAGCCGGGCGCCGTCCATATGGGTCGCCCAGCCCTGCTCGCGCGCGACGCCGACCAGCGCATCGAGCTGCGCCTGCGGCCAGACGGCGCCGCCGCCGATATTGGCGGTCTGCTCGACCTCCAGCAGGCGCTGCGGCACGGCGTAGCGGTGCTTGTCGCGGATGGCGGCGCGCAGCGTCGCCTCGTCGAACATGCCGCGCGGGCCGCGCAGCGGGTTGATCTGCACGCCGGCCAGCGCCGCGTGGTTGCCGCCTTCGCTGGACAGGATATGGGCGGTCTCATGCGCCAGCACCTCGTCGCCGGGGCGGCAATGGGTGAGGATGGCGATGACGTTGCACATGGTGCCCGAGGGCAGGAACATCGCCGCCTGCTTGCCCAGCAGCTGGGCCATGCGGTCGTTCAGGGCGTGGACGGTGGGGTCGTCGCCATGCTGCTCGTCGCCGACCTCGGCCGCCATCATGGCGTCCTTCATGGCGGCGGTCGGCCGCGTCTGGGTGTCGGAATAGAGGTTGATG
>NZ_MLCO01000234.1 GCF_001982615.1 Teichococcus deserti | reverse complement strand
GCACATTCCCCCGCAGCAGGCCGCAGCGCAGGTCGGGCCGGGCATGGCGCAGCTGCGCCATCCGCCGGGCCGAGGCGGTGCCGACCCGCGCGCCGACCGGCAGGGTGGGGAAGGGCAGGGCGTGTTCTTCCGGCGGGGTGCCGGGAGCCAGGATCAGGGCGTCCCGGGGATCCTACCGCGGCAGATGGGCGGCGATGACCAGGCCCGAGGGCAGCTCGGTCTCCAGGTCCTTCAGGCTGTGGACGGCAAAGTCCACACGGCCGTCGAGCAGCGCCTCATGGATCTCCTTGGCGAAAAGTCCCTTGCCGCCGAGGGCTGCCAGCGAGCGCCGCGGCTCGGCATCGCCGCTGGTGGCGAGCGGGACCGCCGCGCCGGGCAGGCCCAGCGCCTGCAGCACCAGCCGGGTCTGGGCCAGCGCCAGCGGCGAGGCGCGGGTGCCGGCGCGGAGGGGGAAGGCCAGCGGGGCCGGCTGCAGGGCGGCGGACATGGGGGCGGCTCCGGCAAGAGGACCCGCCCCGGCGAGGCAAGGCCGGGGCGGGAACTGAAAAAAAAGCTATTCGGCGGCCTGGCTGGTGGTGGGGGCCGAGCCGCTCTCGCCATGGATTTCCGCGATCGCCGCGGCGACGCCGGCGCCATAGGCCGGGTCGGCCTTGGAGAAATGCGCCAGCTGGCGGTCGATGATGGCGCGCGGCACGCCCTGCATGGCGCCGGCGATGTTGCGGAACAGCCGCTGCTGCTGCGCGGGGTCCATCAGGCGGAACAGGTTGCCAGGCTGGGTGTGGTCGTCATTGCCGGCGCGGTGGTCGTGATGGTCGGCATCGCCCGCGATGCGCAGCGGCGGCTCCTTGGCGGAGGGCGCCTCGACCGGGCCGTCGAAGGAGTTCGGCTCGTAATAGGCGTCGTGGCCCACCGGCGCGTCGAAGCGCATGGCGCCGTCGGCATGGTAGTGGTGCACCGGGCAGCGCGGGCGGTTGACCGGCAGCGCCTCGTAATGCGTGCCGACGCGGTAGCGATGCGCATCGGCATAGGCGAAGAGCCGGCCCTGCAGCACCTTGTCGGGCGAGAAGCCGATGCCGGGGACGATGTTGGAGGGCGAGAAGGAGGCCTGCTCGATCTCGGCGAAGTAGTGGCGGGCGTTGCGGTTCAGCTCCAGCAGGCCGACCTCGATCAGCGGGTAGTCGGCATGCGGCCAGACTTTCGTGAGATCGAAGGGATTGTAGGCGGTCTTGTCGGCGTCGAGCTCCGGCATCACCTGGACGCAGACGCGCCAGCGCGGGAAGTCGCCCTGCTCGATCGCGTCATAGAGGTCGCGCTGGGCGCTTTCGCGGTCGGTCGCGATGACGGCGTTCGCCTCGTCGTTGGTCCAGGTGCGGATGCCCTGCAGCGACTTGAAGTGGAACTTCACCCAGAAGCGCTCGTTGGCGGCGTTGATCAGCGAATAGGTGTGGCTGCCATAGCCATGCATGTGGCGGTAGCCCTGCGGCAGGCCGCGGTCGCTGAACAGGATGGTCACCTGGTGCAGGCTCTCGGGCGAGAGCGACCAGAAGTCCCACATCGCCGTGGGCGAGCGCAGGTTGGTCGCCGGATGGCGCTTCTGTGTGCGGATGAAGTCGGGAAACTTCATCGGGTCGCGGATGAAGAAGACCGGCGTGTTGTTGCCGACCAGGTCCCAGTTGCCTTCCTCGGTGTAGAATTTCAGGGCGAAGCCGCGCACGTCGCGCTCGGCATCCGCCGCGCCCCGCTCGCCGGCGACGGTGGAGAAGCGCAGCAGCGTCTCGGTCACCGCGCCAGGGCGGAACAGCGCGGCCCTGGTGAAGCGGGTGATGTCCTGGGTCACCGTCAGCGTGCCATAGGCGCCGGAGCCCTTGGCATGGACCACGCGCTCGGGGATGCGCTCGCGGTTCTGGTGCGCCAGCTTCTCGATCAGCCGGTAGTCCTGCATCAGCAGCGGCCCGCGCGGCCCGGCGGAGAGGCTGTTCTGGTTGTCGGGGACGGGGGCGCCGGCGGTGGTGGTCAGGACGGGGCGGCGGGCGGTGTCGGACATCGGTCGGGCTCCTGCTGCAGGTAAAGCCTGACTAGCAGCCGCCGATGGATCGGATAAATCGATCTTCTTTTTGATTGTGATAGGGTAGACCTATCGAGCGAACGGCCGGCGCGGCCGGGCCGGGGCCCCGCCGCGCCGGCGCCGCGGTCAGGCCAGGGCGAAGGCGTCGCGCCCCTCATGGATGCCCTGGGTCAGGAAATGCTGCAGCGGGTTGATCCCGGCGGCGGCGACATCGGCATTGGCCGCCAGGTAGCGCGCCGTGTCGAAGTCCGGCCCGGCGGCGCGCCCCTCCAGCCAGCCCCAGCGCATGTAGTGGGCGAGCGGGTCGAGGCCGGCCTGCGCCACATCGGCATTGGCCTGCCGGTAGGCGGTGCTGTCGAACCAGCCATTCGGATTGCGCCCTTCCGCCGCGCCGTAGTCCTTCCAGTGCTGCGCCGCCGGCATGCCGGCGGCGGCGACATCCGGGTTGGCCAGCAGGTAGTAGGTGGCGTCGAAGCCCTCCGCGATGGCGCTGCCGACGGCGTCGAAGATCGCGCGTCCCTCGGCCAGGCCATGCGCCAGGAAGTGCTCCAGCGGGTTGACGCCGGCAGCCTTCACGTCGGCGTTGCGCTCCAGATAGACCCGGCTGTCGAAGCTGGCCGAGGCGGCGCGGCCTTCCTGCCAGCCATGCGCCGCGTAATGGTCCAGCGGATTGATCCCGGCGGCGGCCAGGTCGGCATTGGCGGCCAGGTAGCCGCGGGTGGAGAAGAAGGCATTGGGGTCGCGGCCCTCGCGCCAGCCATGCGCGGCGTAATGCGCATTGGCATCGATGCGCGCCGCCCAGACGTCGCGATTGGCCAGGGCATAGGTCAGGTCGTCGACCAGGGCATTGCCGTCGTCCAGCGCGATGCTGCCGTCGGCGAAGGCGAAGACCTCGATGCCGCGCAGCACGTCGCGGCCCTCGGCGCCGGACAGGACATGGCCGCCCTCGGCCACCTGCCATTCGCCGCCCTGCTCGGCCAGGGTCACGCCGAAGACCGCGGTGTCGCGGCCGGCGCCGCCCTCGATCACGTCGTCGCCCAGGCCGCCCGCCAGGCGGTTGTCGGCCGCATTGCCGCGCAGCAGGTCGTCGCCGGCGCCGCTGCTGGCATTCTCGATCACCACGCCATGCGCGACGGTGACGCCGCCATGCACGCCGTCGACATAGGAGACCCAGCCGGCGCCGCCCACCTCCCAGCGGAGCGTGGCGGCATTCAGGTCGATCACCGCGTCGCGCGCGCCGCCGTAGCGGATGGTGTCGCTGCCGCCGGCATCCCAGATGGCGCTGTAGCCGGTGCCGGTGGTGTCCTCGTCGGCGAGCTCATAGACATCGTCGCCGGTCGCCCATTGCATGTTGGCGCCGTACTTCGCCTGCAGCACGGCGATGTCGAAGGCCATCGGCGTCTTGCCGAGGCCGTAGTCATCGGTGTCCAGCACGCCGTTCGGCCCGGTGGGCCAGCCGCGGACGTAGGACATCATGGTCCAGACGCTCTGGTTCAGATCGTATTCGCCGTAGCCACGCTCGCCCTTGCTGTCGACGACGCCGGGGAAGATCGGCGAATCGCCGTTCAGCCCGGTGTCATGCGGGTGCGACAGGCCAAGCCCGTGGCCGAATTCATGGATCAGCGTCTGGAAGGCGTCGCCGCCCTGCTCCAGCGCACCGCCGGCCTCGCGCGACCAGGTGACGCCGCCGACATTGAAACGGGCGATGGCCGGCTCTGCCTTGCCCAGCGGCTCGCAGGAGCCCAGCAGGCTTGCATCCTGCATGTCCATCAGGCTGAGCACCAGCATCGGTGAGGCCTCGGGCTCGCCTTCCTCATCGAAGGCCACCTCGCCGAAGCGCAGGTTGGTGATCTGGGAGAAGGTGTCGAGGGCGGCGCGAACCTGCGCCTTCTCATACTCGTTCCAGCCGACGGTCAGCACCTCCTCCTTCTCCGGCAGCATCGCCTCGCCTTCGGGGGCGAAGAAATAGGTGATCCAGGGGCCGGGCGCCTTGATGCCCCAGTCGAGGCCGGCAAGGGGGTCGAACATGGTCATCGGCAGTCCTTCGCGGGTGTCGCGGGAATCAAGCTGGTGAGGAACCAATCCCAGGAGGAGCGAAAGGCGAACCCTGCAACCCTGACGTGAAACTTGTGGGCGGGGGATGGCGGCGCGGCAATACGGTAATGCGAATGACGCAACGACTTTGCGCCCGGCGTGTCGGGCGTGTCACAGCGGCGGGCCGGCTTGCCAGCCGCGGCGACTGGTGCCACCCCAGGGGGAAACGCCATCCGAGGGGACGGGCCTTGGCCACCACTTCCGCGCTGCGCGCCGCGATCAACGCGCGCATCGATGCCGACCGCGACCAGCTCATCGCGACGCTGCAGCAGTTCCTGCGCATCCGCAGCGTCAATCCGCCGGGGGATACCCGCGAGGCCGCCGCTTTCGTCCGCGGCATCCTGGACCGGCATGGCGTGCCGCACCGCACCCTGGCGGCGGTGGATGAGATGCCGAACGTCGTCGGCCGCTGGGAGGGCGGGCGCCCGGGCCGGCACCTGGTGCTGAACGGCCATATGGACGTCTTCCCGGTGCAGAACGAGGCGCTGTGGGAGGCCCCGATCCGCGACGGGCTGCTCTATGGCCGCGGCGCCTCGGACATGAAGACCGGGACGCTCGCCGGCATCATGGCCTACTGCTACCTGCATGCGCATCGGGCCGAGCTCGCTGGCGCGCTGTCGCTGACGGTGGTCTCGGACGAGCAGTCGGGCGGGCGCTACGGCACCCGCTTCCTGTTCGAGCAGCATCCGGAGGTGGTCGAGGCGGATTGCTGCCTGAACGGCGAGCCCAGCGCGCTGGGCAATATCCGCTTCATGGAGAAGGGGACGCTGCGCTTCTCGCTGTCCTCGACGGGGATCGGCGGCCATGGCGGCTATCCGCACCAGGCGCCGAACCCGATCGAGCGGATCGTCAGGCTGACCCACGCCATCTATGAGCGCTTCCATCTGAAGCTGGGCGAGATGGACCCGGCGATCGACGCGCTGCTGACGGCGCCGGCGACGGTGGCCGCCGCCGACCGCCTGCTGGGCAAGGGTGCTGCCGAGACGGCGCGGCGCATCACCGTCAATATCGGCATCATCCAGGGCGGGCAGAAGGCGACGCAGATCCCGACCGCCTGCAGCGCCCATCTCGACATCCGGCTGCCCTACGGCACCGACCGCGACGCCGTCCGCGCCGAGCTGGAAGCCATGGCGGAGGCCGGCCACTGCTCGATGGTCGTCAACGAGGACCATTCCTACCCCGCCAGCATGACCGACCCGGATTGCGAGATGGCGCGGATCCTGCGGCGCAACACCCGCGGCCTGCTCAGCCTGGACGGTCCGCCGGTCTGCAGCCTGGGGGGGACGGATGCGCGCTACTGGCGCTGGCGCGGCATCCCGGCGGTGATCTGCGGCCCGTCCAACCTCAGCATGGGCACCGACCAGGAGCATGTCGCGGTGGAAGAAGCCATCGCAGTGATCCGGCTGCAGGCGCTCTGCGCCGCCGACTACCTGTCTGTCGCGTGATGGAGCATTTCGGCGCGGGCGTGCTGGCGCTGATGGGATCGGCGGTGCTGGTCGGCGCCGCGACGCAGCGGCTGACCGGCATCGGCTTCTCGCTGGTGGCGGCGCCGCTGCTGGTGCTGGCGACAGGGCCGCATCTCGGCGTGCTGCTGGCCAATGCCCTGGCCTTCTGCACCAACCTGCTGCTGCTGGCCCAGGTCTGGCGCGACGTGCAGATCAAGCGCGTGGCGCTGCTCGCGGTCCCGGCGCTGCTGGCCTTTCCGCTCGGCCTGTGGACGGCGTCAGCGGTGCCGGCGCCGGCACTGATGGTCGGCATCGGCGCCCTGTCGGTCGCGGCGCTGCTGGCGGTGCAGCATGCGCGCAGGCTCGGCATCTTCCATGGCTGGGGCGGCGCGGTGGGGGCGGGGGCGGTCAGCGGCTTCATGACGGTCACCGCCGGCATCGGCGGGCCGGCGGTGACCATCTATGCGCTCGGCAGCGGCTGGGGGCACCGCGCCTTCGTCGGCTCCATCCAGCTCTATTTCGCCATCGTCAATGGCGGCTCGGTGCTGGCCAAGGGCCTGCCGCCGGTCGGTCTGCTGGAGGCGGGGGCGCTCTTCGCCGCGCTCGGCGCCGGCCTGCTGCTCGGCCAGCGCCTGGCGCCGCATGTGGCCCCCGAGCGCGGCCGCCAGGCGGCGCTGGCGCTGGCCATCGCCGGATCGCTGGCGACCGTGGTCAAGGGGCTGACGGGGGGGTGAGCCCTATTCCCGCACCACATAGGTGTGGAAGCGGATGCGGCCCTCCGCATCGGTCTCGCGGTACAGCCCCTGCACCTCGCTCTCGAAGCCGGGGAAGCGGTTGCAGGCGGCCTCGAAGGCCTTCAGGTAGTCGACCATCGGCTGGGCGCGGTTGCCCAGGCGCTCGCCGGGGATGATGGTGGCGATGCCGGGCGGATAGACCAGCCAGAGGGTGGCGGCGATGCGCCCCGCCGTCTGCTCCAGCGGCACGTAGTCGACCTTGTTCTTGACCAGGGCGCGCACCGCCTCGTTCGGCGCCATCGCCATGTCCGGGAAATGCGTCTCCGAGAACTGCGCGGACTGAAGGCGGCTGATCCCGGCGCTCCTGTAGAAAGAATGCATCTCGGCGCAGAGGTCGCGCAGGCGCGCGCGGCCGTAGCGGGCGGGGCGGCGGGCGACGAAGTTCGGGATCACCTCGTCCAGCGGCGCATTCATGTCGTGCAGCTTCTTGAAGGTGATCAGGTGGGCCAGCAGGGTGCCGGCCTTGCTGCTCTCGACGCCCGGCGTCAGCAGGAACAGCAGGGAATTGAGGTCGTTCTTCTCCGGCACGATGCGGTTCTGCCGCAGGTATTCGGCGACGACGGGGGCGGGGATGCCGTGGTCGTCATAATCGCCGTCGCGGAAGCCCGGGGTCAGCAGGGTCAGCTTGTTCGGGTCGGTGATGGCCCAGCCATCCGGGTTCCCGCCGAAGCCGTGCCATTCGGCGGCCGGCGTCAGCGACCAATGCGCCGGGTCGCTGGCGAGCGCGTCGGTCGGCGCCTCCTCCCACGGCGTCTCACGGCCGTCGACGGTCGCCGTCTTCGGCACGAAGGGCTCGAAGAACCAGCGGCGCGCCGGGTCGGGGTCGGCGGCGAAGTCGCGCGCGGTCAGGCGCAGCTTCTTGCGCAGCTCGATGCCGAGGCGGACGGTGTCGTCCCACAGCACCGTGCCCGAGCGCCCCTTCATCATCTGCGCGCCGACGTCCAGCGAGGCGAAGAGCGGATAGAAGGGGCTGGTCGAGGCGTGCAGCAGAAACATCTCGTTGAAGCGGCGGTGCTCGACACGCCGGCGCTGCTCGCCGAGATGGCTGTCCTTCACGTGGATCTGCGAGGCCTGGGAGAAGCTGGCCAGCTGCTTGTGGGTGCTCTGGGTGACGATGATGCCGGGGCTGTCGAGGCCGAGCTTTTCCAGCCCCATGCCGAAGCGGCCGCGGAACAGCGGGTGGAACTTCATGAAGCCCGCCCAGGCCTCGTCGAAAAGAATATAGTCGCAGAGATGGCCGATGCGGGCGATGATCGCCTCGGCCGAATGGATGGTGCCGTCATAGGTGCATTGCTCGACCACCGCGGCGCGGAAGGGGCGCGGGCGCTGCCAGGCCTCCGGGTCTTTCACCAACGGGTTGTCGCGGATCGCCTGCCGCAGGCGGTCCTCGTCCAGGGCATCGGCCGACATGGGGCCGATCAACCCGTGGGCGTTGCGGCGGGTCTCGACGAAGATCGGCGTCGCCTCGCCCAGGAACAGCGCGCCGTGATGCGCCGCCTTGTGGTTGTTGCGGTCGAACAGCACCAGGTCGCCCTCGGCCAGCAGCGCCTGCAGCGCGATCTTGTTCGAGGTCGAGGTGCCGTTGAGCACGAAGTAGGTGCGCTCGGCGCCAAAGATTTCCGCGGCTTCCTGCTGCGCCTTCAGCGCCGGCCCCTCATGCGTCAGCAGGTCGCCCATCTCCAGCACCGAATTGTCCAGGTCGTCGCGGAAGACGGCCTGGCCCAGATGCTCGACGAAAATGCGGCCGATCGGGCTGCGCGCGTAGAAATTGCCGCCATTGTGGCCGGGGCAGGTCCAGAGCTGGTTGCCCTGCTCGGCATAGTCGACCAGGGCGCCGAAGAAGGGCGTCTTCAGCGTCTCGGCGTACTGCCGCAGCTTGGAGACCAGGTTGCGGGCGATGAAGCCCGGCGTCTCCTCCGCCAGGAAGACGAAGCCGTCGACATCGTCCAGCACCTCGACGGGGATGTCTTCCAGGCGCTGGCGGCGGACGAGGAGGATGACCGGAACGTCCAGCCCGCGCTTGCGGACCAGCGAGATCAGCGCCGCCGAGCGGCCCTGCAGCCCCTTCTTGCCCCAGTCGACCACGATGCAGCCGATGGCGGCATCGGTGCGCACCACGAGCTCGGCATCGTCGTCGCGCCGGGCGCGGGTGACGGCATAGCCCATGCCCTCGATCTCGGCGAGGATCTGGTGCAGGCGCGCGCCCTCGAGATCGGCTTCGTCGAAGCCCGGGGCGCAGACGAGAAACTTGAAGCGGCGGCCATATTCCATGGCGCCGCCCTCTGCGGCAGGGCCGCGGCGGCGTCTATCGCAATCGCATGACATTGTCGTCAGGGGGCGGCGATGCCAGATTGCGCCGCGAGCAACGAAGGACCCGCATGGCCCCGCAGACCCTGGCCGGATTGTCGCTCCGCGACCTGGAATATGCCGTGGCCGTGGCCGAGCTGCGGCATTTCGGCCGCGCCGCCGAGCGCTGCGGCGTCAGCCAGCCGGCGCTGTCCGAGCAGATCCGCAAGCTGGAGGCGCTGCTGGGCGTCACCCTGTTCGAGCGCCAGGCGCGCCGCGTCGAGGTGACCGCTCAAGGGGCCGTGCTGCTGGCCCAGGCGCGGGCGGTGATGCGCGAGGCGCGCGGGCTGCTGGACCTGGCGCAGCAGCAGGCGGCGCCGCTGTCCGGGCCGCTGCGTCTGGGCGTCATCGCGACGCTCGGCCCCTACTACCTGCCGCGGGTGCTGCGCGACGTGCGGGCGCGCTTCCCCGAGCTGGTGCTGCGCCTGCAGGAAGGGCGCACCGCCGGGCTGGTGGCGGCGCTGGAAGCCGGCGAGCTGGACGCCGCGCTGATCGCCCTGCCGCCGCCGGCCGGCAACCTGGCCGCCGAGCCCCTGTTCTTCGAGCCTTTCCTTCTCGCCTGTCCGCCCGGGCATCCGCTGCTGGCGCGCCGACGGCTGACCCTGCAGGCGCTGCAGGGCGCCGAGGAGGCGGACCGGCTGCTGCTGCTGGAGGAGGGCCATTGCCTGCGCGACCAGGCGCTGTCGCTCTGCGCCCTGCCGCGCGGCGACCGCGAGGAACGCTTCGCCAGCAGCCTGGAGATGCTGCGCCACATGATCGCCGCCGGCGAAGGCTTTTCTCTGTTGCCTGCCCTTGCAGGCCAGGCGGGTGGGGGTGAGCTGGACGGGCTGGTCGCCACCCGGCCGCTGGACGAGGACGGCATCGGCCGGCAGATCGGCCTGGTCTGGCGCGGCACCGACCCGCGGCGGGACGATTTCTCCCAGCTCGCGGGCTTCCTGAAGGAGACGGCGCCGCTGCCGTAAAGCCTCTCTTAGCGGGCATCGCGGCATCCTGCCCCGCTGGCGGCGGAGGGACCCGATGATCGAGATCGAAAGGGTGGTGCGCGAGGTGCTGACCCGCTGCGCCGGCCTGCCCGCCGGCGACGGCGTGCTGCCGCTGGAGGGGGACCTTTTCGCCCATGGTCTGACCTCGCTGCGCGCCGTCGACATCATGGCCGCGCTGGAGGAGCGCTTCGATGTCGAGTTCCCCGACGAGGCGCTGAACCGCGAGACCTTCCGCTCGGTGGCGGCGCTGCGCGACACGCTGGTGGGGCTGGGGGCCGGGTAGGGGCCCATCCCGCCATTGCCAATGTGACAGTTTTATTTCATTTCTCCCTGGAGCCGCGCCACTGCCGGCCCTGGGGGAAACGATGCGCATCACCACCTTCCGCCGCGCGCTGGGCGCGACCGTCTTCGCCATGCTGGGCCTCGGCGCCCTGGCGGCACCCGCCGCCGCCCAGGGCAGCCTGAACCTCTATTGCTCGGCGCAGGTCGAGTGGTGCCAGGCCGCGGCCAATGCCTTCGCCAAGGAGACCGGCATCCGCGTCAGCATGTCGCAGAAGGGCAGCGGCGAGGTGCTGGCGCAGATCCGCGCCGAGGCGCAGAACCCGCGCGGCGACATCTGGTATGGCGGCACCGGCGACCCGCACCTCCAGGCGGCCGAGGACAACCTGACCGCCGAATACCGCTCGCCGATGCTCGACCAGCTCTATGACTGGGCGCAGAAGCAGGCGCGGGACTCCCAGTATCGCACCGTCGGCATCTATGCCGGCGCGCTGGGCTTCGGCTTCAACACCGAGCTGCTGGCGCGGCGCAACATCACGCCGCCGGCCTGCTGGCGCGACCTGCTGACGCCGCCCTTCCGCAACGAGATCCAGATGGCCAATCCGCAGTCCAGCGGCACGGCCTATGTGATGATCGCCACCATGGTGCAGGTGATGGGCGAGGAGGCGGCCTTCGACTACCTGAAGCAGCTGCACCGCAACATCAACGCCTATCCGCGCAGCGGCACGGCGCCGGTCAAGGCGGTGGCGCGCGGCGAGACCGGCGTCTCGATCTCCTTCGTGCATGACGTGGTGACCGAGCGGCTGGGCGGCTTCCCGGCGCAGTTCGCGCTGCCCTGCGAGGGCACCGGCTATGAGATCGGTTCGATGTCGATCATCCGCGGCAGCCGCAACGAGCGCAACGCGCGGCGCTTCTACGACTGGGCGCTGACGCCCGCCGCCCAGCAGATCGGCGCCGAGGCCAAGTCGTTCCAGACGCCCTCTAACCGCAGCACCCCCGTGCCGGCCGAGGCGCCGCAGATGAGCCAGATCCGACTGATCGACTATGACTTCGCCAAATACGGCACCAGCGCCGAGCGCCGCCGCCTGATCGAGCGCTGGGACCGCGAGGTCAACAGCCTGCCGCGCTGATCGCCCCCGCCATGCGCGCCGCCGGCATCGCCGGGGCTGCGGTCGCCCTGATCGCCGCCCTGTTCTTCCCGTGGTACCTCGCCCAGGACGGGGTGCTGACCGCGCTCCGGGAGATCCCCGGCTGGTGGCGGGAGGCGGATTTCGCCCCCGCCGTGCTGCAGGCGTCGAGCCAGGGCCGCTGGTGGCTCTGGCCGGCGGTGCTGGCGCCGCTGGCTGCGCTGATCGCCGGGGTCGCCCCGCTGCCGCGCCGCGCCCGGGCGACCGGCTTCCTGGTCGCCGGGGGCGCCGGGCTGGCGCTGCTGGTGGTCCAGGGGCTGGCCATTGGCGTCCAGGGCTGGGCCTGGCCGGGGCTTGAAAGCGTCTTTGGCGTCCTCGATGACCGGCAATACGGCATCGGCTGGGGCGGCAGCCTGGTGGCCATGGGGCTGGCGCTGACCGCCTCGGCGGGGCTGGCCGGGCGCGGCGCCTTCCGCGGCGACGCCTTCACCGCCGGCTGCGCGACGGCCATCGGCATCGGCGTGCTGCTTTTCACCTTCCTCCCCCTGGCCGCCCTGCTGGGCGACGCCTTCCGCGATGCCGGCGGCGCGCTCAGCCCGCTTGCGGCGGTGACGCGGCTGGCGGATGACCGGCTCTGGGGCCTGGGGTGCCTGGCTGGCGGCCCGCGCTGCGGCGTGGTCTGGAACACGCTGCTGGTGGCGACGCTGGTGGGCTTCGGCACCACCGTGCTGGGCCTGGCCTTCGCCCTGCTGGTCACCCGCGGGCGGCTCGGGGTGGCACTGGCAAAACCGCTGCGCTGGCTGACGGTGCTGCCGATCGTGACGCCGCCCTTCATCCTGGGCCTCGGGCTGATCCTGATCTTCGGGCGCTCGGGGGTGGTGTCGCAGCTGGCCGCCGACTGGTTCGGGCTGGAGCTGGGGCGCTGGATCTACGGCTTGCCGGGCATCCTGCTGGCGCAACTTTTTGCCTTCACGCCCATCGCCTTCCTGGTGCTGATCGGCGTGGTCGAGGGGCTGTCGCCCACGTTGGAGGAAGCAGCCTCCATGCTGCGCGCCTCGCCCGAAAAAATCTTCCGGACGGTGACGCTGCCGCTGCTGATGCCGGGGCTGGCCAATGCCTTCCTGCTCGGCTTCATCGAGAGCATCGCCGATTTCGGCAATGCCGTGGTGCTGGGCGGCAGCTTCAACGTGCTGGCCACGGAAATCTTCTTCGCGGTCGTCGGCGCCCAGGCAGATCCGGGGCGGGCGGCGACCCTGTCGCTGGTGCTGCTGCTGATCGCCTGCCTGGTCTTCGTCATCCAGCAGCGGCTGACCGGCGGGCGAAAATCCTTCGTCTCGATCGGCGGCAAGGGCGATGGCGGGCTGCCGCCGGCGCTTCCCCCCCGGCTGCGCAGGCTCTGCCTCGGCCTGGCGCTACCCTGGGCCGGGCTGACCATCGGCCTCTATGTGCTGGCGGTCAGCGGCGCCTTCGTCGAGATCTGGGGCCGCGACAACACGCCGACCTTGCGCCATCTGGCGAAGGCCTTCGACTTCGAATGGACCCAGGGGCTGCAGCTGACCGGCCTCGCCTGGAACAGCGTGCTGACGACGCTGGAACTGGCCGCCATCGCCGCCCCCATCACCGCGGGCTTCGGCATCCTGGCCGCCTGGCTGTTCAGCCGCGCCAAGTTCGCCGGGCGCGGGTTGCTGGAATTCGCCACGCTCCTGTCCTTCGCGGTGCCGGGCACGGTGATCGGCGTCGCCTATCTGCGCGCCTTCAACCTGCCGCCGCTGGAGCTCGCCGGGACCGGCGCCATCATCGTCGTCTGCTTCATTTTCCGGAACCTGCCCGTGGGGCTGCGTTCCGGCATGGCGGCGATGGCGCAGATCGACCGCTCGCTCGACGAGGCCTCCTCGACGCTGGGCGGCAATGGGCTGGACGCTTTCCGCCGGGTGCTGATGCCGCTGCTGCGGCCGGCGATCATCGCCGGGCTGACCTATGCCTTCGTCCGCGCCATGACGACGATCAGCGCGGTGATCTTCCTGGTCACCGCCGAGACCGAGCTGGCCACCGTCTTCATCGTCAACCGCGTCATCAACGGCGATTACGGCCTGGCCATCGCGGTCGCTGTGGTGCTGATCGTGCTGATGCTGGCCGTGCTGGGCCTGGCGCAGCTGGCCGTGGGGCGGCGCCGCATCGGCCGCCGCGCCGCCATCCCCCTCTCGACCGAGCCCGGAGCCGCCGCATGACCCGCGCCGCCGATATCCGCTTCGAGCATGTGGTCAAGCGCTTCGGCGCCGCGACCGCCGTGCGCGACGTTTCCTTCCATATCCCGGCCGGCGAGCTCTGCACGCTGCTCGGCCCCTCGGGCTGCGGCAAGACCACCATCCTGCGCATGGTGGCCGGGCTGGAATATCCGACCGAGGGCCGCGTGCTGATCGGCGGCCGCGACGTCTCCACCCTGCCGCCGGCCGAGCGCGACGTCTCCATGGTGTTCCAGTCCTATGCGCTGTTCCCGCATATGACGGTGCTGGAAAACGTCTCCTACGGGCTGGCGGTGTCGGGGAAGCCGAAGCGGGCGGCGGCGGAGGCGGCGCGGGCGGCGCTGGCCAGCGTTGGCCTCGCCGGCTTCGACGCGCGGCTGCCCTCGGAGCTGTCGGGCGGGCAGCAGCAGCGCGTGGCCGTCGCCCGCGCTTTGGTGCTGGAGCCCTCGGTGCTGCTGTTCGACGAGCCGCTCTCCAACCTCGATGCGCGTCTCCGCCGCCACATGCGGGAGGAGATCCGCGAGCTGCAGCAGCGGCTGGGCGTCACCGCGCTTTATGTCACGCATGACCAGAGCGAGGCGCTGGCGATCAGCGACCGCATCATCGTCATGAACAACGCGGTGATCGCGCAGGAGGGCACGCCTTCCAGCCTGTACCAGGCGCCGCGCTCGGCCTTCGTCGCCGGCTTCATCGGCGATGCCAACCGGCTGCCGGCGCGGCTGCGCCGGATCGATGCCGACCAGGCCGAGGTGACGCTGGGCCGCGCGGTGCTGCGGCTGCCGCATTACGGCCGCGCCGATGGCGATGTCGAGCTGGCGCTGCGCCCCGAGGCGGTGCGGCTGACCACCGAGGACGACCCCGAGGCCGCGCTCACCGGCAGCGTCGCCAAGGCCGCCTATCTGGGCGGCACCATGGAATACACCCTGGCGACTGAGGCGGGGGAGATCTTCGTCACCGCGCCCTCGGCGGCGGGGCAGCATGCGCCGGGGCAGCGCCTGGGCATCGCGCTGGCCGGGCACGGCATCGCGGTGCTGGCGGAGTAGCGAGGACTGCGTCAGCGCCAGGCGGCGAGGATCGTCTCGGCGGGCGCGGTCTCCACCTGCTGGCCGAAGCGGCGGGTATAGAGCTCCAGCAGCGCGTCGTGCGAGGCGTCGGAGGAGCTGCAGATCGCATCCACCGGCACCACCACACGGTAGCCGCGATCGACGGCGCCGAGCACGGCGGCGAGCACGCAGACATCGGTCTCGGCGCCGCTGATCACCAGGCTGTCGATGCCGCGCGCACGCAGCAGCGCGTCGAGCCCGGTGCCCTCCCAGGGCGAATAGACCTTCTTGTCGACCACGACGCCCGGCGGCACGAAGCGCTGCAGCGGCGCCACCAGCTCCACCGCCTCGGGCGGCAGCGCCTCCAGCGTCATCTCGCTCCAGCGCTCGTAGTAGCGGCGCCAGGTGCCCTGGCCTTCGCCGGGCCGCGCCACCGGCAGGAAGCGGGTGAAGATGCTGGCCTCGGGATGCGCCGCCGCCAGCTGCTCCACCACCGGCAGCACGCGCTTCAGCCAGGGCGTCTCCCAGGGCGAGCCGGTGTCGAACAGCTTCTGCATGTCGACGCAGAGATGCGCGCAGCTGGCGCCGAGCGGGCCGTGTCGCAAAGCTTCTTTGTCAGCCATCGAGAATTCCTCCGACATCGTTAACGACGTCGGAGGAACGGGGTTACTTCTCCGGCACGTTGCGGCGCAGCTCCTCGAGCCAGGCCGCGGCATTGCCGTCGGAAGGCGCGCGCCAGTCGCCGCGCGGCGACAGCGACCCGCCGGCCGAGACCTTCGGCCCGTTCGGCATGGCCGAGCGCTTGAACTGGGCGAAGCCGAAGAAGCGACCCAGGAAGACCTCCATCCAGCGGCGGATGGCCGGCAGGTCGTATTGGTTCCGCCGCCCCTCCGGGAAGCCGGTCGGCCAGTGGCCGCGCGCCGCGTCGCCCCAGGCCTGCAAAGCGAGATACGCGATCTTCGACGGGCGGAAGCCGTAGCGCAGCGTGTAGAACAGGGAGAAATCCTGCAGGGCATAGGGGCCGATCTTGGCCTCGGTGCTCTGCAGCCCGGCGTCGCCCTCGGCGCCCGCCGGGATCAGCTCGGGCGAGATCTCGGTGTTGAGGATGGCGTCGAGGATGCGGCCGACCTCGTCGCTGAACTGGCCGGAGCCGATCACCCAGCGGATCAGGTGCTGGATCAGCGTCTTCGGCACGCCGCCATTGACGTTGTAATGCGACATCTGGTCGCCGACGCCATAGGTGCACCAGCCCAGCGCCAGCTCGGACAGGTCGCCGGTGCCCAGCACCATGCCGCCATGCCGGTTGGCGGCGCGGAACAGGTAGTCGGTGCGCAGCCCCGCCTGCACGTTCTCGAAGGTCACGTCATAGACCGGCTCGCCATCGGCGAAGGGATGCTCGAGATCGGCCAGCATCTGCCGCGCCGCCGGGCGGATGTCGAGCTCCCGCGCGGTGACGCCGAGTGCGGCCATCAGCGCATGGGCATTGGTCTTCGTCCCCTCGCTGGTGCCGAAGCCCGGCATGGTGAAGGCCAGGATGTCCGTTCTCGGCCGTTTCATCAGGTCCATGGCATGGGCCGCCACGATCAGCGCCTGGGTGGAATCGAGGCCGCCCGAGACGCCGATGATGATCTTCCCGTTGCCCGTCGCCTGGACCCGCTGAACCAGGCCGGCGACCTGGATGTTGTAGGCCTCGTAGCAGTCCTGGTGCAGCCGGCCAGCGTCGGCGGGGACGAAGGGGAAGCGCTCGATCGGGCGACGGAAGCCGATATCCTCGGAAGGCGGCGCCAGGCTGAAGGAAACCCGGCGGAAGGGCGTCGCGAAGCTGCGGCGGTTGTCGTCGAAGGTGCCCTGGCGGGCGCGTTCCTGGCGCAGCAGGTCGAGGTCGATATCGGCCAGCACCAGCTGCGCGCCCGCGGGGAAGCGCTCGCTCTCGGCCAGCACCGCGCCGTTCTCGAAGATCGAGACCTGGCCGTCCCAGGCGAGGTCGGTGGTGCTCTCGCCGGCGCCGGCCGCGGCATAGAGATAGGCGGCCAGGCAGCGCGCCGATTGCGACTGGCAGAGCAGCCGCCGCGTCTCCGCCTTGCCCACGGTGATGTTGCTGGCGGACAGGTTGGCCAGCACCGTGGCGCCGGCGAGCGCCGCCACGGCGCTCGGCGGCACCGGCACCCAGAGGTCCTCGCAGATCTCGGCATGCAGCACGAAGCCGGGCAGGTCGCTGGCCGCGAAGATCAGGTCGGGGCCGAAGGGGGCGTCCTGGCCGGCCAGTCGGATCGCCTGCCCCTCGGTGCCGGCGCCGGAGGCAAAATGCCGCCGCTCGTAGAATTCGCGGTAGTTGGGCAGGAACTGCTTCGGCACGACGCCGAGGATGCGCCCGGCCTGCATCGCCACCGCGCAGTTGTAGACCCGGCCCTGGTGCTGCAGCGGTGCGCCGATCAGCAGCAGGGGGCGGAGGCCAGCGGTGTCGCGCGCCAGGCTTTCGAGCGCGGCCTCGACCGCCTCCAGCAGCGTGTCCTGCAGCAGCAGGTCGTCGATGGCATAGCCGGAGAGGCCGAGCTCCGGGAAGACGGCGGTGGCGGCGCCGGCGGCATGGGCTTCCCGCGCCGCCTCCAGGATGGCGGCGGCATTGGCCGCCGGATGGGCCGGCGAGATCCGGGTGGTGCAGGCCGCGACGCGGGCGAAGCCGTGGCGGTAGATCGACGAGAAGCTCATGCGCCTAGCATGGTGTCGTGGCCGCGCTTCGTCCAGCAGGGCGCGGCCTTGACGGGGGATTCAATCGGGGGTCGATATGACTTACCCGAAAGTTGATCGGGCCGTGCGTGACAAGGAGTGCGTGACGATGAGCGACCTGACCACCGTGAACAGATACGACCCCGTCACCGGCGAGCTCCGCTCCAGCTACGTGACCGACATGGATGAATGGGGCTTCGGTCGCATCTATTCGCGCACGACCTATGACGTGGACCAGGCGCATGCCTGGCGATCCTACACCATCAACACCGACTACTGGGGCGAAGGGACCTCCACGACCAGCAGCATCGTCGCGGTCATGGATGACGGTGGCACGATGACCACGGCCTATTCCTACTGGGGCGCCCTGGCGAACCACCCGACCCGCTTCCTGGAGAAATGGACCCGGACGGATGCGGAGGGCCACGTCGTGCTGGTCGTGGAGAACTGGGAAGAACGGACCGGCCGCTACGACACGAGCGACATCTCCAAGAAGATCAAGCTCTACGAACCCGGCAGCGCCGATCCCTACTACGTCGCCACCCAGTATTTCGACGGGCGGGACGAGTCCATCACCTCTGACAAGGGCAATGGCAACAAGGACTATGTCCTGAACACCTGGAGCGACGGGCGCCTCAAGGCCGAGGACTACAACCCGGAGACCGGCCTGCTCGACTACGTCATCACCCGCGACGACACCGGCTACCGCCTGGTGGAGGATTACGACGCGCAAGGCCGGCTGGCCTATGCCATCGAGACCCTGGCCGATGGCCGCCAGGTGGCGCGCGACCACGACCCCGCCACCGGCCTGCCGGACTATGTCATCACCGCCGACGCCCAGGGCGGCCAGCTGCTAGAGGATTACGACGCGGCCGGGCGGCTGGACTATGTGATCCAGCGCTGGGCCGATGGCCGCATGGTCGCGACCGATTACGACCTGACCGGCTCGCATCCCTGGGACGTCTATACCATCACCTACAACGCCGCCGGGCAGATCGAGAGCGCGATCGGCGTCTGAGCCGCGTCAGCCGCGCCGGGCTGACACCAGCAGCATCATCGGCCGGTCCATCTCGTCCCGCAGCGCCGGCTGGGCGGCGAGCTGGGCCGGCGTCGGCGCCCATTCGTCCAGCCCCGTCAGGGCGAAGCCGGCGGCGAGCAGGGCATTCACCGTGGTCGACAACCGGCGGTGCTGCTTGATCACGCCGGGGGCCAGCCAGTCGGTGCTGCGCGGGCCTTCCTCGGCATAGTGGTCGACCGGCCAGGCGCGGTCGCCGTCCTCCCGCGCCACCCAGCCGGGGCGGGTCGAGGCCATGTAGACCGGGTGCTCGATGGTGAAGACGAAGCGCCCGCCCGGCGCCAGGGCCTGGTGCACCATGCCCGCCAGCCGTGCGAAGTCGACCAGGTAGTGGAAGGCCAGCGCGCTATAGGCCAGCTCGAAGCGCGCGGGCGGCAGCGCCAGCGTCTCCAGATCGGCCTGGCGCCAGGCGATGCCGGGGTCATCGGTCAGGGCGCGGGCCCGCGCCAGCATGCGGTCCGACAGGTCGATGCCCAGCACCTCGGCGGCGCCCCGGGCCCGGGCCCAGCGGGCGAACCAGCCGAAGCCGCAGCCCAGATCGACCACCCGAGCCCCGGCCAGCGGCGGCAGCAGCGCCTGGATCGCGGGCCATTCCGGCGCCCCGTCCAGCCCGTGCCGCGAGCGCGCCAGCTGGCTGTAGCCGGCGAAAAAGCCGGCATCGTCATAGATGTTC
>NZ_MLCO01000233.1 GCF_001982615.1 Teichococcus deserti | reverse complement strand
ATGTCGACCTGTCCGGTCGGCTGATGCTGTCTGGCGGCGGGGCGGGGGAGGCGGTGCGCGTCACCAACCTCTCGGAGAATGGCGCCCTGGTCACCGGCGCCACCCAGGCCGCCGCCGGCATGCAGGGCCGGCTGCAGGTGGAGGGGCTGGACATCCCGGCTTCCTGCGTCGGCATGCGCGGCCAGGCCCTGGTGCTGCGGCTGATGCCGGGCGAGCGGCAGCTGCAGCAGCTGAACGAGCTGCTGGGGCGGCTAAAGGCGGCCTGATCAGGCGGCACGCGGTGCAAACATGGCGAAATGACGGCGGATCCATGTGTCGGATCGCTGAAAGCCGCATGAAGATTACGTAGGAGCCTTGCGTCCAGCACAATGCTGCGCCGCAACACACGGACTGGCGATAATCGGCAGGATGCCTAACTTCCGCGGCAACAACCGCGGAGCAATGTTATGGCCCACGCCACCCATGCCGACCGTCGGGACCGTGCCGAGGAATCCCGGCACGACGGTCAGACCCGGCATGCCGATGCCCAGCGCCCGGCCGAGCAGGACAAGAAGTCCGAGGAGACCACGGCCCCGGCCGTCTCCTTCGAGAAGCTCTCGGGCTTCATGGCCTCCTGATCCGGAGAGGGCGCGACCAAGACCCTTGGCGCGATGCAGCCTGGGCGATGCAGCCTGGGCGATGCACCCTGGGCCATGCACCCTGGGCGACGAACCGGCGGCGGGCGGTCCTGGATGGATCGCCCGCCGCCCCTCTACGATGAAGCCTGCGACGACGCATCCGGCGACAGGCGGCGCAGCAGCGCCTGGGCCTCCGCCGCGATCAGCCGGGTGAGCGCAGCCGCCGGCATCGCCCGGCCCAGCCGGAAGGCCTGGCCCGCCCAGAGCGACATGAAATCCCCTGACCCCTGCGGCTCGCTTGCCGCCCGCAGCGGCGCCAGCGCGCCGCCGGCCAGCGGGAAGGCGGGGGCCGCCGGGTTCAGCGGCCCCTGCTCGCGCATCAGCCGGTTCAGGATGCCGCGCGCCGGCCGGCCGGTGAACAGGTTGGTCAGCGCCGTCTGGTCGTCCTGCGCGCGGGCCAGGGCGGCGCGGTGCGGCGCCGGCAGCCTGGCTTCCGGCGTGTGCAGGAAGGCGGTGCCGATCTGCACCCCCGCCGCGCCCAGGGCGAGCGCGGCGACCAGGCCGCGGCCATCGGCAATGCCGCCCGCCGCGATCACCGGCACGGCGACCGCATCCACCACCTGCGGCACCAGCGCCAGGGTGGAAGGCTGGCTGGCCACCGCCGCCACCGGGTCGTCGGTCAGAAAAACGCCGCAATGGCCGCCGGCCTCGGCACCCTGGGCGATGATGGCGTCGCATCCCGCCGCCTCCAGGTGCCGCGCCTCGGCGACCGTGGTGGCGGAGGCGATGACCCGCGCCCCCGTCGCCTTGACGCGCGCCAGCAGCGCCGCCTCCGGCAGGCCGAAATGGAAGCTGACCACCGCGGGCCGCAGCGTCTCCACCAGGGCGCAGGCCTCCGCGTCGAAGGGGCTGCGGTTGCTGGTCGGGACCGGCGTCTCCGGCGGCAGGCCCAGCTCCTGGAAATAGGGCGCCAGCCGGTCGCGCCAGGCCTGCTCCCGTGCTGCATCCACCACCGCCGGCTGGTGGCAGAAGAAGTTCAGGTTCAGCGGCCCGTCATGCCGGGCGCGCACGGCCAGGAACTCGGCCTCGAGCTGCGGCAGGGTCAGCAGGGCGCCAGGCAGGGCGGGCAGGCCGCCACCCTCGGCGACGCCGATCGCCAGCGGCGCCAGGCCGGGCCCGGCCATCGGCGCCAGCAGGATCGGATGCGCGATGCCGAACAGCTCCAGCAGCCTGCGATCCTTCCACATGTCGGTCAGTCCCCTCACGCTGGTTCGTTTCCCTTCGGCCAGCTTGCCGCGGCGCGCGCGGTTTGACAGCCCCTGGCCGCCCGCCCTAGGCGTGTTGCGGGAGGGCAACGACACCGATGACGCCTGCGCTGATCGCCCTGGACTGGGGCACCTCGAGCCTGCGCGGCTTCCTGATGGATGCCAGCGGCGCCGTGCTGGACAGCCGTGCCAGCCCGCATGGCATCACCAACCTGCCAGGCCCGGCGCCCGAGGGCTTCGACCTGGCCTTCGAAGCGCTGTGCGGCGCCTGGCTGCAGGCCGATCCGACCCTGCCGGTGGCGGCGGGCGGCATGATCGGCAGCAGCCAGGGCTGGCGCGAGGCGCCCTATGTCGCCTGCCCGGCCGATCTGCAGCGCCTGGCCAGCCAGGCGGTCAGCGTGATCACCCGCCAGGGGGTCGAGCTGCTGATCGCCCCCGGCGTCCTGGCCGACCCGCCCGGCGGCACGCCCGACGTCATCCGCGGCGAGGAGATCCAGATCGCCGGCGCCCTGGCCCAGCAGCCGAGCCTGGCGGCGCGCGGCCATTTCCTGATGCCGGGGACGCATTCCAAATGGGTGGCGGTGGAGGGCGGCCGCATCACCCGCTTCGCCACCTACATGACCGGCGAGCTCTTCGCCGTGCTGCGGCAGCATTCTCTGCTTGGCCGGCTGATGCCGGCGGGGGAGGAAGGCCATCCGGACGAGGCCGCCGCTGCCTTCACCCGCGGGCTGCAGCTGGCGCGCGACAGCCATCCGGGCGACCTGACCCGGCAGATTTTCGCGGCCCGCAGCCTCGGCCTGACAAAGCAGATGGCGCCGGCGGTGCTGAAGGACTTTCTGTCGGGCCTGCTGATCGGGCATGAGCTGGTCTCCGGCCTGGCCGCGGCCGGGCGCGACACGGCGCTGGCGCTGATCGGCGATCCTGCGCTGTGCGAGCGCTATGCCACCGGCCTGGCGGCGCTGGGCGCCGCCCCGCCGCGGCGGCTGGGCAATACCGCCCCGGCCGGGCTGTTCCATTTCGCCCGGGCCGCCGGCCTGCTGGCCACGGCACGAAAGATGACGCCATGACCTCTCCCGCTTTGCTGGCCCGGCTGGACGCGGCGATGGCGCAGCTGCCGCTGGTCGCCATCCTGCGCGGCCTGACCCCGGCCGAGGCGGTGCCGGCGGCGCAAGCCCTCTATGCCGCCGGCTTCCGCCTGATCGAGGTGCCGCTGAATTCGCCGGACCCTTTCGCCAGCATCGCGGCCATTCGCGCGGCGCTGCCGCCGGAGGCGCTGGTCGGCGCCGGCACGGTTCTGCGGATCGCCGATGTCGAGGAGCTGAAAAGGATCGGCGCCGAGCTGGTGGTGATGCCGCATGCCGATACGGCCGTGATCGGCGCCGCCGCGGCGGCCGGCCTGCTCTGCCTCCCTGGCATCGCCACGCCCACGGAAGCCTTCGCCGCCCTGGCGGCAGGGGCGGCCGCGTTGAAGGTATTCCCGGCGGAAATGGTCGGGCCGCCGGTGGTCAAGGCGATGCTGGCGGTGCTGCCCCAGGGAACCAGGCTGCTGCCGGTGGGCGGCATCGCGCCCGCCACCATGGGGCCGTTCCGCGCGGTCGGCGTCGCCGGCTTCGGCCTGGGCTCGGCGCTCTACAAGCCGGGAATGGCGCTGGCCGAGCTCGCCGCCAATGCCGAAAGCTTCGTCGCCGCCTGGAAGGCGGGCTAGCCGCGCCTCAGCCCCTGCGCCAGCTTCTCGGCGATCATGATCACCGGGACGTTCAGGTTGGCGCAGGGGATGCTCGGCATGATCGAGGCATCGGCGACCATCAGCCCTTCGACGCCGATGACGCGGCCCTCGGCGTCGCAGACCGCCATCGGGTCGTCGGCCGCGCCCATGCGGCAGGTGCCGCAGGGATGCCAGACGCCGCCGACATGCTGGCGCAGATGCCGCTGCAGCGCGCCCTGATCGCTGCAGAGCGTCTCCAGCGGCGCGATGCCCTGCTGCGCCATGCCCAGGATGCGGCGCCGGACCAGGGCGCTGCGGTCCATCAGCGGCCCGGCCAGCGCCGTCAGCACCCCGTTGCGCCGCGTCGGCCGCAGCAGTTTTTTCACGTCCTCCGAATAGGTCGACGGGAACTTCTCGACGACGGCTCCCGACAGTTCCGGGGCATCCAGCACGCGTGCCGCGAGCAGGAACGCCTGGGCGAGCCGGGTCAGGTCGCGTTCATCCGACAGAAGGTTGAAGTCGACATCGGGCGGGGTGTCGGCGTCTGGCGCGGTCAGCGTCACACGTCCCTGGGAATAGGACTTGTTCACCCAGGAGAAGAGCGTCGCGATGCGGTGCCCGACCGCATGCCAGCCGGAGCGGGTGTTGACCGCGGTGTGCATGTCGCCCGGCGCGACGCCCTCCATGCCGGAGGACCAGCGCAGGATCGACTGGATGTGGTAGCGGTCGCCGGCGGCCAGCCGCGCCGCCGGCGCGATGAAGGCCGAGAGCCCGATCGAGGGATGCTCCAGCAGGTTGCGCCCGACGCCGGCGCGCGCGGCGACGGGCGCGATCCCCAGGCCCTGCAGAGCGGCGCCCGGGCCGATGCCGCTGCGCAGCAGCACCGCCGGCGAATGCAGCGCGCCGGACGAGAGGATCACCAGCGGCGCGGCCACCACCCCCTCGGCGCCGTCGCGGCGCAGCAGGGCGCCTGTGGCACGCCGGCCCTCGAAGGTGAGGCGCAGAACGGTGGCGCCGGTCCAGACCGCGAGGTTCGGGCGGGCGCGCACCGCCTCGGTCAGATAGGCGGTGGCCACCGAGGCGCGGGCGCCTTCGCGGTCCAGGTTGACGGTGATGGGGAAGACGCCGTCCTCCCAGACGCCGTTCTGGTCGTCATGGGCGGCGAAGCCTTGCGCGACCATCGCCGCCTCCGCCGCCCGGGCGAAGCCGGAATGCAGATGCCGCGGGATGCGCTGGATCGGCAGCGGCCCGGTGCCGCCATGCAGCATCCCGTCATCGCCATGGTCGAGATCGGTTTCCAGCTTGCGGAAGAAGGGCAGGACGTCGGAAAAACCCCAGCCGGTGGCGCCCATCTCCTCCCATTCGGCATAGTCCGAGGGCGCGCCGCGATTGGCGCCGATGCCGTTGATCGAGGAGCCGCCGCCCAGCAGCCGCGCCTGCTCATAGGGGCGGATGGTGGCCTGGCCGGCATTGCCGGGCGCGCGGCCCATGCTGGCGCGCAGCCCGGGCCAGGTGTTCTCCGGATCGAAATAGGCGCGACCGGGATAGGGCGAGGCGATGGAAGCCGGCACCGCGCCGGGGCGGAGGTCGCGCCCGGCCTCGACCAGCAGCACCCGGCGGGAGGGGTCCTCCGACAGCCGCGCCGCCAGCACGCAGCCGGCGGAGCCGCCGCCCAGGATGATGGTGTCGTATTCGCCCCAGATCGGCGCAGCGGACATCGCGGTCTCTCCCCCAGCCGGTCAGGCTAGGACGGGGGAGCGGCGCGCTCAATCGACGATGTGGTAGCCGCCGTCGATATAGAGGGTCTGGCCGGTGATCAGCCTGGCGGCGTCGGTCGCGAGATAGGCGGTGGCCAGGCCGACATCCTCGATCGAGACCAAAGCGCGGGCCGGCGCCTTGGCCTCGGCCCGGGCCAGCAGCGCGTCGAAATCGGGCAGGCCGGAGGCGGCGCGGGTCTTCAGCGGCCCGGGCGAGATGGCATGCACCCGGATGCCCTGCGGCCCGAGCTCGGTCGCGAGATAGCGGGTCGCCGATTCCAGCGCGGCCTTGACCGGGCCCATCATGTTGTAGTGCTCGACCACCATCGAGGCGCCGTAATAGCTCATGCAGAACAGGGCGCCGCCGTCGCGCATCAGCGGCTCGGCCAGCTTGGCCATGCGGATGAAGGACCAGCAGGAGATGTCCATCGCCTGCAGGAAGCCGTCGCGCGAGCAGTCGGTGACGCGGCCCTGCAGGTCGTCGCGCGGGGCGAAGGCGATGGAATGCAGCAGGAAGTCCAGCTTCCCCCATCTTTCTTCCAGCGCCGCGAAGACCGCCTCGAGCTGGCCCTCGACGCGCAGGTCGAGCGGCAACAGCAACGACGCTTCGACCTCCGCCGCCAGCGGCTCGACGTAAGGCCGCGCCTTGTCGTTCAGGTAGGTCACCGCCAGCTCCGCGCCCAGGCTGCGGAAGGCGCGGGCGCAGCCCCAGGCAATCGACTGGTCGTTGGCGATGCCGGTGACCAGCCCGCGCTTGCCTTCCAGGCTGGGCAAAACCAGGGGGGTCACCATGCCGTCTTCCTCCCGCGCAGCAGGTCGAGGGTGTGGCGCGCGATCATGCGTTCCTCGTTGGTCGGCAGCACCCAGGCGGAGACGCGGCTGCCGTCGGCGCTGATGCGCGGGCCATGGGTTGCGTTGCGGGCCGCGTCCAGCGTCAGGCCCAGCCAGGTGCAGCCTTCGGCGATGGCGGCACGGATCGGCGCGGCATTCTCACCGACGCCGGCGGTGAAGACCACGGCGTCCAGCCCGCCCATGGCGCTGCCCAGCTGGGCGATGGTGCCCGCCGCGCGATAGGCCAGGAAGTCGAGGGCCAGCCGTGCCGCCGGCGCGTCGCTGCCCAGCAGGTCGCGGACATCGCCGCTGATGCCCGACAGGCCCTTCAGCCCGCAATCGTGGTAGAGCAGGTGCTCGATGGCGGCGGGCGCCATGCCCTGCTCGGCCAGGTAGAGAACCACGCCCGGGTCGAGCGCGCCGGGCCGCGTGCCCATCGGCAGCCCGTCGAGGGCAGTGAATCCCATGCTGCTGTCGATGCTTTTCCCATCGCGCATGGCGCAGGCCGACATGCCGCTGCCCAGGTGCAGCACGACGACACGCGCCGCCGGCAGCGACGGGCCGAGGTCGCCGAGATGGCCGGCGATGTATTCGTAGGACAGGCCGTGGAAACCGTAGCGGCGGATGCCTTGCTGGTAGAGCGCCTCGGGAATGGCGAAGCGTTCCGCCAGCGGCCCGTGGCTGCGATGAAACGACGTGTCGAAGCAGGCGACCTGCGGCAGGTCCGGGCGGCGCGACAGGATCGAGCGGATCGGCGCCAGATTGGCCGGCTGGTGCAGCGGGGCGAGGGGCGTCAGCGCCTCCAGCCGCGCCAGCATCGCCGCATCGACGCGGACCGGGGCGGTGAACTCCGTGCCGCCATGGACGACGCGGTGGCCGACGGCGCTGGGCGGCGCGCCGGCATGGGCCATGAACCATTCGCCGAGCAGCGCCTGCGCCGCCTCGACATCGGCCAGCCGCGCGGGATCGGGGCGCTCGTCGGCCAGGGGGGCGTTCGTCCCGTCGACCACCTGCAGCCGGCCATGCGGCGTGCCGATGCCGCCGATCAGCCCCTTGAAGCGGCGCGACAGCGTGTCGCCGTCGCCCACGTCATAGAGCTGGAACTTCAGGCTGGAGCTGCCGGCATTCAGGACCAGGATCTGCTCTGCGCTCATGCCGAGACGGGCCGCGCCTGCAGCAGATGCCGCGCATAAAGCAGGGCCACCGCGGTGGAGGCCAGCCGGGTGCGGGCGGAATCGGCGCGGCTGGTCAGCACGATCGGCACCCGGGCGCCCAGCACGATGCCGGCGGCATCGGCCCCGGCCAGGAAGGTCAGGTTCTTGGCCAGCATATTGCCGGCCTCGAGGTCGGGGACCACCAGGATCTGCGCGCGGCCGGCGACCTCGGAGCGGATGCCCTTGATGCGCGCCGCCTCCGGACTGACCGCATTGTCCAGCGCCAGCGGCCCGTCCAGGATGCCGCCCTGGATCTGGCCGCGATCGGCCATCTTGCAGAGCGCCGCGGCCTCGATGGTGCCGGGCAGCTTCGGGTTCACCGTCTCCATCGCCGACAGGATCGCCACCCGCGGGATGCCGAGGCCCAGGCCATGATGCAGGTCGATGGCGTTGGCGATGATGTCGGCCTTGGTCGCCAGGTCGGGGGCGATGTTGATGGCGGCATCGGTGATGAACAGCGGCCGCGGATGGTCCGGCACGTCCATGATGAAGACATGGCTGATGCGGCGCTCGGTGCGCAGCCCGCCGTCGCGGGCGACGACGGCGCCCATCAGCTCGTCGGTGTGCAGGCTGCCCTTCATCAGCAGATGGGCGCGGTTCTCATGCACCAGGCGGACGCCGAGCTCGGCCGCCGCATGGCTGTGCGGCGCGTCGACCAGGGCGAAGCCCGCGATGTCGAAGCCGATGCCGGCCGCGGCGGCGCGGATCTTCTCCGGCGGTCCGACCAGGATGGGCTCGATCAGGCCCTGGCGATGCGCCTCGGCGACGCCCGTCATGGCGGCGGCGTCGCAGGGATGGACGACGGCGCAGGCCAGCGGCGCCACGCCGGCGCAGCGGGCGATCAGCGCGTCGTAATGCGGATGCGGCTTGGCGCCGCGGCCGGGCAGCATGTCGGTCATCTCAGGATGCCGGCTGCAAGGGCGCGGCGCCCAGCAGGGCCAGGCGGGCCTCGACCTCGGCCAGGCGCTCGGCGGCGGCGGGGTGCAGCGGCGCGGCGGTGGCCACCTGGCGCAGCGCCTCGGCGAAGGCCGGGATGCCCTCGGGCGGCAGGTCGCCGAGCATGGCCGGCAGCGCTGCCAGCGCGGCGTCGCGGTCGAGGCGCAGCATCAGGAACTGCTCGCGCAGCAGCGCCTTGAAGGCAGCCAGATCGCCGCCGCCATGGCTGTGCCAGAGGGCGCGCAGCACGGCGAAGCTGCGCTCGTCGGCGCGGCGCTCGGCCAGGCCAATATAGGCGACCAGGCGCAGGAAGGCGGCGCGTGGCCCGCCCTCGGCGATGCGGCCCTGCAGCTCGCGGATTCGGGCGGCGCGGAAGGCCTGCTGCCCGGGCTCCAGGCCTGGGCGGCGGCGCACCGCTTCGTCCCGGGCGCCGAGGCCGACCAGCGACTGCAGCAGCTTCTGGCCGTAGACGGCGTGGAACAGGTTTTCCTGAACGTGGTCGCGCAGCGCGCCGGCCAGCATCAGCCCGGCCTCGATCCAGGCAGAGGCGGCGTGCTCGGCCTGGCGCCAGGGGTTGGTGTCGGGCACCGGGCGGCGATGCGCGGCGACGGCCTGGGCCAGCGGCGCGACGGCGGCGATCGCGGGATTGCTGTCAGAGAAGAAGGAATATTGGAAACGCAGCGGGTGCAGCTGGCGCAGCGCCTCCGCCATGGGGGCGGTCACCGTGGCGCGCAGCAGCGGCTGCAGGAACTGGCGGTAGAGGCCCAGATTGATCTCGGCGACGCGGCGGACGGTCGCGAATTTGCGGTCATCCTCCGGGTCGGGGCGGGTGATGGCGCGCAGCTCCTCGATCTCGCGCGCGGCGAAGCGCAGCAGATGGCCGCCGGGGCCGCTGCCGTCGAGGATCTCCGCCTCGTAGAGTCCCGGCGGCAGCACGTCGATGAAGTCGATGTTGGAGGCGAATTCCTCATGCTCGCGGCGGGCGATGCTGCCGGAGACGAAGATGCCGAGATGCCCGATGTTCGGATGGATCATGTAGACAATGGTCTGGCCGGCGGCGCGGATGTCGTCGACGCTGTCGTAGAGATCGGTGATCCAGCCCAGCGCCTGGGGTGGGGGCGTGATGTTGTCGCCCTCGGAGCAGAAGACGACGATGGGCGTGGTGATGTTGCGCAGGTCGATGCGCTCGCCCTCGCGGGTGGCGAGCTCGGCGGTGGCCAGGCGGTTGCCGACGAAAAGCTTGTCGACGATGTCCTGCATCTCGCCGGCATTGGTCAGGACATGGTGGGTCCACCAGCGCTCGAAGCCGAGGTAGCGGGCGGGCTCGGTGTCGATGCGGTCGTAGAGGGCGTATTGCTTGGTCCAGAGCGTGTTGGCCGGGTTCAGCGTCTCGAAGTTCTGCACCAGCCAGGCGCCGTCGAAGAGGCCATGGCCCAGGTCGCCGGCCAGCGCCGTCAGCCAGGTGCCGCCCAGCAGCCCGCCGGCATAGCGCATCGGGTTGCGGCCGTGCTCACCGGCCCAGTAGGAGAGCGGCGCGCCGGCCAGGATCAGCGGGCCGAAGAGGTCGGGCCGGGTGGCCGCGGCCATGGCCAGCTGCCAGCCGGCCTGGCAGTTGCCGATGGCGACGGGGCGGCCATCGGCCTCCGGGTGGGCGCGGGCAACGGCCTCGAGGAAGGCCTGCTCCGCGCGCATGACGTCCTCGATGGTCTGGCCGGGCACGGGAAGCGGCAGGAAGCCGATGAAGTAGCAGGGATGGCCGGCGCGCAGCGCGACGCCGATCTCGCTGTCCGGCTTGAAGCCGCCGATGCCGGGGCCGTGGCCGGCGCGGGGGTCGACGACGACGAAGGGGCGCTTGCGCTCGTCGATCACGGTGCCCGCCGGCGGGGTGATGCGGATCAGGCCGTAATTGACAGGGCGGGGCAGGGTGCGGCCGTCGAGGACCAGTTCGCCCGCGAAGCTCAGCACGGTGGGCGCGGGCTTCTGCAGCTCCCTGGCCAGTTGGTTGCCGCGCTGGCGCAGCGTGTCGAGGAAGAGGACGCCGCGCTGCCAGGAATCGAGCGCATAGGCGGCGCTCTCCAGCAGGGGCTGGGCCGAGAGGTTCAGGGCGAGGGTGCCAGACATGGGGCCATCCTGTCGCTGCGTGGGGGCGCGGGGCGACCCTATTGCAGTGCAAAAAGAGGGGTCAAGGCCCGGGAGGGCAGCCGCTCCGGCGGGGCAGGGCGCAGGGAACTGGAAAGGCTACGCCGGCGGAGGGCCGTGAATTCTGCGTGACGCCCGGCCAGGTTGTTTAATGCATTTCTGATCGTTAAATAATGTAAATAGCGATTCAGGAATGGACTCTATGTCTGAACTCCGATTGGATGCGTGAAAGGCACCGGACTGCCGCCGGGGGCCTTCCGAGAGGAGAATGCCGCGTAAACCAGATCACCCGTCTCGACCCGCGACTGGCCGGATCGCCGAGCTTCAAGAGCCTGCTGCGCGAGGGATCGCCCCTGCGCGACATCGCGGCCGAGCGGCTGCACCGCAAGCAGCGGCTGGCGGCGACCTTCCGGCTCTTCGCGCGGGCCGGCTTCGACCAGGGACTTGCGGGGCATGTGACGGCGCGCGACCCGGAGCATCCGCACAGCTTCTGGGTCAATCCGCTGGGCAAGCATTTCGGCCTGATCCGTGTCTCCGACCTGATCCGGGTGGACGAGACGGGGGAGGTGGTGGAGGGCGACCAGCCGGTGAACCGGGCGGCCTTCGCGATCCATTCGGCGATCCACAAGGCGCGTCCGGATGTGGTGGCGGCGGCGCATACGCATTCGACCTATGGCAAGGCCTGGGCGTCGCTGGGGCGCAAGCTGGATCCGCTGACGCAGGACAGCTGCAAGTTCTATGACGACCATGCGCTGTTCGACGATTTCACGGGCGTGGTGCTGGACGAGTCCGAGGGCGACCGGATCGCCGAGGCGCTGGGTCCGCGCAAGGCGGTGATCCTGAAGAACCACGGCTTCCTGACAGTGGGCAAGTCGGTGGAGGAGGCGGCCTGGTGGTATCTGTCGATGGACAATGCCGCGCAGGCGCAGCTGCTGGCCGAGGCCGCCGGCACGCCGCAGCCGATCCCGCATGAGGTGGCCGCGCACACTGCCGCGCAGGTGGCGCGCCCGAATTCCGGCGTGTTGAGCTTCCACCCGTTGTGGGAGCTGATCGTCTCCCAGGAGCCCGACCTGCTTGACTGACAGAAATAGAAGGGGCGCAAACGTATACGTTTGCGGGGGAATACCTTCCCCCGCGCTTACTTCCTGTATTCCTGGGCTTCGATTCCGTAGCGCTTGAGCTTGTCATAGAAGGTCTTCCGCGGAATTTTCAGCGCTTCCAGCGCCGTGCGGACGTCGCCCTGCGCTGCGGTCAGCGCCTCGCGCAGCAGCCGCGCCTCGAAGGCGTCGACGCGCTCCGGCAGGCTGCCTTCCTCGGCCGGGGCGGGGGGCAGGTCGGGAAGGATGGCCAGGCCCAGGGCGGCGCGCTCGGCGAAATGGGCGAGCTCGCGGATGTTGCCGGGCCAGTCGTGCTCAGCGAGGTAGCGGTGCAGCGCGCCGTCGAGCGGCGGCACCGGGCGGCCGAAGCGTTTCGCCGCCTTCTCGGCAAACTGGCCGAACAGCAGGAAGACGTCGTCGCGGCGGTCGCGCAACGGCGGGACGCGCAGGGTGACGACGTGCAGGCGGTAGTAGAGGTCCTCGCGGAAGCGGCCCTGGCGGACCAGTTCGGGCAGCGGCTGCTTGGTGGCGGCGACGACGCGCAGGTCGAGGCGGCGGATCTCGTTGGTGCCGAGCGGGGCGATCTCGCGGCTTTCGAGGACGCGCAGCAGCTTGACCTGCATGGCCAGCGGCATGGCCTCGATCTCGTCGAGGAAGAGGGTGCCGCCATCGGCATGCTCGATGCGGCCGATGCGGCGCTTCTGGGCGCCGGTGAAGGCGCCGGGCTCGTGGCCGAAGAGCTCGCTCTCGATCACCGTCTCGGGCAGGGCACCGCAGTTGAGGGCGACGAAGGGGCGGTGGGCGCGGCGGCTGGCGCGGTGCAGCGCCATGGCGGCGACATCCTTGCCGCTGCCGGTCTCGCCCTCGATCAGCACGTCGACATCGGTGTCGGCGATCTGGCGGAGCAGGGCGCGCAGCCGCTCGGTCGCCGGCGCCCGGCCCTGGAGGGGGTCGTCGGCGTCGGCCATGGCGAGCGCGCGGGCCAGGCGGCGGTTCTCCAGCACCAGGCGGCGCTGTTCCAGCGCGTGGCGGATCGGGCCGAGCAGGGCTTCGGCGGCATAGGGCTTGGGCAGGAAGTGGTAGGCGCCCTGGCGCAGCGCCTCGACCGCCATGGGGATGTCGCCATGGCCGGTGATCAGGATGACGGGCAGGTCGGGGTCGCGGGCGCGCAGCCGCTCGAACAGGGCCAGGCCGTCCATGCCGGGCATGCGGATATCGGTGACGACGACGCCCGGAAAATCGTCGCCGACCAGCTCCAGCGCGCGCAGCGCCGAGGGGGCGGCCTCGGCGTTCAGGCCGGCGAGGGCGAAGCTTTGCAGGTTGGCCTCGCGCAGCATGGCGTCGTCGTCGACGAAAAGGATGTCGGTCTCGCGCATGTCCTGCATCAGATGGCCTGCTCCAGCTCCAGCACGAAAAGCGCGCCCTGGCCACCGGTGGTTTCGGGGGCTTCCAGGGTGCCGCCGAGGTCGGCGGCGATCTGGCGGGAGATCACCAGGCCGAGGCCGAGCCCTGCCGATTTGGTGGTGGTGAAGGGCATGAACAATGCCGCGCGCACCGCGGCGTCGAGGCCTGGGCCATTGTCCTGCACGGCGATGCGGACGCGGCCTGAGGCGGCCGTCGCGGTGATGGCGATGCGGCCGTCGGTCCGCTCACCCAGCGCCTCGATGGCGTTCTGCACCAGGTTGACCAGGATCTGCTCCAGGCGGACGCGCTCGGCGCGGACGGCGGGGTCGCCTTCCACGGTCACCGCCACCTCGACGCTGTTCTGCCGCAGCCGGTGGCCGAGCAGCAGCAGGGCGCCGTCGATGGCGCCGCGGATCGGCTCGGGGCGGGTCTCGCCGGTCGACTTGCGGGCGAAGCCGCGGAGCCCCGCGGTGATGGCGCCGATCCGCTCGGTCAGGCTGGCGATGGTGGCGATGGCCCTGGCCGCCGTGGCGCCATCGCCGCGGGTGACGAGCAGAGCGGCATTGTCGGCGAAGGTGCGGATGGCGGCCAGCGGCTGGTTGATCTCATGCGCGACGCTGGCGGTGATCTGGCCCAGCACCGCCAGGCGGTTGGCCTGGCCGAGCTCGTCGCGCATGCGGTGGACGGCGGCCTCGGCGCGGCGGCGCTCCTCCGCCTCGGCGCGCAGCCCGTCATTGGCGGTGCGCAATTCGGCGGTGCGCAGCCCGACCTCGGCCTCCAGCGCCTCGCGCCGGGCCTCGGCGCGGATGCGGCCCTCGGTGATGCGGCGGTGCCGGCGGCGGGCGATCGCCACCAGGAAGATGGCGAGCAGGCCCAGCAGCAGGGCGGCCAGCCGGGCAGCGGCGCGGGCGGGCTCCAGCGCCGGGCGCAGCGGGGCCAGAAGCGAAAGGCGCCAGTCGATGCCGGGCACCGGCTCCTCCACCATCAGCCAGGGGCCGGCGGGGCCGTCCTGCGGCCGCAGCAGCGGCGGCTGGCCGGGCAGGGGCGGGCGGGTCGCCGGGACGGAGCGGAAGGAAAG
>NZ_MLCO01000232.1 GCF_001982615.1 Teichococcus deserti | reverse complement strand
TTCTCGTGGGCTCGGAGATGTGTATCAGAGACCGGGGCGGCGGCGAGGCTGCTCACCTGAACGGCAAGCAGAGCGCGCGCCGCATGGCTGCGCCGAGGCCCCTCCGGCAGACGCGGGGCGCGCGGCGGTGTAGGGGTGGGGCATGGACCAGGCTGTCGCGCCGCTGCTGGATGCGGACGGGTTTCTCTATGTCTTCGGCTATGGCTCGCTGATCTGGAAGCCGGGCTTCCCGCATGCGGCGATGCTGCCCGCCCTGCTGCGCGGCTTCCACCGGCGCTTCTGCATCTGGTCGACGCATCACCGCGGCACGCCGGAGCGCCCCGGGCTGGTGCTGGGGCTGGACCGCGGCGGCGCCTGCCGCGGCGTGCTGTTCCGGGTGGAGCCGGCGGATGCGGCCGCCGCGCTGGCCTATCTGGACGCGCGGGAGATGATCGGCGGGGTCTATGAGCGGCGGATGGTGACGGCGCGGCTGCTCCCCGGCGGGGAGTTCAAGCGGGCGGTGACTTTCGTCGCGGTGCGCGGCCTGGATTCCTACTGCCGCGCGCTGGCGCCGGAGGCGGCGGCGGCGGCCATCGCCGCCGGGGTGGGGCTGAGCGGGGCCAACCGGGACTATCTGCTGAACACGGTGGCCGAGCTGCGGAGCCTGGGGGTGCGCGATGCCGGGCTGGACCGGATCGCCGCTTTGTTGCCGCCCGATTAAGGCGAGGCGCCGATTCGCGCGGCCTCGCAGAAGGCGCTGCGCAGGTTTTCCGCAGAGTTGTCCACAGGGGCGAGTCAGAAGGCCATGTCACAGGCAAGCCCCATCCGCTGGCTGTGGCGTCCTGATTTTAAGATTGCAATGTTTCCAGGCGCTTATGAAGTATTTCTGCCAGGGAACAAGCCTCCCGGCGGCCTGCCATGAGGCGAAAATCGAGCCCTGGCAGAGGCTTGCAGACCGGCGTTGGAAGCCGTGGGTCCTGCCAGGGACCGGTTATCCCACAGAATTATCCACAAGTGGCGGCTGCACGGCAGGTCCGCCGCCAGCGCGGACCAGGCGGTCGGTTTCGGTCTCGATCGCCGCCTCGAGCTGTGCCAGCAGGGCGGCGCGCGGCAGGCCACGGGGCAGCGGCGGCAGGAAGGCCAGGGTGATCGGCCCGGGCAGCTTGCGGGCCATGGCGCCCCGCCCCCAATGCAGCCCGCTGTCGGTCGCCACCGGCACCACCGGGGCCGGGCTGGCGGCGGCCAGGGCGACGATCCCCGGCTGGTAGGGCACGCGGTGGCCGGGCAGGGTGCGGGTGCCCTCGGGGAAGATCACCACCTGGTGGCCCTGGGTCAGGAGGGCTGCGGATTCGCGGACCATCCGCTTCAGCGCCGAGGCGCCGCCCTTGCGGTCGACGGCGACCGAGCCGTAGTGGCGCGCCAGCTTCCCCCAGGCCGGGATCTTCAGCAGCTCCTGCTTCAGCACGTAGATCGGGTCGGGCAGGATCGCCAGCCAGACCACGGTGTCATAGGCCGACTGGTGCTTGGCGGCGATGACGGCGGGGCCGGGCGGCAGGTGCTCGCGCCCGGTGACGATCAGCCCGATGCCGCAGACATGCTTGAGCAGCCACATCATCAGCCGTGCCCAGCCCTGGACGTAGCGGCGCATCACCTGGCGCGGCAGGGCCAGCAGCGCCAGGCCGAAGATGCAGGTGGCCGCGGTCAGCACCAGGAACAGCAGGTTGAACAGCGCCGAGCGCAGGGACGTCAGCAACGGGGGGCACTCACGACGGCGGTTTCTCCGGCTTCAGGGCGGACAGGCCGAGCATCGCCCCCACCAGCTTTCCATATTCGCGCATCAGCAGGCCGGGGCGCGCGCCGCTGGCCTGCACCGGATGCGGCACCAGCTCGACCCCGGGCAGGGTGCGGCGCAGCTCCAGCAGGGCGCGGGGCATGTGGAAGGCGGCGGTGACGACGCGCAGCGAGGCGATCTGCCGCGCCTGGACCCATTCCGCAACCTCTGCCCCGTTGCCGCGGGTGCTGGTGGCCTGGCGGCCGACGGTGATCCGCGTCTCGATCTCGGTCGCCTGGGGGTCGAGCCCGGCATGGCGCATCAGCTGGTCGAGCGGCGCGTCGCGGCCGACGCCGGAGATGATCAGCCAGCGGCCCTCGCCCTCCTGCAGCAGGCGCAGCCCGGCCTCGACCCGCTGCGGCCCGCCGGTCAGCACGGCGATGCCGTCGGTCGGGCGCAGCGGCCGCTCCGGCTGCGCCCGGCTGAGCCCGGCGAAGAGCGCGAAGCCGCCGGCCAGCAGCATGGCGGCCAGGACAGGGGCGATCCACAGCCGGCTCCACAGGCCCTGGCGGCTGCCGTCGGGAAGCGGGCTCACGGCAGGCGCTTCAGCCAGCGGCGGACGCTGAGCTGGGCGGTGGCCCAGCCGATCAGGCCGGCGACCGGCGGCAGCAGCGCGAGATCCAGCCAGGGCAGCGCGGTCCAGGGCTGCACCTCGCCGCCCGCGAGAGGGGCTGCCAGGTTCGACAGGGCGGCCAGCGTGGGGACGGCGATGGCCGCGCCGGCCAGCGCGCCGCCGGCGGCCAGCAGGCCGATGCGCCGGGCGAAGCGGCCGGCGATGTCGCCCTGGGTCGCGCCCAGGTCGTGCAGGATCTCGATCGCCTGGCGGCGGGAGGCGACGCCGGCCCGCGTCGCCACCGCCACCACCGCGACCGCGACGCCGGCGACGAGCGCGAGGACCGCCAGCGCCACGCCCTGCACGCTGCGGGCCAGCGCCGCCAGCCGCGCCACCCAGATGCCGTGCGATTCCAGCTCGGCGCCGGGAACGGCCCCGGCCAGGCGCTCGGCGATCGGCGCGGGGTCCAGGGCCAGGTTCTTCAGCCGCAGCTCCAGCACCGCGGGCAAAGGGAGGGAGGGCACCTCGCCCAGCCAGGGGCGCAGCAGCTGCCGCATGCGGTCGGAATCGACCGGCACGGCGCTGGCGACCTCCGGCATGGCGCGCAGCACCTCCAGCGCGCGGTCCATCTGGCCGGCCTGCTCGGGCGGCAGCTGCACGGTGACGGCGGCGGCCGCGCCATGCTGCCAGCGGTCCTTCAGCGCCTCGGCGCCGCGGCTGCCGGCGAGCGCGATCGCGGCCAGCAGCGCCATGGCGGCGACCAGGCCCGGCAGCAGCCGGTCGGACAGCGCGCGCTTGAGGCCGAGCGGATCGCGGGCGTAGCGGCTGCGGCGCTCAGCCATGATGCACCACCCGGCCGCCATCCAGCACCAGCGAGGGCGCGGGGAACTGCGCCACCAGCTCCTCGCTGTGGGTGGCGACGACCACCGTGGTGCCCAGCCGGTTCATCTGCGTCAGCAGCGCCAGCAGGCGTCGGGCCTGCAGCGAATCGAGGTTGCCGGTGGGCTCGTCGGCGACCAGCAAAGCCGGGCGGGTGACCACGGCGCGGGCGATGGCGACGCGCTGCTGCTCGCCGCCCGACAGCTGCTGCGGCAGCGACAGTTCTTTGCCCTGCAGCCCGACCCAGCGCAGCATTTCCGTCACGTCCGGCCGCAGGCTGGATTCCGACCGCCCCGCCAGGCGCAGCGGCAGCGCGACGTTGTCGAAGGCGGACAGGTAGGGCAGCAGCCGGAAATCCTGGAAGACCACGCCGATGCGCCGGCGCAGCGCCGGCAGCGCCGCGCGCCGCTCCGGCCGGACCAGGGTGTCGAGCACCTCCAGGTCGCCGCGCGTCGGCAGCTGCGCCAGATGCATCAGGCGCAGCACCGAGGACTTGCCGGCGCCCGAGGCGCCCAGCAGCCAGGTGAAGCTGCCCTCGGGCAGGGTGAAGGTCAGGTCGGACAAGGCCTCGGGTCCCGCCCGCCCGTCGGGGGAGGGATAGCGCAGTCCGACCGCGGTGAAGCGCACCATGGCCAGGAAATGCCACGCCCGGCGGCGGCCCGCCACCCGCCTTGGTTGACGAACAGTTGCAGCCGGGGCTTGCGGCCTGGCCGCGGCCCCGGCATAGGCGCCGCATGCGCATCGAATGCCCGGATTGTGCCGCCGCCTATGACGTGCCGGAAGCCCTGGTGGCGCTCGGCCGCGAGGTGCGCTGCGTGCGCTGCGCCCATGCCTGGGTGCCGCGCCCGGCGGCCGCGCCCGTCGCGACTGCGGCGGGCGTCCCGGCAGAGGCATCGATGGAAGCCGAGGGCCTGCCGCTGCGCACGGAGGCCCCGCGCCTCCCGCCGGCGTCCGCGCGGGTCGAAGAGCACCTGCCCGCCGTCATCCCGCCGCCGCCCCGCCGCTCCCGCGCACCGGTGGTCCTGGCCTGGATCGCCTCCCTCCTGGCGGTCGGCGGCGCCGGCTTCGCGCTGTGGCACTACCGGCTGGACGTGGTCTCGGCCTGGCCGCCGTCGGCGCGGCTCTTCGGATGGATCTCCGGGCTGGCCGGCTGAACGGCGTCAGCCGGGTGCTGCAAGCTTGGCGCTCCGAGGTCGGAGGCGGGACGCCTCAGACCATCGCCTGCCACAGCCACACCGCGCCGACCCCGGCCAGGATCGAGACGCTGAGGTTCTTCGTCTTCCACTGCACCAGGATCACCGCCGCCGTGCCGAAGACGCCCGCCGGGCCGATGCGGTCCAGCGCCAGGCTGACATAGGCGACGAAGATCGGTCCCGGCAGGTTGCGCAGCATGGCGTCGATGAACGGCGGCGGGCGCACGGCGCGCAACACCGCATAGCCGCCGGCGCGGCACAGATAGGTCACCAGCGCCATGCCGATGATCGCCGCCAGCACGTCCCATCGCAGGATCATCGGGGCACCATCATCATCGCGTCTCGCGCCAGGCGGCCAGCGCCGCCCCCGACAGCGCGCCGGCCAGCAGCGGCAGCGGCGGGGCCACGCCCAGATGCTGCGCCGCCAGCGCGACGGCGCCCGCCAGGGCCCAGGGCGCCAGGTCGCGCCCCGGCCCGCGCCACAGCGGCACCAGCAGGGCGGAGAAGGCGGCGATCCCGCCGAAATACAGCGGATGCCCCGCCGGCAGCTGCACCGCGCCGCCCAGGACATGCCCCGCCGCCGAGGCCGCCATCCAGGCCACCCAGAGCGACAGCCCCATCCCCAGCAGGAAGCCGGCATCGCGGCCGCCGGCCCGCTGCTCGGCCATCGACAGGGCGAAGGAATGGTCGACCAGCGTCGCCAGCGACCCCCAGAGCTGCCAGCCGCGCAGCTTGTCGAGCCAGGGCGACAGCGCGGCCCCCATCGGCGCCATGCGGATATTGACCACGCCGGCGGCCAGGATCACGGCCAGCACCGGCGTCGGGTCGGTCCACATCTCCAGCGCCAGCAACTGGGCGGCGCCGGCATAGACGATGCCCGACATCAGCAGCGTCTCGAGCAGGCTGAGGCCCTTGCCGGCGGAGATGACGCCGACCACCAGGCCGAAGGGCAGCATGCCGATCCACAGCGGCAGCGCCACGCGGGCGCCGCGCCAGATGCCGACGCGGGTGAAGACCACCGGGTGGCGCGGCGCGGCGTCGCTCATCGGGGGCTCAGCCACGGCGGGCGGCGATCAGCCGGTCCTCGGCCTCGTCGCGATCCATGTCGAGGGCGCGGCCGGCGATGTCCTGGCTGAAGCCGGCGCGCGCCAGGGCGCCCATCGCCTTCATCCGGGCGGCGAGGTCGGGCGGCTCGGCGGCGAAGGGACCGGCGCGGCGGCGCTTCAACTGCCCGAGCGCGGCGGCGAGCTCGTCGAGCGGAGCTTCCTCCAGAACGCTGTCGGCGGTGCCCGGGGCGACGCCGCGCGCCGCCAGATGCGCACGGATGGCGCGCTGCGAGCGGCCGGCCTGGTTCAGCCGGCGGGCGCGGCTGGCGGCGAAGGCGGCGTCGTCCACCACGCCGATCGCGGTCAGCTTCTGCGCGATCTCGGCGATGTCGGCGCGGGCCTGGACGATGGCGGCGGCGATCATCTCGCTGTCCTGGCCTTCCGCCTCGGCGCGGCGGGCCCAGCGGTCGACGCGCCGCGCCAGCACGCGGGCCAGGCCGAGCTCGGTCGCCGCGAAGCGCGCCAGGTGCTTCAGCGCCGCCTCGCGCAGCCGGGTCGCGTCGGGCGCGCGGCCGGCCGGGACGGGTCCGCGTCTCTCCTGGCGTCTTTCCTGGCGTTTTTCCATGACAGGGGGCTTTTGCCACGCGGCCGCGCGGCGGTCAGGAGGCCGCGCATAAAAAAGCGCCCCGGGAACCAGGTCCCGGGGCGGCGCGAGGTGGAGAGGCTTGGGGAAGCGAAAAGACGGTTACGGGCGCGGGCTGCCGCTCTGGGCCGGGCCCGGGGTCGGCGTGCTCTGGCTCTGGCCGGTGACCGGCGGGTTGGCGCCCGCGGGGCCCTGGGTGGTGGCTTCCGGCGCGCGCGGGCGGTCGATGCCCGGATTGCCGCTCTGCGCCGCGCCCGGGACCGGCGTGCCGGTCGGGTTGCCGGTGGTGGCCGGGTTGGCGCCGTTCGGGCCGATCGCCGGCGGGGTGGAGCCCATGCTGCTGCCGGGGGTGCGCTCGCCGGCGGCCGGGCCGGGGCCGGTGCCGCTGCCGGAGCTGCCACCGGTGCCGCCGGTCCCCTGCGCCATCGCCGCGCTGGACAGGCCGATCAGAGCCGCCGCCGTCAGAGCCAGCATCGAGTTCCGCATCTGCATTCCTCCTGTTCTCGGGGGGCGCCGTCGGGCGCCGCTGGCCTGATTAACGACGCGGCAAGAACGGAGTTTCGGAAAATGCGGCGCCCGCCTTTGACCGGGGGCGCGGATTGCGGCAGACTTTCCGTTTCCGCGGCAACCGCGCGATCGGCGTGCGGCCTGCGGGAAGCCCCCGCGGGCGAGGCCCCGCGGAACTCCGGAGAGCGATAAGCGTGATCCCCGCCCTGATGCCGACCTACAACCGTGCCGACCTCGCTTTCGAGCGGGGCGAGGGCGCCTGGCTGTGGACGACGGACGGGCGACGAATGCTGGATTTCGGGTCGGGCATCGCCACCACCAGCATCGGCCACGCGCATCCGCACCTGGTCAAGACGGTCGCCGAGCAGGCGGCCCGCGTGATGCACGTCTCCAACCTCTACCGCGTGCCGCAGGCCGAGAAGCTGGCGGCGCGACTGGTCGAGAGCTCCTTCGCCGACAGCGTCTTCTTCTGCAATTCGGGCGCCGAGGCGAACGAAGGCATGATGAAGGCCGTCCGCAAGTACCATGCCGAGAACGGCCATCCCGAGCGCTTCCGCTTCGTCTGCTTCGAGGGCGCTTTCCACGGCCGCACCCTGGCGACGCTGGCCGCCACCGGCAACGCCAAGTACCTGGAGGGCTTCGGCCCGCCGGTCGAGGGCTTCGACCACGTGCCCTTCGGCAACATGAACGCGGTGCGCGACGCCATCGGCCCGAACACCGCGGCCATCATGATCGAGCCGATCCAGGGCGAGGGCGGCGTGCGCCCGGCCGATCTGCGCTTCCTGCGCGAGCTGCGCGCCGTCTGCGACGAATACGGCATCCTGCTGGCGCTGGACGAGGTGCAGACCGGCATGGGCCGTTCCGGCAAGCTCTGGGCGCATCAGTGGGCCGGGATCGAGCCGGACGTCATGTCCTCGGCCAAGGGCATCGGCGGCGGCTTCCCGCTCGGCGCCATCCTGGCGAAGGAGAAGGTCGCCCAGTATCTGAAGCCGGGCACCCATGGCACCACCTATGGCGGCAATCCGCTGGCCTGCTCGGCCGGCAATGCGGTGCTCGACATCATCCTGGCGCCGGGCTTCCTGGACCAGGTGGACCGCGTCGCCCGCTATCTGTGGCAGGGCATGGGCGCCCTGGCCGCCCGCCACCCGGAGGTCGCCAGCGGCGTCCGCGGCGCCGGCCTGCTGATCGGCCTGCAGCTGACGCCGGCGGTGACCAACAGCGCCTTCCAGGCGGCCGCCGTCGACGAGGGCCTGCTGACCGTCGCCGCCGGCCAGAACGTGCTGCGCGTGGCGCCGTCGCTGATCATCACCGAGGCCGAGGTGGATGCCGCGCTGGCCATGCTGGACCGCGCCGCGGCGAAGCTGACGCCGGTGAAGGCGGCCGCGCAATGAGTGCGGCGCTGAAGCCGACGGGCCGCATCGACGCGAAGGGCGAGGGGGCTTTGAGGCCCCCTCGCCACTTCCTGGAGCTGTCGGATTTCGACCCGGCGACGCTCCGCCACATGCTGGACCTCGCGGTCAGCACCAAGCGGGGCGAACTGAACGAAAAGCCGCTGGCCGGGAAGAGCATCGCGCTCATCTTCGAGAAGCCCTCGACCCGCACCCGCGTCTCCTTCGAGGTGGGCATCCGCCAGCTGGGCGGCGACCCGCTGGTGCTCTCCGCCAGGGAGATGCAGCTGGGCCGCGGCGAGAGCGTGGCCGACACCGCCCGCGTGCTGTCGCGCTATGTCGACGCCATCATGCTGCGCACCGACAGCGTCTCCAAGCTGCGCGGCCTGGCCGAGCACGCCACCGTGCCGGTGATCAACGGCCTGACCGACGTCTCGCATCCCTGCCAGCTGATGGCCGACATCCTCACCTTCGAGGAGCATCGCGGCCCCATCGCCGGCAAGGTCGTGGCCTGGACCGGCGACGGCAACAACGTGGCGCAGAGCTTCATCCAGGCGGCGGCGCGCTTCAACTTCACCCTGCGCCTGGCCACCCCGCCGGAGCTGGCGCCGCCGGCCCAGCTGGTCGACTGGGCGCGGCGCGAGGGCGCGACGATCGAGCTGCATGCCGATCCGGTCGCCGCGGTGCAGGGCGCCGACTGCGTGGTGACCGACACCTGGGTCAGCATGTCGGACGAGAAGGAGGACGGTCCCACCGCCCGCCACAACATGCTGATGCCCTACCAGCTCAATGCCGCGCTGCTGAAGCATGCGGCGAAGGATGCGCTGGTGATGCATTGCCTGCCGGCGCATCGCGGCGAGGAGATCACCGAGGAGGTGATCGAAGGGCCGCAGAGCGTCGTCTTCGACGAGGCTGAGAACCGGCTGCACGCCCAGAAGGGCGTCCTGCTCTGGGCCCTGGCCGGGCTGTGACCTGACGCCCCGGCTGCGGGGCGAAGCGTGGAAGAACAGGGCGCCCGGCGGCCGGCCGGGCGCCCTTTTTCATGTGCCGGCGCCTGCGCCACGCACGGTGCTTTGTTGCACTGCACATTACGCTGAATCCATGATTTCGCGTGGCGTAAACCGTGCCCGGATTCAAAAATGATTCGAAACATGCCCGGCAGCGCGAAAAATGCGGCCAGGAACGGCATCGGCGTCGGGATTTCCTCCTCCTTCATCCGGATCGTCTAAATTAAAACAGATCTGATTAACGAATTAGAAAGGCTCCTCCGCTTCCTTCGATCCTCCTGCTCCCCACTCCCTGCCGGAAAGCGCCGATGGCCCTGTTTCGCCTGCTCGCTGCCCTCCCGCGACGCCTGGGCGTCGTGACCTGCCTTCTGGCGGTGACGCTCTGCTCCGTGCTGGTCGCCGCTGAGATCGTCTCTGCCGTGCTGGTTTCCGAGGTCCGCCGCGACACGCTGCAGGACTCGCAGGCGCGGCTGGAGAGCAACCTCGGCACCATGAAGGCGCTGCTGGCGCAGCAGGGGCGGCAATGGGCGCTGCAGGACGGCCAGCTGCTGCTGGACGGCACGCCGCAGAACGACCGCAACGAGGTGGTCGACATCGTCAAGCAGGTGGCCGGCGGCGTCGCCACCATCTTCGCCGGCGACACCCGCGTCGCCACCAACGTGCTGACCGCCGCCGGCGGCCGCGCGGTGGGCACCAAGCTGGCGGCCGGCCCGGCGCATGACGCCGTCTTCCGCCGCGGCGAGACCTATCGCGGCACCGCCACCATCCTGGGCGCGCCGCACCAGACCATCTACGAGCCGATCCGCGACGCCTCCGGCAAGGTGATCGGCCTGCTCTTCGTCGGCCAGCCGCTGGCCGCCGTCGAGGCGCGGCTGGCGGGCCTCGAGATGCAGGGCATGCTGATGGGCGGCGGCATCGCCGTGGTCATCGGCGTCTTCGCCTGGCTGCTGACCCGGCTGGCGCTGCGCCCGCTGAAGGGCCTGGCCGCCGCCGTGCATGCCATCGCCGAGGGCCGCCTCGACCTGGAGCCGCCCTGCACCGACCGCCGCGACCTGCTGGGCGAGATCGGCCGCGCCGTGCAGCGGCTGGCCGAGGGCGGCCGCCAGGCCCGCCGCCTGGAGCAGGAGGCCGCCGCCAGCCGCGCCCGCGCCGGCGAGGAGCGCCGCGCCATGCAGCAGGGCCTGGCCGGGGAGATCGAGCGCGCCGTCGGCGGCATCGCCGTCGGCCTGTCGGAGGAGGTGGCGCGGCTGAACGGCGCCGCCAGCCTGCTGGCGAAGGGCACCACCCAGGCCGAGCGCGATGCCGGTGTGGTCGCCGACCGCGCCCGGGGTGCGACCGAGAATGTCGGCGCCGTCGCCGCCGCGGCCGAGGAGCTGGCCGCCAGCATCGCCGAGATCAGCCGCCGGGTGACCGAGGGCGCCGGCGTCGCCCGCGATGCGGTGGTCGCGGCCGAGGCCTCGGATTCGACGGTCGCCGGCCTTTCCGCCGCCGCCGACCGGATCGGCGACGTGGTGCGGCTGATCGCCGACATCGCCGGCCAGACCAATCTGCTGGCGCTGAACGCCACGATCGAAGCCGCCCGGGCGGGCGAGGCGGGCAAGGGCTTCGCCGTCGTCGCCTCCGAGGTGAAGACCCTGGCCAGCCAGACCGCCCGCGCCACCGAGGAGATCGCCACCCAGATCGGCGCCATGCGCGGCGCCACCAGCCAGGCGGTGCAGGCGGTGCGCGGCATCGCCGCCGCGGTCGGCCGGATGGACGAGGTGACCGCCGCCATCGCCTCGGCTGTCGAGGAGCAGGGCGCCGCCACCCAGGAGATCGCCCGCAACGCCGCCGCCGCCGCCGCCGGCACCGAGGGCGCGGCGCAGAGCACCGTGGCGCTGACCGAGCATGTCGCCGCCGCCGCCGCGGCGCTGGAAGGGCTGCGGGGTGCCACGGGCGCCGTCGGCCGCCAGGGCGAGGCGCTGCAGCAGGAGCTGTCCGGGGTGGTCAGCCGGCTGCGCGCCGCCTGACCTTCTGTTCCATGCCCTGGCTCCTCTCCCCGCCGGCCGCTAGACACCCCATCTGAGGGTCATGGCGGCAGAAGGGTCAGGCGCGATGCGGTTCGATGTGGCGATCGTGGGCGGCGGTCCGGCGGGCCTGGCCCTGGCGACCTCGCTGGGCGGCAGCGGGCTGACCGTCGCCGTCATCGAGCAGCAGCCCGAGCCGGCGCTGGCCGAGGCCGGCTTCGACGGGCGCGAGATCGCGCTGACGCATCATTCCCAGGCCATCCTGAAGGAGCTCGGCGCCTGGGAGCTGATTCCGGCCACGAGCATTTCGCCGCTGCGCGAGGCGCGGGTGCTGAATGGCGGCTCCGGCTATGCGCTGCGCTTCGACACCAGCGGCCGCGCCGAGAGCGAATTGGGCAAGCTGGTCTCCAACCACAGCCTGCGCCGGGCGCTGTACCGCACCGCGGTGGGCAAGCCGGGCGTCACCCTGATCGCCGGCGCCAGGGTTCTTTCCCTGTCCACCGAGCTGGAGGGGGCGGACGTCACGCTGGCGTCCGGCGAGACGATCGAGGCCCGGCTGCTGGTCGCCGCCGACAGCCGCTTCTCCCGCGCCCGCGAGGCGCTGGGCATCGCCGCCGAGACGCGCGACTTCGGCAAGAAGATGATGGTCTGCCGGCTGCGCCACGCGGCGCCGCATGACGGCATCGCCACCGAATGGTTCGACTATGGCCAGACCATCGCCATGCTGCCGCTGAACGGCAACGAGTCCTCCGCCGTCATCACCCTGCCGCCCGACGAGATGGCGGCGCTCGAGGCGATGGACGAGAAAGAATTCGGGGACGAGCTGTCGCGGCGCTACCGCCAGCGGCTGGGCGCCATGACGCTGGTCAGCAGCCGCCACGTCTATCCGCTGGTCGCCGTCTATGCCGAGCGTTTCTGCTCCGCCCGCGCCGCGCTGATCGGCGACGCCGCGGTGGGGATGCATCCGGTCACCGCGCATGGCTTCAACTTCGGCCTGCGCGGCCAGGCGGCGCTGGCGGAGCTGGTGCTGGCGGCGCATCGCGCCGGCGGCGACATCGGCGCGCCGCATCTGCTGCGCCGCTACGCGGCCGGGCACCGCCAGGCGACGCGGCCGCTCTACCTCGCCACCAACGCCACGGCGCTGATCTTCAGCCAGGAAGGTCCCGGCGCCCGGCTGCTGCGCGCCGCCGCCCTGCGGCTGGGCAACCACCTGCGCCCGGTGCAGCAGCGCATCGTCTCGCAGCTGATGGAAACCCGCCCGACGTGACCTGCCAGGGGCCGCAGGCGCGGGGCAGGGCAGGGTCGCGCTGCGGGCATCGAACCGCGCGCCCGGCTGCACTATCTATCCCCCCTGCACAGCACCAGGCCCCTGCCGCGTGAACGACCCGACCTCCCCCTCCGCCACCCCGGACTTCCTCAACCATGACCGCCCGCCGGTGCCGTCGCTGACGGTGCCGCGCGGCGTCACCCCCTTCCACCTGGACAACAAGCCGGTGCGCGGGCGGCTGGTGCGGTTGGGCCCGCTGGCCGACGCGCTGATCGGCCGCCACGATTACGCCCCGCAGGTCGCGGCGCTGCTCGGCCAGGGGCTGGCGCTGACCGCGGGCCTGGCCGCCGCGCTGAAGTTCCAGGGCAGCTTCAGCCTGCAGGCCAAGGGCGACGGCCCGGTCGGCATGCTGCTGGCCGACTGCACCGAGGCCGGCGCGCTGCGCGGCTATGCCCGCGCCGACGCCCTGCCCGAAGGCGAGGCGCCGCTGACGGCGGATGCAATGCTGGGCCAGGGCTACCTCGCCTTCACCTGCGACCAGGGGCCGGGGATGGACCGCTACCAGGGCATCGTCGCCATCCAGGGCGAGAGCCTGGCGGCGATGACCGGCGCCTATTTCGAGACATCCGAGCAGCTCGACGCCCGGGTCTGGCTGCATGCGGCGAAGACGCCCGCCGGCTGGCGCGCCTCGGCGCTGATCCTGGAGCGGGTGGCCGGCGCCGGCGGCATCGGCCTCGACCTCGACGCCGCCGCGCAGCAGGATGCCTGGGAGACGGCGCTGGCCCTGGCCTCCACCATCACCGAGGCGGAGATGCTGGACGACGCCCTGGCCCCCGACCGTCTGCTCTACCGGCTGTTCCATGCCGAGGGGCTGATGCTCGACCGGCCGCGTCCGCTCTCCTATGGCTGCCGCTGCTCGCGCGCCAAGCTGGCCTCGGTGCTGGCCGGCTTCGGCACCGACGACCTCGACCACATGGCCGAGGACGGGGTCATCACCATGACCTGCGAATTCTGCAATGTCGGCTTCCGCTTCCAGCGCGAGGACATGCAGCCGGCGGTGGAAGGGTAGTCCAGCTGGGGGGTAGCCAGGCGCCGACCGGGCCGATACGACCCACAGCGAGCGTGTTGCACGTGTTGGGACAGGGGGGCGGCAGGCAGAAGCCTTGCCGCCCGCGAAGGGGGAGTTCGGGGTATGACCAAGCGGATCGGCCATGTTGAAGCCGGGACCTTCGCGGCGCTGACCCGGCGGCGCGGGCTGCTGGCCGGCCTGGCGCTGCTGCCGCTGCTGGCCGCCTGCGCCGGCGGCGACGCCCAGCCGGCGCTGCAGCCGCCGCCGGGCTATCGCCACCTGACGCCGCTGCAGCTGAACGTGCTGGACATCGAGGTGGTCGAGCCCGGTCCGATGCGCGCCGATCCGCCGGCGCCGCTGCTGCCGGCCGAGCTCGCGGCGCGGATGGGGCGCGAGCGCCTGGTCCCGGTCGGCACCAGCGGCCGCGCCCGCTTCCTGGTCGACGGCGCCACGCTGATCCGCGAGCCGGCCAGCGCCGGCGGGCTGTTCTCGCAGCGCACCGAGCGGCTGACGGTCGCCATCCGCACCCGGGTCGAGGTGCTGGGCAATGACGGCCGCCGCGTCGGCTTCGCCGAGGCCGAGGTGCGCCGCAACGCCACGGTGATCGACGAGGGGCCGGCCAGCCGGGCGCGCGCCGCCGACACCATCGTGCGCCAGGCGGTGGACGACCTGAATGTCGAGTTCGAGTTCCAGCTGCGCCGCAACCTGCGCGACTGGATCATGAGCGGCGCGCCCGCCGCCCCGCTGCCCGTCCCGGTGCAGCAGGAGAACCTGGTCCGCCCCGGGAGCTGAGACGGTGCCCTTCCCGGAATCGCGCTCTTGCGATGCCGGGAAGGGCGGTCTTGCATGCTAGCCCAGGCCGGCATCGGCAGAGGGCAGGGCGGCATGCGTCAGGCGGCGATTCTTTCCTTGTGTGGTCTGGCCTGGGGGACGGCCGCGCTCGCCGCCGACCCGCCGCCGCCCGAGCGGCTGGTGCGCCATGCCGGCACCGGCCTGGCCGTAGCCCTGCCGCCCGGCTTCACCGGCGAGGTGGTGGAGCCGATGTCCGGCGACGTTCAGATCAACATCGCCTTCCAGGGCCAGGCTGCCTGCCGGGTGATCTATGCCGCGCGTCGCGGCGCCCGCCCGGCACCGGAAGCGCTGCGCACCACCGTCGACACCGACGCTTGGCGCGCCGAGCTCGGCCGCCGCCTGCCGCAGGGCAATGGCGCCCCGGCGCGCCGCTTCACGGCGGGTGAGGCGATCGGCGGCAGCGCCACCACCGACGGGGCGATGCCGATGTCGCTCTACGTGCTGGAAACGCCGCCGGGCCGGACGACGCTGTTCTGCCAGTCGACCGAAAGCCCGGCGCCGCGGCAGCGCTGGGCGACCCTGGCGGCGGGATTGCGGCCGCCGCGGTAGCAAGCGAAGCGAGGCTGTTCAAGAGGAGCAGCTGGGGGCATTGGATGCCCCCAGGCCCCCACATTCGTTTTGAGTCCCGCCTCAGGCCTCAAGGTGCCAACAGATGGCGGGGTCCGGGGTGATACTATCACCCCGGCGGGGTCGAGGGGCGGAGCCCCTCGCCTTTGCCTGCCTTTATTTTGTAAAGGCTTCAGGCCTCGGGGGCAGGCGCCCCGTTCTTCACCAGCGCCAGGAACTCGCGGCGCAGGCCGGCATCCTCGCGGAACTCGCCCAGCATGCGGCTGGTCATCATGGTGACGCCCGGCTTGTGCACGCCGCGCGTCGTCATGCACTGGTGCGCGGCCTCGATCACCACGGCGACGCCGCGCGGCTGCAGCGTTTCCTGGATGCAGTTGGCGATCTGCGCCGTCAGCTTCTCCTGGATCTGCAGGCGGCGGGCATAGGCCTCGACCACCCGGGCCAGCTTGCTGATGCCGACCACCCGGTCCTTCGGCAGATAGGCGACGTGCACCCGGCCGATGATCGGGACCATGTGGTGCTCGCAATGGCTCTCCAGCCGGATGTCGCGCAGCACGACCATCTCGTCGTAGCCGTCCGTCTCCTCGAAGGAGCGGGCGAGGAGGGCCATCGGGTCCTCCTTGTAGCCGGAGAAGAACTCCTCATAGGCGCGGGCGACGCGGGCGGGGGTGTCGAGCAGCCCCTCGCGCTCCGGATCGTCGCCGGCCCAGAGCAGCAGGGTGCGGATCGCCGCTTCCGCCTCGGCGCGCGAGGGCCGCTCGGCGGTGAGGTCAGGCTTGGCCAGCTTGGCGGCGGTCGGCAGGGGCAGGTTCACGGGCAGTGTTCCGATCGGTTCCGGGGCGGGCACGCGCCGCATGACATGGCGCATCCCCCGGTTTCATCAATGGGCAATGCTGCAGCCCTGCTTCCGCAGAATTGCAGAAGCCGCCGCTAATGCACCCCGCCGGACTGGTGCGGGCTGTCCAGGCTGAAGGCGGGGATGGCGATGTCGAAGGCCTCCCCGCTGTCACGCTCGACCATGTGGTAGGCGCCGCGCATGAAGCCGGACGGCGTCGAGAGCGGCGTGCCGGAGGTGTATTCGAAGCTCTCCCCCGCCTCGAGCACCGGCTGCTCGCCGACCACGCCGGGGCCGTGCACCTGCTGCATCCGGCCATGCGCGTCGGTGATCTGCCAGCTGCGCTTCAGCAGCTGCACCGTCAGCGTGCCGAGATTCTCGATGGTCACCCGATAGGCCCAGACGAAATGGGACTGCTCCGGGTTGGACTGGTCTTCCAGGAAGAAGGCGCGCACCGAAACGCGGATCTCGCGAGTGGTGGCGGTGAAGACGGGCGGCTGGGTCATCCGCTCAGCCCGCCCGGCGCATCGCCGCGGTGGCCAGGCCGGCGCCGACCAGCATGCCGCCGCCGGTGCGGTTCAGGATCCGCCGCACCGAGGGGCGCTGCACCGCGCCGGACAGCCGGGTGGCGGCGACGGCGTAGAGCAGGGCGTTCAGCGCCGCCATGGAGACGAAGGTGGCAACCAGCACCATGGCCTGCGGCAGGAAGGGCAGGGCCGGGTCGATGAACTGCGGCACGAAGGCCACGAAGAAGGCGATCGACTTCGGGTTCAGCGCGGTGACCAGGAAGGCCTGGCGCCAGGCGGCGTGGGCGCCCAGCGGCACTGTGGCGCCCTCCACGGGGGCGCGCCACAGCTTGACGCCGAGCCAGACCAGATAGGCCGCGCCCGCCCATTTCAGCGCGGTGAACAGCGCCGCCGAGGTCGCCAGCAGCGCGCCGAGGCCGGCCAGCGACAGGGTCATGGCGGTCAGGTCGCCGGCGGCGACGCCGGCCACCAGCGGCAGGGCGGCGCGGCGGCCGCCGCCCAGCGACTGGCCGATCACCAGCAGGATGGTCGGGCCGGGGATGGCGAGCACCACCGCGGCCGCGGCGAGAAAGGCGATCCAGGTCTCGAGCGGCATGCGCTGTGTTCCTCCGTCCCCGTCAGGCGAGCGCCCAAAGCGGGGGCGGCGAGTTTGCGCCGCCGCCACCGGGCCGTCGAGGGGGAGGCTGCCTCAGCTGGCCCGGATCAGCGCTTCTTGCTGCGCGGGGCCTTGCCGCCGGCGGCCGGGGCCTCGAAGAGGTCGAGCTCGGCCGGCTTGGCGGGCTTGACCTTCGCGGGAGCTTCCGCCGGGGCGGCAGCCTGCTTCTTCGGTGCCGGCTTGGCCGGGGCCGCCTTCGCCGGAGCGGCCTTCACCGGAGCAGCCTTGGCCGCGGCCTTGGCGGGGGCCACCGTCTCCTCGGCGACCATGCGGGCCAGCGGCTTCTTCTTCGGCGCCGGGTTGCCGGCGACCGCGTCGAGGGCGGCGGCGATGTCGTCGACCAGGTCCTCGACGTCCTCGAGCCCGACCGACAGCCGCACCGCGCCGTCGCCGATGCCGAGCTTGGCGCGATCCTCCGCCGGCACGCGCATATGCGTCGTGGTCGCCGGATGGGTGATCATCGACTTCGAATCGCCGAGGTTGTTGGAGATGTCGACGACCCGCAGCGCGTCCATGAAGCGGAAGGCCGCCTCCTTGCCGCCCTTCAGCTCGAAGCTGACCAGCGTGCCGCCGGCCGACATCTGCTGCTTGGCGAGCGCGTATTGCGGGTGGCTGGGCAGATAGGGGTAGCAGACGCGGGCGACCTCGGCCCGCTCCTCCAGCATCTGGGCGATGGCGTTCGCGCTGCGGCACATGGCCTGGACGCGCAGGTGCAGCGTCTCCAGCCCCTTCAGGATGACCCAGGCGTTGAAGGGCGAGATCGAGGCGCCGGTGTTGCGCAGGAAGGGCTGCAGCACCTCCTCCACCCACTTCTTGCTGCCGAGCACGGCGCCGCCGAGCACGCGGCCCTGGCCGTCGAAATGCTTGGTCGCCGAATAGACCACGACATCGGCGCCGAACTTCATCGGCTTCTGCAGCAGGGGGGTGGCGAAGACATTGTCGACCACGACGATGGCGCCGGCCTCATGCGCCAGGTCGCAGACGGCCTTGAGGTCGACCAGCTCCAGCATCGGGTTCGACGGCGTCTCCAGCAGCACCAGCTGGCAGGGGCGGCGGAAGGCGGCCTTCCACTGCTCCAGGTCGGCGCCGTCGACGAACTCGGCCTCGATGCCGTAGCGCGGCAGCAGGGTGGAGACGATCCAGTGGCAGGAGCCGAACAGGGCGCGGGCGGCGACGACGCGGTCGCCGGTCTTCAGATGCGACAGCAGCGCGCCATGGACGGCGGCCATGCCGGTGGGCGTCGCGCGGCAGGCCTCGGCGCCTTCGAGGGCGGCCAAGCGCCCTTCGAGCATCTGCACCGTCGGGTTGCCGAAGCGGGAATACTGGAAGTGGCTGACCTCGCCGGTGAAGGTCTGCTCGGCCTGCTGGGCGCTGTCATAGACGAAGCCCGAGGTGAGGTAGAGCGCTTCCGAGGTCTCGTCGAAATTGCTGCGCATCTGCCCGCCGCGGACGAGCTGGGTGGCGGGGCGCAGCGGACGGTCGGTTGCGGGCTTGGCCATCGGGCGGGACTCTCGGGTCAAAATTCACCCGGCCCGGTCGGGCGGAAAGCAGGCAGGCGCGCGCTTCCGCCACGGCCGTTTAGCGCGGTTGTTTAGGCTCGCCGCAAGCTGGCCGGACAAATCGCGAGCACCCCGTCGCCGAGGCGAGCGGACCTTACGCCCCGCTTGCGACCCTTACAAGGGTGGGCTAAGGATGCTGCGACGCGGGCGTAGTTCAGAGGTAGAACGTCAGCTTCCCAAGCTGAATGTCGTGGGTTCAATTCCCATCGCCCGCTCCATTTTCCCCGATCGACATCCCGGCGTGACGCAGCAGGCCGATGGCCTGCGCGATGCGCCTCAGGCGTGGCCGGCGACGCCCGAGAGCAGCAGCGGGTCGACGCGCAGCTTGGCCAGGGCCCGGCGCCATTTGTCGTCGGGCGGCTCGTTGAACAGCAGGCTTTCATCGGCCGGCACGTTCAGCCAGGAATTGCGGTGGATCTCGTCTTCCAGCTGGCCGGGCCCCCAGCCGGCATAGCCCAGCGCCAGCAGGCCGAGGCGCGGGCCGCCGCCGCCGGCGATGGCCTTCAGGATGTCGACGCTGGCGGTCAGGGCCAGGTCGCCGGTCACCTGCAGGCTGCCTTCGCTGGACCAATCCGTGGTGTGCAGGACGAAGCCGCGGCCGCCCTCGACCGGGCCGCCGGCCATCAGGCGGATCTGGCGCTGGGGTGGCGCCGGGCTGACCTCGAGCTGCTTCAGCAGCTCCTCGAAGGACAGGTTGTCGAGCGGCTTGTTCAGGACGATGCCCATGGCGCCGTCGGCCGAATGGGCGCAGAGGCAGATCACCGAGCGGGCGAAGCGCGGGTCCTGCAGCCCGGGCATGGCGACGAGCAGCTGCCCGCCGAGGTAGCCGGCCTGGAATCCGCCGCGCAGCTCGCCTTTCGGGGGCTGGCGGAAGGCTTCCGGAAATTCATCCTCGCGTGCGCGGCGTGCCATGATGAATGCAAGATGGCGGCGGCGGGCGGGGCGCGCAAGCGCCGCGGTTGACAGGGCGTGCAACGCGTCGGAAAGCGGTAGCCCCCAACCGGAGGACGCCCAGATGACCATTCAGGCCGGCGAGACCATTCCCGCCCAGAAGCTGACCCAGGCGACGGCCGAGGGCCCGCGCGAGCTGGCGACCGAGGCCCTGTTCGGCGGCAAGACCGTCGTGCTGTTCGGCGTCCCCGGCGCTTTCACGCCGACCTGCTCGGCCAAGCACATGCCGAGCTACCTGACCAACATCGATGCGCTGAAGGCCAAGGGCGTCGACACCGTCGCCTGCATGGCGGTCAACGATCCTTTCGTGATGCAGGCCTGGGCCAAGGACCAGGGCGTCGAGGACCGGGTGGTCATGCTGGCCGATGGATCGGCGGCGCTGACCAAGGCGCTGGGCCTTGAGCTGGACCTGACCGCGCGCGGCCTGGGCGTGCGCTGCCAGCGTTTCGCCCTGGTGGCGAAGGACGGCAAGGTCACGCATGTGGCCGTCGAGGCCCCGGGCGCCTTCGAGGTGTCGGGTGGCGAGGCGATCCTCGCCGCGCTCTGAGCTGTTCTGTCTTCACTGACAGAAAGAGAAGGGGGTCCGGGGGAATTCATTCCCCCGGGCTTTCTTGCTTTTTCTCGCTGCGCCGGTTGTCCCGCCCGGCGAACCAGATGAGGTCCCGGTTGTCCCTTTCGTCCGGGGACATCCCGAGCCAGGCGTGGAATTCGGTGAGCACCTTCCCCGTGATCGGCGCGACGGGCAGCGACCGCAGCAGCTCGAGGTCCCGGTATTCCAGCTGCTCGAGTTCCCCTGACCCCGTGATGGTCCCTTGCGCGGCGTCGGCCGGCGCGATCAGGAAGCGGGCGTTGAAGCGGATCGGGTTGGTCGCCGGTGTGACCGCGCGGCAGAGGTAATCCAGCGCGTCGAGGTTCGGCAGGGCGCCGCCCAGGGTCAGCCCGGTCTCCTCCTCCAATTCGCGGGCCGCGGCGATGGCCAGGGCGCGTGCCAGGCGGGGCGGCGCGCGGCGCTCCAGGAAGGCCCGGGTCTCGGGGCGAAGCTCGGTCGCGGCCGGTGCGGCGCGGTCGGCGAAGTCGACGCGGCCGCCGGGGAAGACCAGGCGGTTGGGCATGAAGCGCAGCCCGGCATGGCGCTGCCCGGTCAGGATCTCGACCGTGCCGTCGTGCCGGCGGCGCCACAGGATCAGCGTGGCGGCGTCGCGGGGATGGACTCGGGCAGGGGGGCGCAGCGCTGAGGTGACCATGCGGTGCAGGGTTGCACCCGGCGCGTCACCCGGAAAGATGGCACGTTCTTGACAAGCCGGGGGCGGGAGAGCATCTGCCCGAAAGCGGACAACACAGGTCCGATTTGAAGAGAGGTCCGCGTGTTGCGGCTGTCGAAACTCACCGATTACGCCGTCGTCGTGCTGGCGCGGCTGGAGGCCGAGGGGGGCGTGCAGACCGCGCCCGGGCTCGCCGCCAGCAGCGGCATCGCCGAGCCGACGGTGGCCAAGGTGCTGAAAGCGCTGGGCCATGCCGGTCTGGTCGAAGGCCTGCGCGGCGCCCGTGGCGGGTATCGCCTGGCCCGCCCGCTGGCCGGCATCCCGCTGTCCGAGGTGATCGTGGCCATCGACGGCCCGATCGCGCTGACGGCCTGCGTCGACGGCGCCACCGGCGGCTGCGAGACGGAGACGCTGTGCCCCGTGCGCGGCCGCTGGGACCCGGTGAACCAGGCGATTCGCGCCGCCCTTTCCGCCATTAGCCTGGCCGATCTGGCCGGGCCGCGCAGCGCGAGCTGCGCCGGGCACGCTGCCCCGCGCCCGGCGACGAACGCCACTGCGACGAACCCCACCCGCGCCAAGCCGGCGCTTCAGCCTGCTGCCGAGTAGGATCCCCTGCCATGCCTGCCGTCACCGAGACCATCGACGCCGTCCAGTCGGTCACCCAGGGAGCCTACAAGTATGGCTTCGAGACCGAGATCGACATGGAGTTCGCCCCGAAAGGGCTGAACGAGGACATCGTCCGCTTCATCAGCGCGAAGAAGGAAGAGCCGGCCTGGCTGCTGGAATGGCGGCTGAAGGCCTTCGCGCTGTGGAAGACCATGGTGGAGCCGACCTGGCCGGCGGTGAAGTATCCGCCGATCGACTACCAGGACGCCTATTACTACGCGGCGCCGGTGAAGAAGGCGGGGCCGAAGTCGCTCGACGAAGTCGATCCCGAGCTGCTGCGCACCTATGAGAAGCTCGGCATCCCGCTGAAGGAGCAGGCGATCCTGGCCGGCGTCGAAGGCGCCGGCGACACCCCGGCCGAGGGCGGGCGGATGCCGATCGCGGTGGATGCGGTCTTCGACAGCGTCTCGGTCGCGACCTCCTACAAGGACCGCCTCGCCAAGGAAGGCATCATCTTCTGTGCCATTTCCGAGGCGGTGCGCGAGCATCCGGAGCTGGTGCGGCAGTATCTCGGCTCCGTGGTGCCGCAGGGCGACAATTTCTTCGCCGCCCTGAACAGCGCCGTCTTCACCGATGGCAGCTTCGTCTACATCCCCAAGGGCGTGAAGTGCCCGATGGAGCTGTCGACCTATTTCCGCATCAACGCGAAGAGCACCGGGCAGTTCGAGCGCACGCTGATCATCGCCGACGAGCGCGCCAGCGTCTCCTATCTGGAGGGCTGCACGGCGCCGATGCGCGACGAGAACCAGCTGCATGCCGCGGTGGTCGAGCTGGTGGCGCTGGACGACGCCTCGATCAAGTACAGCACGGTGCAGAACTGGTACCCGGGCGACGAGAACGGCAAGGGCGGCATCTACAACTTCGTCACCAAGCGCGGCGCCTGCCGCGGCGCGCGGTCGAAGATCAGCTGGACCCAGGTCGAGACCGGCTCCGCCATCACCTGGAAGTATCCCTCTTGTCTGTTGCTCGGCGAGGATTCCGTCGGCGAGTTCTACAGCGTGGCGATTACGAATAATTGGCAGCAGGCCGATACCGGGACGAAGATGTTCCATATCGGGCCGCGGACGCGCTCGACGATCATCTCCAAGGGCATCAGCGCCGGGCAGGGCCAGAACACCTATCGCGGCCTGGTCAAGATCAGCCCGAAGGCGACCGGCGCCCGCAACTTCACCCAGTGCGACTCTTTGCTCATTGGCGACCAGTGTGGGGCGCACACCGTGCCTTACATCGAGAACCGCTGCATAACCGCCAAGGTCGAGCACGAGGCGACGACCAGCCGCATCGCCGAGGACCAGCTCTTCTACTGCCGCCAGCGCGGGCTGTCGCAGGAGGATGCGGTCGGGCTGATCGTCAACGGCTTCTGCCGCGAGGTGCTGAAGGAGCTGCCGATGGAATTCGCCGTCGAGGCCCAGAAGCTGCTGCAGATCAGCCTCGAAGGCTCGGTGGGCTGACGCCACCAGGATTTCCCGGCGCCCCCTGCGCCGTTCGACACAGACGTAGATGACGACAGGCGGCGCCCGCCAGCGCCCCCTTCGAGGACGGGTTGGAAAAAAAGATGCTGAAGATTGAAGGGCTGCGGGCCGAGGTCGAGGGCAAGGAGATCCTCAAGGGGATCGACCTCGAGGTGCCGGCCGGCGAGATCCACGCCATCATGGGCCCCAACGGCTCGGGCAAGTCGACGCTGTCCTATGTCCTCGCCGGGCGCGAGGGCTATGAGATCACCGGCGGCGCCGTCTCCTTCCACGGCCAGGACCTGCTGGCGATGGAGCCGGAGGAGCGCGCGGCCGCCGGCCTGTTCCTCGCCTTCCAGTATCCGGTCGAGCTGCCGGGCGTCGGCAACGCGAATTTCCTGCGCACCGCGCTGAACGCCATCCGCCGCTCCAAGGGCGAGCCGGAGCTGGACGCGATGCAGTTCCTCAAGGTGGCGCGCGCCCGCATGAAGGCGCTGTCGATGCCCGAGGACATGCTGAAGCGCGGCGTCAATGTGGGCTTCTCCGGCGGCGAGAAGAAGCGCAACGAGGTGCTGCAGATGGCGCTGCTCAACCCGGGCATGGCCATCCTGGACGAGACCGATTCCGGCCTCGACATCGATGCGCTGAAGATCGTGGCCGACGGCGTCAACGCCATGCGCGGCCCGGCCTTCTCCTCGCTGGTGATCACCCACTACCAGCGCCTGCTCGACTATATCGTCCCCGACAAGGTGCATGTCCTGATGGGCGGCCGCATCGTGCAGACCGGCGGTCCGGAGTTGGCGCATCAGCTGGAGGCCTCGGGCTACGGCTCGGTGCAGGCGGCATGAATGCCCTGATGGAACACAATGCTTCCGAAGCGGGGGCTGCCGGCTTCCTGCATCGTTTCGAGGGGCTGCGCGAGCGGCTGCCCGGCCAGGGCCTGCCCTGGCTGGCGAGCTTGCGCGCCCGCGCCGCCGAGGCCTTCCGCGCCCAGGGCTTCCCGACCCGCAAGGTCGAAGCCTGGCGCTACACCGATCTCGCCCCGCTGACCCAGGCCGGCTTCGGCGAGCCGCTGACGCCCGTCGACGGTGCCCTGGTTCTGCCGCGCAGCGCCGCGCCGAAGCGGCTGGTCTTCGTCGACGGCCGCTTCCGCGAGGATCTGTCGGATGAGGGCTCGCCGGCGCGCAGCCTGGCCCGGCATCTGCCGGAGGCCGAGGGGCTGCTGGGCAGCATCGCCCGCATCGACGACCTGCCGCTGGTCGCGCTGAACACCGCCCTGTTCGAGGACGGCGCGCTGATCGACCTGGGCGAGGGCGTCGATGGCGGGGTGGTGGAAATCCTGTCGGTGACCTCCGCCGGCCGTCCGGTCGCCGCGCATCCGCGCCACCTGGTGCGGCTGGCCGCCGGGGCCAGGCTGGTGCTGATCGAGCGCGCCTGGAGCGCCGAGCAGGACCCGGCCGAGGGCGAGGGCCGCTACCTGCACAGCCCGGTCTGGGAATTCGTCGTGGGCGAGGACGCCCATGTCACCCATGCCCGGCTGCAGCAGGAAGGCCGCGCCGGGCTGCACCTGGCCACCACCTTCGCCCGCGTCAAGGCCAGCGGCACCTATGACAGCTTCCTGCTGCATGCCGGCGCCCGGCTGTCGCGCTCGGAAGCGCATGTCACGCTGGCCGGTCCCAGGGCGGCGGCGCATCTGAACGGCGCCCAGCTGCTGGGCGACGGGCAGCATGGCGACTGCACCACCTTCCTCGACCATGCGGCGCCGGATTGCCCGAGCCGCCAGACGGTGAAGACGGTGCTGGCCGGCAAGTCGCGCGGCGTCTTCCAGGGCAAGATCCACGTCCACCAGGTCGCCCAGCGCACCGACGGCTACCAGATGAACCAGGCGCTGCTGCTGTCCGACCAGGCCGAGATCGACAGCAAGCCGCAGCTGGAGATCTACGCCGACGACGTGAAGTGCAGCCATGGCGCGACGGTCGGCGAGCTGGACGAGAGCCAGCTCTTCTATCTCCGCGCCCGCGGCATCCCGGAAGGCGTCGCCCGCTCCATGCTGATCGAGGCCTTTCTTCTCGAGGCCGTCGAGGGCGTCGCCGACGAGGCCGCCCGCGCCGCTTTGGCCGAGGTGGTGGCCGGCTCCTGGGAGCGGCTGGCGTGATGGAGGCGGCGGCGGTCGCCGGCGAGCGGGCAGGGGTCTTCGACCTCGCCCGCATCCGCGCGGACTTCCCGATCCTGTCGCAGAAGATCCGTGGCAAGGATCTGGTCTTCCTCGATTCCGGCGCCTCGGCTCAGAAGCCGCGCCAGGTGATCGAGGCGATGAGCCGGCTGCAGGAGACCGGCTACGCCAATGTCCATCGCGGCGCCTATTTCCTGTCGGAGAGCGCCACGGCGGCCTATGAGGCGGCCCGCGGCGCCGTCGCGCGCTTCCTGAAGGCGGCTTCTGAAAGGGAGATCGTCTTCGCGTCGTCCTCGACGGCGGCGATCAACCTGGTCGCGCACAGCTATGGCAGCCTGCTGAAGCCGGGCCAGGCGGTGGTGGTCTCCGAGATGGAGCACCATGCCAACCTCGTCCCCTGGTTCATGCTGCGCGACCGGACGGGGATCGAACTGCGCATCTGCCGCGTCACCGATGCCGGCGAGCTCGACCTCGACGACCTGGCCGCCAAGCTGGCGGACGGCAAGGTCGGGCTGGTCGCGGTCACCCATATGTCCAATGTGCTGGGCACGGTGACGCCGGCGGCGCAGATCGCCCGCATGGCGCATGAAAAGGGTGCGAAGCTGCTGCTCGACGGCAGCCAGGCCGCCGTGCACCGCGCCGTCGACATGCAGGCGCTGGACTGCGACTTCTACGTCTTCACCGGCCACAAGCTCTACGGCCCGACTGGCATCGGCGTGCTCTGGGGCCGGCTGGAACTGCTGGAAAAGATGCCGCCCTTCCTCGGCGGCGGCGACATGATCGCCGAGGTGACGCTGGCCGGCTTCCTGCCGGCCCCGGTCCCGGCGCGCTTCGAGGCCGGCACGCCGCCGATCGTCGAGGCCATCGGCCTGCATGCCGCCATCGACTATGTAGAGGCGATCGGCATGGCCGCCATCGAGGCGCATGAGCGGCGGCTGGTCGATCGCGCCATGGCGCGTTTCTCGACCTTGGACGGCATCACGCTGCTGGGCCGGGCGCAGGATCGCGGCGGCGTCTTCGCCTTCGCCCTCGACAATGCCCATGCGCATGACCTGGCGACATTGCTGGACCGCGTCGGCATCGCGGTCCGCTCGGGCCGCCATTGCGCCGAGCCGCTGCACGCCCGATTTGGGGTGGAGAGCACCTGCCGGGCCTCCTTCGGCCTCTACACGACCGAGGCGGAGGTCGACTTCCTGGCGGAGGCCCTGGGCAAGGCGCGGGAGTTCTTTCGCTGATGTTCGACGATCTGCGCGATCTCTACCAGGAAGTGATCCTGGACCACGGCCGCAAGCCGCGGAACTTCCGCCGCCTGGACGATGCCGACCGGCATGGCCGCGGCGACAACCCGATGTGCGGCGACCGCATGGAGCTCTGGGTCAAGCTGGGCGGGGATGGCCGGCTGGACGATGTCGCCTTCCAGGGCAAGGGCTGCGCCATCTCCATGGCCAGCGCCAGCCTGATGACCGAGACGGTGCGCGGCAAGACCCAGGCCGAGGCCCGCGAGTTGGGCGAGAGATTCCGCGAGCTGGCGATGACGGGCCATTGCCCCGATTGCGGCGCCAGCCTCGAGGAGGAGATGGAGCGCCTGCAGGTGCTGGGCGGCGTCTCCGAATTCCCCAGCCGGGTGAAATGCGCGACGCTCGCCTGGCACACGCTGAACACCGCGCTGGACAATGCCGGCAAGGAGGCGAGCAGTGAGTGAAGCCGACAACCTGCCGCGCGCGACCGTGCCGGTGCCCGATGTGCCCGCGCCCGCCGCGTCGCCGACGCATGGCGCCTGGACGCCCGATGGCGCGACGCCCCCGCCGCTGACCGAGGAGGCGGTGATCGGCGCGGTCGCCACCGTCTACGACCCCGAGATCCCGGTGAACATCTACGAGCTCGGCCTGATCTATGCGCTGGAGCTCGGCGATGACGGGGTGGTCAAGGTCGAGATGACGCTGACCACGCCCTCCTGCCCCTCGGCGCAGGAGCTGCCGAGCCAGGTGGAGGAGGCGATCCGCCTGCTGCCCGGCGTCACCGATGTCGCCGTCGAGATCGTCTGGGACCCGCCCTGGGACCCCTCGCGCATGAGCGAGGACGCCCGGCTGGCGTTGAACATGTACTGAGCCCGAGCCATCTGGAGAGCAGGATGAGCACGACCCAGACCACCAACCCGCCCGCCCGCCGCGCCCTGCCGCCGCTGATGCAGCTGTCGGACGCCGCGGCCGAGCGGCTGCGCGCGCTCTATGCCGGCGGCCAGGCGGGCAAGCTGCTGCGCGTCGCGGTGCGCACCCGCGGCTGCTCCGGCATGGCCTATGACCTGGGCTGGGCCGACGCCCCGGCGCCGACGGACGAGGTGGTGACCGACAAGGGCCTGACCCTGCTGGTCGACCGCAAGGCGACGCTGTTCCTGATCGGCACCACGATGGACTACGAGGCCAAGGCCATGTCGGCCGGCTTCACCTT
>NZ_MLCO01000231.1 GCF_001982615.1 Teichococcus deserti | reverse complement strand
CTGGCCGGGGCGGCGGGCGCCCTGCAGGGTCAGCAGCGGCTCGCCGGCGGCGTCGAAGAGCTCGATGGCGGCCAGCGGCCCGTCGGCGGTCGGGCGGATGACATGCCAGGCCTCGGCGATGCCGGGCTGCCAGAGGCGCAGGGACAGGCCCTGCTCGGCGAGCTCCAGCCAGCCGTCGCGCTCGCGCGGGCGCGGCGGGGCGCCGTGCAGCAGCTGGACGGCGTGGCGGTTCCCCAGCGAGATGGCCAGCGGCAGGGCCTCGGCGGCCGCCTGGCGCAGGGCCGCGGCCGCGGCGCCGGGGGCGAGGCGGCGGGCCAGGTCGTCCCCGGCCAGACGATAGGCCTGGCGGCGCGTCGCCTGGTGGCGGCGCAGCAGGGCGACAAAACTGTGCAGGTCGCGCAGCGCCCGCCAGTCGGCCCGCAGCGCCGCGGCATCTGTCTCGTATACACATCCGAAGCCGCCGACGATCTGACGCGTGTGGAGCGCGTGTGTCGCCGGGCGCTATGCACAAAAACA
>NZ_MLCO01000230.1 GCF_001982615.1 Teichococcus deserti | reverse complement strand
CCAGGGGAATGAATTCCCCTGGACCCCTTCTTTTTTCTGTCAGTGCTGCCGCTGCCTTCCGGCAAAGCGGGACGCCACACTCAAAAAAATGCGCCCCGCCGTGACACCCTGATACGGGCAACGACGAGGCGCAGGTCGCTCAACGGCAGGTGATAGAAAAAGATGATGGGGGCCTGGGGGAAGAATTCATTCTTCCCCCAGCCTTCAACCCCTTCTCTTCAGGCCGTCCGATCCGACCCACCGGCCAGCGCCGCCTGCGCCGCGGCAAGGCGGGCGACCGGGACGCGGTAGGGCGAGCAGGACACGTAATCCAGCCCGGTCTGCTCGCAGAACTGGATCGAGGCCGGGTCGCCGCCATGCTCGCCGCAGATGCCCAGCTTCAGCTCCGGCTTCACGCTGCGGCCCTTGTCCTTGGCGATCTGCACCAGGGCGCCAACGCCTTCCGGATCGATCGAGACGAAGGGGTCCTTCGGCAGGATGCCCTTCTCGACGTAGTAGGGCAGGAACTTGCCGGCATCGTCGCGCGACAGGCCGAAGGTGGTCTGCGTCAGGTCGTTGGTGCCGAAGCTGAAGAAGTCCGCCGTGCCGGCGATGGCGTCGGCGGTCAGGCAGGCGCGCGGCAGCTCGATCATGGTGCCGACCAGGTATTCTATCTCCTGGCCTGCTTCCGCGAAGACTTCCTTGGCGACCTTCTCGACCTGGGCGCGGGTCAGCTCCAGCTCGCGCCGGGTGGCGACCAGCGGGATCATGATCTCAGGCACCGGGGCCTTGCCGGTCTCCTTCGCGATGGCGACGGCGGCCTCGAAGATGGCGCGCGCCTGCATCTCGTAGATCTCGGGATAGGTCACGCCCAGGCGGCAGCCGCGATGGCCGAGCATCGGATTGGCTTCCGACAGGTCCGCGGCGCGGCGCTGCATGGTGGCCAGGTCCGCCCCCAGGCTCTGGGCGACCTCGGCCAGTTCTTCCTCCTTGTGGGGGAGGAATTCGTGCAGCGGCGGGTCGAGCAGGCGGATGGTGACCGGCAGGCCGGCCATGATCCGGAACAACTCCGAAAAGTCGTCACGCTGGAAGGGCAGCAGCTTGGCCAGGGCGTCGCGGCGGCCGCCTTCCGATTCGGACATGATCATCTGGCGCACGGCGCCGATGCGCGCCGGGTCGAAGAACATGTGCTCGGTGCGGCAGAGGCCGATGCCCTCGGCGCCGAATTTCTTGGCGGTGTCGGCGTCGAGCGGGGTCTCGGCGTTGGCGCGCACCTTCAGGCGGCGGACCTTGTCGGCCCAGCCCATGAGGGTCGCGAAGTCGCCGGACAGCTTCGGCTCCACCATGGCGACGGCGCCGAGGAAGATCTCGCCGGTGGCGCCGTCCAGCGTGATGGTCTCGCCCGCCTGCACCGTCTTGCCGCCGGCGCGCAGCTGCTGGCTGTTGTAGTCGACGACGACGCCGCCGGCGCCCGCCACGCAGGGCCGGCCCATGCCGCGGGCGACCACCGCCGCGTGGCTGGTCATGCCGCCGCGGGTGGTCAGGATGCCCTTGGCGGCGTGCATGCCGTGGATGTCCTCGGGCGAGGTCTCGATGCGCACCAGGATGACGCTCTCGCCCTTGGCGGCGCGGGCCTCGGCCTCGTCGGCGGAAAAGACGACGGTGCCGCAGGCGGCGCCTGGCGAGGCCGGCAGGCCCTTGGACAGCGCGCTGCGCGGCGCCTTGGGGTCCAGCGTCGGGTGCAGCAGCTGGTCGAGCGAGCCGGGGGCGACGCGCTTCACCGCTTCCTTCTCGTCGATCAGGCCTTCGCGGGCCATGTCGACGGCGATCTTCAGGCTGGCGGCGGCGGTGCGCTTCCCGTTGCGGGTCTGCAGCATGTACAGCTTGTTCTGCTGCACGGTGAACTCGATGTCCTGCATGTCCGTGTAGTGCTTCTCGAGCGTCTCACGGACCTTGACCAGCTCGGCATAGGCGGCCGGCATGGCGGCTTCCATGCTGCGCTCGCCCGGCTTGGCGCGGCCTTCCGACATCGGCTGCGGCGTGCGAATGCCGGCGACGACATCCTCGCCCTGCGCGTTGATCAGGTACTCGCCGTAAAAAATATTCTCGCCGGTGGACGGGTCGCGGGTGAAGCAGACGCCGGTGGCGCAGTCATCGCCCATGTTGCCGAAGACCATGGCCTGGACATTGACCGCGGTGCCCCAGCTGGCCGGGATGTCGTGCAGCCGGCGATAGGTGTTGGCGCGCTGGTTCATCCAGCTGCCGAAGACCGCGCCGATGGCGCCCCAGAGCTGGCCCTCGGGATCCTGCGGGAAGGGGCTGCCCAGCACCTCCTCGACCATCGCCTTGTAGTGGGTGACCACCTGCTTCCAGTCATCGGCGGTCAGCGCCGTGTCCTCGGAGACGCCGCGGTCCAGCTTGGCGTCCTCGATGATCTCCTCGAAGCGGTGATGGTCGACGCCCAGCACCACCGAGCCATACATCTGGATGAAGCGGCGGTAGCTGTCCCAGGCGAAGCGCGGATCGCCGGAGGCGGCGGACAGCCCCTCCACCGTGCGGTCGTTCAGGCCGAGGTTGAGGACGGTGTCCATCATGCCCGGCATCGAGACCCGGGCGCCGGAGCGGACCGAGACCAGCAGCGGGCGGGCCTCGTCGCCGAATTTCAGGCCGACGGCCTGCTCGATGCGGGCCAGGGCCTCGGCGACCTGGGCCTGCAGCTCGGCGGGGTACTGCTTGCCGTTGTCGTAATAGTAGGTGCAGACCTCGGTGGTGATGGTGAAGCCCGGCGGCACCGGCAGGCCGATGGATGCCATTTCCGCCAGGTTGGCACCCTTGCCCCCCAGCAGGTTGCGCATCTCCGCCTTGCCGTCGTTGCGGCCGGCCCCGAAGCCATACACCCACTTCTGCATGTTGCGTCCCCTCAGCCTTCGATCTTGGAGAAATCCGCCACCTGGTCGATCGCCGCGCGCAGCCGGGCGAGCAGGCCCAGCCGGTTGCGGCGCAGGGCCGGATCCGCGTCATTGACCACGGTGTCGACGAAGAAAGCGTCGACCGGCGCGCGCAGCCGGGCCAGCGCCGCCATGGCCGTGGTGTCGTCTTCCGCCGCCAGGGCCGCGCGGGCCTCCGGCAGGGCGATGTCCAGCGCCGCCGACAGCGCCTGCTCCGGCGCGGTCTTCAGCAGGCCAGCGTCGGTCGCGGCCGCATGCGGCCCGTCCTTCTTGTCCTCGATGCGCAGGATATTGGCGGCGCGGCGCGAGGCGGCCAGCAGGTTGGCGCCGTCCTCGCCCTCGAGGAAGGCGCGCAGCGCGGCGGCCCGCGCCAGCAGGCGGACGAGGTCGGCGCCGCCGCCCGGCAGGACGGCCGCGAGCACGTCATGCCGCTCGCCCTCGGCGCGCAGCTGCACGCGCAGGCGGTCGGCCAGGAAGTCGAGCAGCCCGGCGGCGAAGGCGGCCACCATCGGCGGGTGGTCGGACTTCGGGTCGGGCTGGAAGCCGGCCTTCATCGCCTCCTGCGCCACGGCCAGGCCGAATTCCGGATTGGCGGTCGAGCCCACCGCCTGCGGATAGCCGAAGAAGGCTTCTGCCAGCGCGTCGGACAGGTCGAGGCGCAACCCGTTCTCGCGCAGGATGCGGATGACGCCCAGCGCGGCGCGGCGCAGCGCGAAGGGATCGCCCGAGCCGGTCGGCCGCTCGTCGGCGGCGAAGAAGCCGGCCAGCTGGTCCAGCTTGTCGGCCAGCGCGACCGCGATCGCCACCGGCTCCGACGGCACGGCGTCGCCCGGGCCGGCCGGGCGGTAATGCGCGGCGATCGCCTCGGCGACGCGGGCATCCTCGCCGTCATGCAGCGCGTAGTAGCGGCCGATGATGCCCTGCAGCTCGGGGAACTCGCCCACCAGGCCGGTGGCGAGGTCGGCCTTGGCCAGCTTCGCGGCGCGCCCGGCGAGCTCGACATCGGCGCCGAGCTTCCTGGCGAGGTAGCGCGCCAGCCGCTCCAGCCGCGCGACGCGCTGCCCCTGGGTGCCGAGCTTGGCGTGGAAGACCACGGTCTCCAGCTTCGGCAGGAAGGTTTCCAGCGTCTGCTTGCGGTCCAGGTCCCAGAAGAAGCGGGCATCCGACAGGCGGGCGCGCAGCACCCGCTCGTTGCCGGCGGCGACCGCCTTGCCGCCGTCGATGGCGGCGATGTTGGAGGCGAGCGCGAAGAAGGGCGCGGCGCTGCCATCCGGGCGGCGCAGCGCAAAATAGCGCTGGTTGACCCGCATGGTGGTGCGCATCAGCTCCGGCGGCAGGTCCATGAAGGCGTCGTCGATGCGGCCGAGCAGCGGCACCGGCCATTCGACCAGCCCGGCAACCTCGGCCACGAGCCCTTCATCCGGCACCACCTCGACCCCTTCCGCCGCGGCCAGCGCGGCCACGCCCTCGCGCACCAGGCGGGCGCGTTCGACCGGGTCGATAACCACGTGCTTGGCCGCGAGTTGCGTCGCGTAATCGCTAAAATTGTGCACCGCAAAATCACCCGGAGAGAGAATCCGGTGACCCTCGGTGCGATCGGAGGAGGCCAGGCGATGCCCGTCATCCTCGCCCAGCGCCAGGCTGAACGGCACGACGGCGCCGTCGAACAGGCAAAGGATCCGCTTCAGGGGACGCACCCAGACGAAGCTGCTGGTGCCGCCCCAGCGCATCGACTTCGGCCAGGGCATTTTTCTGAGGATTTCAGGGAGATGCTTCGCCAGGAGGTCGCCGGTCGGCACCGACGGCTTGACCACCTTGGCAAAGAGCTTCTCGCCCTTCTTCTCTTTCCGGACGACCAGCGTGACGCCCGCGCCCTCATGCACGGCGATGTCGGCGCCCGCCTCGGCCTTGCCCGCCGCGGCCCGGATCGCCGGCAGCACCGCCTCGTCCAGCCCGACCTTGCCCAGGAAGCCGGTCAGCGCGCGCTCCGGGGCCTCAGGAGCGGGGCCGGCCAGCTCTTCCTCGACCGGGGCGGTGGCCGCCGGGAGTTCCGCCACCAGGGTCAGGCGGCGGGGACCGTAGAGGGACTTCAGACCCTCGGCCTGCAGACCGGCCGCCTTCAGCGCCTCCCCCACAAGCCGCGCCAGGTCCTCCGCCGCGCGCGCCTGCATGCGGGCGGGGATTTCCTCGGAGAAGAGTTCGAGCAGAAGTTCGGGCATCAGCGGGGGCCTTGCGGGAAGAAGGGCCGGACGGAAGCGTGGGCGTGGATCAAGGCGGCAGCGTGGCAGCAGGCCAGGCCGGCCGGCGGGGCGTCAGGCGCCCGCCAGCCAGACCTCGCAGCAGCGCTTGGCGAGCGCCCGGACGCGGCCGATATAGGCGGCGCGCTCGGTCACGCTGATGGCGCCGCGGGCGTCGAGCAGGTTGAAGGCGTGGCTGGCCTTGATGCACTGGTCATAGGCCGGCAGGGCCAGGTTCTTCTCGACCAGCGCCGCGCATTCGCCTTCCGCATCCTTGAAATGCTGGAACAGCAGCGCCGTGTCGGCATGCTCGAAGTTGTACGCGGAGAATTCCTTCTCGGCGCGCAGGAAGACGTCGCCATAGGTGACGCCCTGGCCGTTGAAATCCAGGTCGTAGACGTTCTCGACGCCCTGGATGTACATGGCCAGCCGCTCCAGGCCGTAGGTCAGCTCGGCGCAGGGCTTCTCCACCGGGATGCCGCCGACCTGCTGGAAATAGGTGAACTGGGTCACCTCCATGCCGTCGCACCAGACCTCCCAGCCCAGGCCCCAGGCGCCCAGCGTCGGGCTTTCCCAGTCATCCTCGACGAAGCGGATGTCGTGCAGCGTGGGGTCGATGCCGAGCGCCTTGTAGCTTTCGATCAGCAGCGCCTGCGGATCGGCCGGGCTCGGCTTCATGATGACCTGGTACTGGTAGTAATGCTGCAGCCGGTTCGGATTCTCGCCGTAGCGGCCATCCGACGGGCGGCGCGACGGCTGCACATAGGCCGCCTTCCAGTCCTTCGGGCCCAGCGCGCGCAGCGTGGTCGCCGGATGGAAGGTGCCGGCGCCCATCTCCATGTCGTAGGGCTGCAGGATCACGCAGCCCTGCGCGCTCCAGAAACGATGCAGCGTCAGGATGATGTCCTGGAAGCTGAGGGGTTTGGTCTGGGTCGGCGTCTCGGTCATGATGTCTTGGGCTTGCGGCCGTGTTGCGCGGCGCACCATAAGACCGGCCCCACCCCCCGGCAAGGAAGGGCAGAATGCACATGGCCGCCACCGAGACCCTGATCCGCTCCTATTACGACGCCTTCAATGCCGGGGATGCCGAGGCCATGCTGGCCCTGCTGACCGACGACGTCGCCCATGACATCAACCAGGGCGCGCGCGAGACCGGCAAGGGCGCCTTCCGCAGCTTCCTGGCGCGGATGAACGCGCATTACCGGGAAGAGCTGCGCGACATCGTGGTGCTGTCGGACAGCTCCGGCCTGCGGGCGGCCGCCGAATTCACCGTGCACGGCACCTATCTGGCGACCGATGCCGGGCTGCCGGAAGCCATGGGCCAGGCCTATGTCCTGCCGGTCGGCGCCTTCTTCGAGATCCGCGACGGGCTGATCGCCCGGGTGACCAACTACTACAACCTCGAGGACTGGACGGCGCAGGTCAGCTGAGCGGCCCGCCTTCAGGCCGCCGCGTCGTAGTCTCGCTGGGCGGCCAGCACGGCGCCGATATGGCGCTCGGACCACAGGCGCAGCCCCTCCAGGGTCTGCGCCAGGTCGGCCCCCAGCGGGGTGATCAAGTATTCGACCGTCACCGGCACGGTCGGGAAGACGGCGCGACTCGCGAAGCCGTCGCGCTCCAGCCGCTTCAGGGTCTGGGCCAGCACCTTCTGCGAAATGCCGGTGGCCCGCTTCAGCGCGCTGAAGCGCATCGGCCCCTGCGACAGCAGCACCAGCAGCATCACCGTCCATTTGTCCGCGATCCGGTCCAGCACCAGCCGGGTCGGACAATCCGGGTTGAACAGGTCGCCGCAATCCATCGCCTGGTTTCCTCGAGCACACCTGATAGGGAAAAAGTGCCTTCTTCGCAGCCCGGTCAAGCCGGACTATCTGGTTTCCCAAGGTAACCAACATCCCACGGGAATGCAGCCATGAAGATCGCCCTTATCGGTGCCTCCGGCCAAGCCGGCAGCCGGATCCTCGCCGAGCTCTCAAGCCGCGGCCACCATGTCACCGCCATCGCCCGCGACACCTCGAAGATCGCGACCCTGCCCGGCGTCACCAAGGCCGTCGGCGACGCGGCCGAGCCCGAGGCCCTGGCGCCCCTGCTGGCCGGCCATGACGCGGTGATCAGCAGCATCCACTTCCTGGCCAGCGACGTGGAGAAGCTGCTGGCCGCGGTGAAGCAGGCGGGCGTCGCGCGCTACCTGGTGGTCGGCGGCGCCGGCAGCCTGGAGGGCGCGCCGGGCCAGAAGATCTTCGACAGCCCGGGCTTCCCGGCGATCTATCTGGCCGAGGCGAAGGCCGGCGGCGCCTTCCTGGAGCGGCTGAAGCAGGAGGCCGAGCTCGACTGGACTTTCCTCTCCCCCTCCGCCGAGTTCCATGCCGGCGAGCGCACCGGCCAGTTCCGCCTGGGCACTGATCAGCTGCTGGTCTCGGAGGCCGGCCGCAGCCATATTTCCTTCGAGGACTATGCCGTGGCGCTGGCCGACGAGATCGAGGCGCCGCAGCACAGCCGCCGCCGCTTCACCGTGGGATACTGATGCCGGTCCTTCACTACATTCACGATCCGCTCTGCGGCTGGTGCTATGCGGCCTCCCCTTTGGTGGAGGCTGCCGCGGCGCTGCCCGGGATGACGGTGACGCTGCATGGCGGCGGGTTGTGGGACCCGCCGACCGGGCTGCCGCCGGCGAAGCGGTCGATGATCGCCTCCGCCGATCAGCGGATCGCGACGCTGACGGGGCAGCCTTTCGGGGCGGCCTATCTGGAAGGGCTGCTGCAGGATCCGGCGACGGTCTTCGATTCGCGGCCGGTCACCGCGGCGCTGCTGGCGGTGGGCGATCAGGCGCTGGCGATGCTGCGGCTGATCCAGACGGCGCATTACGTCGAGGGTCTGCGCGTCGTCGAGCCAGAGGTGCTGGCCGGGTTGGCGGCTCGCCTGGGGGTCGACGGCTTCGTTGCTCGGTTCTCGACCGTCGATGTGGACGGGCATATCGCGGCGACGCGGCGGCTGATGCAGCGGATCGGGGCGGGCGGCTTTCCGACGTTCCTGCTGGAGAGCGAGGCCGGCGTGCGCCACGTGCCGCATAGCGACTGCTACGGGGACATCCCGCGTTTCGTGGAGCGCCTGTCTAACTGACGTGGGGGTCCGGGGGCATTCAATGCCCCCGGGTCTTACTTGCTTAGGCCCACTCCCCCTTGCGCATCACCGGCGTCTTCGCGCCGTCGAAGCCGACGCCATCGATGTCGACCTCGCCCGAGCCGATCATCCAGTCGACATGGATCAGGCTGGAATTGCCGCCGCGGGCCTTGAACTGCTCGTCCGACATGGTCTCCGAATCGGTGAAGCACTTCTTGTAGGCCTGGCCGAGGGCGATGTGGCTGGCGGCGTTCTCGTCGAAGAGGGTGTTGAAGAAGAGCAGCCCGCTCTGCGCGATGGGCGATGAGTGGGGGACGAGGGCGACCTCGCCGAGCTGGCGGGCGCCTTCGTCGGTGGAGATCATCTTCTGCAGCACGGCCTCGCCGGTGGAGGCATGGGCCTCGACGATGCGGCCGCCCTCGAAGCGGACGCGGATGTCGCGGATCAGGGTGCCCTGGTGCGCCAGCGGCTTGGTGGCCGAGACCGTGCCGGAGGTCATGCCGGCATGGGGGGTGGTGAAGACCTCCTCGGTCGGGATGTTGGGGTTGCCGGTGATGCCGTTGCGCGCCTTCGACGACCCGCCCATCCAGCTGTGCTCGTCGGCCAGGCCGACGGTCAGGTCGGTGCCGGGGCCCTTGAAGTGCAGGGCGCGGAAGCGGCGCTCGTCCAGTTGGCGGCGGCGCTGCATCAGGCCAGCGTTGTGCGCGGCCCAGGCCGCCTTGGGATCGGCCTGGTCGACGCGGGTGGAGGCGTAGAGGGCGTCCCAGAGCTTCGCCACCGCCTGCTCCTCGGAGACGCCGGGGAAGACGGTGCGGGCCCAGGCGGCGGAGGCGAAGGGCACCAGGGTCCAGTTGATCGCCGAGGCGGTGATCAGCTCGAGGGCCGGGCGATAGGCCTGGGAGCGGGCGCGGTTGGCGCGCGACACCTTTTCCACGTCCTGGCCGGCCAGCAGGTTGGGGTCCTCGCCGACCACGGCCAGCCGCGCGGCGCCGTTGGCGAAGGCGCGGGCCATGCCGTCATAGAGCCAGCCCGGGGCCACGTCGAAGCTGCCGTCGGCGGCGAAGCGGTAGCGGGCCAGCGCGGTCTCGTCGTCGGAGAAGATCGGCGTGACCAGCGAGGCGCCGGCCTTGTAGGCATGCTCGACGATGCGGCGGACCAGCGGCAGGGCCTCGATCGAGGCGGTCAGCACCAGCTCCTGGCCCGGCTTCAGCCCGCCGAGGCCGACATGGACGGCGATCTCGGCCAGGCGGTCGAGGCGGGGGTCGATCGGCATGGGCAATCCTTCAGCAATCTTTTCAGGCTTCATTTGGCCCTGGCCGGCGAGCTTGCCCAAGAGGGTGGCGTGCCCAGGACTGCATTTTTTCGGCATCAGGCCCGCGTTCCGGCAGATTTCACGCTTCTTTGGACGCGGACGTCCTAAATTCCGCGGTCGGTGTCGCCCATATCCTCGGGCTGGACAGTGCTCGATGCGCGGAAGGACATGATGGACGGGGCGGCCCTGGACAGCCTGGCGGTGGATGGCCTGGCGGCGGACAAGGTGACGGAGACCACTGCGACCATCTGGCAGGCGGGCAGCCTGCGGCGGGTCCGGCGGTCGATGCGCGCCTTCACGCCCTGGACCGACCTGTGGTCGCGCTCGGGCTGGCTGGTGCAGGCGCATTGCTCGACCGGGCAGGCGCGGCTGCTCGACCCCTTCGGCGCGGTGCTGGCCAGCGGCCTGGCCGGGGATTGCATCGCGCTGGCCGCCCGGGTCGCGCGGCCGGCCGGCTGCCGCCGCGCCGTGGTGCTGCTGCACGGGCTCGGCCACCATACCGGCGGGCTGGCGCGGGTCGCAGCGGCCCTGGCCGATCATGGCTTCGCGGTCGCCAATCTTGGCTATGCCAGCCTGCGCCAGCCGCTGGAGGCGCATGCCCGCGCCGCCAGCAGCGCCGCCCGCGCCCTGTTCGAGGATGGCGCGGCCGAGGTCGCCTTCGTCGGCCACAGCCTGGGCGGGCTGGTGGCGCGCGCCGCCATGGCGCGGGCCGGGGAGGACGGCTGGCGCGCCGGGCGGCTGCTGCTGCTGGGCTCGCCGGCACGCGGCGCAGGAATCGCCCGGGCGGTGGCGGCGCTGCCGCCCTATCGCGCGCTGACCGGCGCCTGCGGCCAGGCGGTGACGCCGGCCGGCGCCGCGCTGGTGCCGGTGCCCGATTGCCGCGGCATCGGCGTGGTGGCGGGCGGCACCGGCGGCCGCGGCTACAACCCGCTGCTGCCTGGCGACAACGACGGCATTGTCACCGTCGCCGAGACGCGGCTGCCCGAATGCGAGGACGGCTTCGCGCTGGTGCGCGCCCGGCACACGCCGCTGGCCGCCAGCGACGGCGCCATCCGCGCCGCCATCGGCTTCCTGGAGCTGGGCAGGCTGGCGGCTTAAGCCATTGGTTTGATCGCCTGATCCGCGCCTTTCGGCGACGCCGCCTCAAGCGGTCAGGCTCAAGCCGCCCGGATCCCCTTGAGGAAGTCGCTGACCTGGCCGCGCAGCGCCTCGGCACGGTGGTTCAGCGCCTCGGAGGCCGCATGGACGCGGCCGGCGGCCTCGCCGGTGCGGGCCGAGCCCTCGCGCACGCCGCCGGCATGGCGGGAGGCCTCGTCGGTGCCGAGCGCCGCCTCGGCGACCGCGCGGCCGATCTCGCGGGTGGCGCTGGCCTGCTCCTCGGTGGCGGCGGCGACGGCGGCGGTGCTGGCATCGATGGTCTCGATGGTGCGGGCGATGCCGGCGATGGCCTCCACCGTGCGCTGCGTCTCGCCCTGCATGGCGGCGATCTGCGCGCTGATCTCCTCCGTGGCGCGGGCGGTCTGGCTGGCCAGGTTCTTCACCTCGGAGGCGACGACGGCAAAACCCTTGCCGGCCTCGCCGGCGCGCGCAGCCTCGATGGTGGCATTGAGGGCGAGCAGGTTGGTCTGGCCGGCGATGTCGCTGATCAGCCGGACCACGTCGCCGATGCGGTTGGCCGCCGCCGCCAGGCCCTGGACGGTGGCGTCGGTGCCGCGGGCCTCCTCGGCGGCGCGGCGGGCGACGTCGGCGCCGCCGCTGACCTGGCGGGCGACCTCGGCGATGCTGGCGGCGAGCTCCTCGGCCGAGGCGGCGACGGTCTGCACGTTGCTGCTGGCCTGCTGCGCGGCGGCGGCGACGGAGGCCGCATCCTCGCTGCCCTGGCGGGCGGTGTCGCTGAGCTCGCCGGCGGTCGCGTTCAGTTCGGCGGCGGCGCCGGAGACGGCCTGCAGCAGGGTCGCCGATTCCGTCTCGAAGCCGCGGATCAGCCCGGCGACGCGGGCGGTCTCGGCATCCTTGGCGGATTGCGCGGTGCGCTGCTGCTCCGCCAGGTCGTCGGCGCGGCGCAGGCCCACGCGGCATTCGTCGACGGCGCGCGACATGTCGCCGATCTCGTCGGCCCGCGCCGCGTCCGGCAGCGCGAAGCCGTAGTCGAGCCGCGCCAGCCGGCGCAGCGAATCGGACAGCCGCCCCAGCGGCAGCAGCACGCGGCGGCGGACCAGCAGCACGGCGGCCAGGCCCAGCGCGGCGATGGCCAGCGCGCCGCCCACCAGCATCCATAGCGTCCGTTCGGCGGCGGCGGCCTCGGCCCGGGCGCTGGCGCCGATATCGGCCAGGGCGGTGTCGGCCACGGCGACCAGCGCGCCGGTGGCCTCGTCGATGCCGCGGTTGATGCCGGCGGCATCGGTGGCGGCCGGGCGCTTGGCGGCGAAGGCCTGCTCCAGCCCGCTGCGCAGCGCGACGAACTGGCCGAAATAGCTGGCCTGGGCGGCGGCGATGGCGGCCTGGGTGGCGGGCGGCGCCTCGCGCGCGACGCCGGTCACCAGCACCCAGGTGGCGCCGGCCCGCGCCCGCAGCGCCATCACCGCCAGCCGGTCCTCGGCCGAGAAGCCGCCGTCGCGCAGCGCATTGACCAGGTAGTCGCGCTCCAGCCCGGCGGCGTCGCGGGTGGCATAGGCCGCGTCCTTGATCTGGGCGAGCGTCGCGCTCTGGCCATCGCGGGCGCGGACCTGGGCGGTCAGGGTGGCGCTGAACTCCTCCAGCAGGTCGACCAGGGTGGTGATGGTGGTGTTGTAGCGGTCGGCCATGCCGGCCGGGCGCTGCGCCATCGGCAGCTGCGCGGCGCGGTCGGCCTCGGGGCGCAGCGCATCCAGCGCGCGGCGGGCCTGGCGCAGCCGGCCGGCACCGTCCTGCGCGGCGCAGCGCAGCCGGGCGCAGGCCTCGGCCAGGCTGTCCAGCGCCGGCCCGGCCAGGGCGCGGGCCGGCTCCACCGTGCCGCGCAGGGCGGCATCGGCCGGGGCGGCGCCGCGCAGCGCCAGGCGCAGCGGGCCGCGCTCGACCCGGGTGTTCTGCAGGGCGATGAAGGCGGCGCGGGTGGTGTCGGCCAGCTCGATGGCCTGTTCGGCCCGCTGCAGCCCGCCCCAGGCGCTATAGATGAAATAGCCGGCGCCGCCGGCCAGCGGGGTGCAGAGCAGGCACACCAGGGCGGTGACCTGGGTCGAGATGGAGATCTGGCGGCGCATCGGTTCCGTTTCCGTCAGGTGCCGCCTCGATTCGGGAGCGGCTTGATCACCGCCTTGTCGCAGCCATCCGTGACTCACTTCTGAATGGTTAACGTTCTCCCCGCGCCGTCGCCCTCACAGCCCGATCCGCCCCCAGGCCAGCCGCTCCTCCACCACCGCCATGGCGCCACGCAGCAGGCGGATCGGCAGCGGCGGGCGCTTCGGGCCCAGGCGGACGACCTGCGCCTTCTCGCCGAAGCGGCGGCGGATTTCACCGTCGGCGTCGCCCAGCCCGTCGACCAGGCCGAGCGCCAGCGCCTCCCGTCCGGTCCAGAAGCGGCCGTTGAAGACTTCTCCCTCGTCCACCTTGAAGTGGCGGCCGCGGCGGCTGCGCACCCAGGACTTGAACTCGCCATGCAGCGCGGTCAGCAGCTCTTCCAGCCGCGCCTGCTGCCAGGGCTCCACCGGCCGGAAGGGGTCGAGGAAGGATTTCTGGTCGCCGGCGGTGGCCAGGCGGCGCTCGACGCCCAGCTTCGCGGCCAGCTCCTCCAGGCCGAAGCTGGCGGAAATCACACCGATGGAGCCGACGATGCTGGAGGGATCGGCGATGATCTCGTCGGCCGCGCAGGCCAGCCAATAGCCGCCCGAGGCCGCCGCATCCTCGCAGCAGGCGATCACCGGCACCTTCTTCTCCTCGGCCAGCTGGCGGATGCGGGCGGCGATCAGGCTGGACTGCACCGGCGACCCGCCCGGCGAGTTCAGCACCAGCACCACCGCCTGCAGCCGCTTCAGGGCGAAGGCGCGCTCCAGCAGGGGGGCGGTGCTTTCCAGGCTGAGGCTGCCGCCGGGGCCGATGCCGCCGCGGGCCGCGATGACGCCGGAGAGGCGGAGCAGCGCGACCTGGGGCCGGCGCTTCAGGAAGGGGATTCGCATGCAGGCACAGATGACCACCCTTCCCCCTCGCCACAAGAAGTGCGACGAAGCCGCGACCTGACCACGGCCCTAGGAGAGAGCCCGATGAAGACCCGCGCCGCCGTCGCCTGGGAAGCCGGCAAGCCGCTGTCGATCGAGGAGGTCGATCTCGAGGGTCCGCGCGACGGCGAGGTCCTGGTGGAGATCAAGGCCACCGGCCTGTGCCACACCGACAAGTACACCCTGTCGGGGGCCGATCCGGAGGGCATCTTCCCGGCCATCCTCGGCCATGAGGGCGCCGGCGTGGTGCTGGAGGTCGGCCGCGGCGTGACCTCGCTGAAGCCCGGCGACCATGTCATTCCGCTCTACACGCCGGAATGCCGCGAATGCGACTACTGCCTCAGCCGCAAGACCAACCTGTGCCAGAAGATCCGCGTGACGCAAGGCCGCGGCCAGATGCCGGACGGCACCAGCCGCTTCTCCTGCCGCGGCAAGCCCATCCACCACTACATGGGCACCAGCACCTTCGCGAACCACACGGTCGTCCCTGAGATCGCGCTGGCCAAAATCCGCTCCGACGCGCCCTTCGAGAAGGTCTGCTACATCGGCTGCGGCGTGACCACGGGCCTCGGCGCCGTGCTGTTCACCGCCAAGGTCGAGGCCGGCGCCAATGTCGTGGTCTTCGGCCTGGGCGGCATCGGGCTGAACGTCATCCAGGGCGCCAGGATGGTGGGCGCCGACATGATCGTCGGCGTCGACATCAACCCCGAGCGCGAGGCGATGGCCCGCCGCTTCGGCATGACGCATTTCGTCAATCCGAAGGAGATCCAGGGCGACCTGGTCGGCCACCTGGTCGAGCTGACCCGCGGCGGCGCCGACTATTCCTTCGAATGCGTCGGCAACACCACGCTGATGCGCCAGGCGCTGGAATGCTGCCACAAGGGCTGGGGCGTCTCGACCATCATCGGCGTCGCGGCGGCCGGGCAGGAGATTTCCACCCGTCCCTTCCAGCTGGTCACCGGCCGGCGCTGGATCGGCTCGGCCTTCGGCGGCGCCCGCGGCCGCAGCGACGTGCCGCGCATCGTCGACTGGTACATGGACAAGAAGATCAACATCGACGAGCTGATCACCCACACCATGCCGCTCGAGAAGATCAACGAAGGCTTCGACCTGATGACCCGCGGCGAATCGATCCGCGGCGTGGTCGTCTACTGAGCTGCGCGGCGGCGGGGCTGCGCGCCCTGCCGCCGTCGCTGCCCTGCCATGTGCCGGGCGACGGATGTGCCGGCGGCCACCGCCGGAACCCCATCCCGGGTTGCGGCGTTTGCATCGCATGCAGCTGAGGAGCAGCCCGATGTCCTTTCACCGCTCCCTTCTCGCCGCAGCCCTGCTGCTGCCGGGCCTGGCCTTCGCCCAGCCGGCCGCCCCGCACAGCGCCGACCGCCCGCCGACCGAGGCGGAGCGCACGCGTCTCGAGCAGGCGCTGCGCGACCAGGGCTACCGCGACTGGGGCAGGATCGCGCTCGATCGCGGGATCTGGGAGGTCGACGACGCCATGGACCGCCAGGGCGCCCGGCGCGACCTGCGCATCACCCCGGACGAGCTGCGCATCGTCGCCACCGACCTCGACGACCGTCTGGCCAACACCGAGGAGACCGCGCGCATCGAGGCCTCGCTGCGCCGGCTGGGCTATCGCGAATTCGGCCGCATCAGGCTCGATGACGGGCTGTGGAATGTCGACGGCGCGGTCGCCGCCGACGGACAGCGCTATGAGCTGACGCTGGAGCGTGAGACGCTGCGCGTCCTCTACCGCGAGCAGGAAGGCTGACCGCCATGAGCATCGACGGGCTGGGCGACGACGAGATCCGCGCCATCCTGCTGAACACCAGCCGCATCGCCGTGGTCGGCGCCTCGGCCAATCCGGCCCGCGCCTCGCATGAGGTGACCGGCTTCCTGGTCGGCCGCGGCTTCGCGGTGACCCCGGTCAATCCGGGCCTGGCCGGGCAGCAGATCCATGGCGCGACGGTGGTGGCCTCGCTGGCCGAGGCGGGGACGCTGGAGATGGTCGACATCTTCCGCCGCAGCGAGGAGGCCGGCGCCGTGGTCGACGAGGCCATCCGGCTGGGCGCCCGCGTGGTCTGGATGCAGCTCGGCGTGATCGACCAGGAGGCCGCCGCGCGCGCCCGCGCCGCCGGCGTCACCGCGGTGATGGACCGCTGCCCGGTCATCGAATGGGGCCGCCTGGGCCTGGCGCGGGGCGCCTGAATCGGGGAGGCCGGCCGGCCTCCGTGAATTTCATGGCCGTTTTGTAATCCAGCGCTTGAAAGCCGGCCACGGCTGAGCCAGATGCCAATCTCGCTGCCCGCGCCTGGCCCCTTGCCCGGCGACCGGCGGTGCCACCCGTGCCGACAACCAGTCTGGGAAGGACCCCCCTGGGGGGAACGAGATGACCGAAGAAGAACGCCGCATCATTTCCGCCTTCGTGGAGCGCATGGCCGGGGTTCAGGCCCCGCAGCCGGCCGCCTCCCCCTGGGGCGGCAGCAGCGTGCCGGCCACCCAGTCG
>NZ_MLCO01000023.1 GCF_001982615.1 Teichococcus deserti | reverse complement strand
CCATCTCCAGCGCGTCGAGCTTGCCCAGCGCCAGCATGGCGGCGACCACCACGCCGCCATGCTGGCGCTGGGCAAGCTCGACGCGCTGGAGATGGCGCTGATCCCGGTCATCCTCGGCGAGGGTTTCCCGCTCTTCCCACCGGGGACGGCCGAGACGAAGCTGCGCCTGGTCAGCTGCGCGCCCCGTGCCAAGGGGGCGCTGCACCTGGTCTATGAACGCGCCTAGGTCAGCTCCGCATGGGAGAACATCGGCAGGCCGGGCACCTCCAGCGTCGCGGTCAGGATCGAACCGGTCTCTGACTCCGTGACGAAGAGCTGCCGGCCATCGGCGCCGCCGAAGGCCAGGTTGGTGGTCGACCAGCCGGCGCAGGACGCGATGCGCAGCAGCGGCTCGGCGCGGGCGGAGAGACGCCAGACGGTGCCGAAGCCGGCATGAGCGACCAGCAGCCCGCCCTCGGCATCCAGCGCCAGCCCGTCGGGGCCGCTCGGCCCGCCATGCAGATGGGCGAAGATGCTGGCCTTGGTGACGCTGCCATCGGCATGCAGCGGCAGGCGCCAGATCTGGTTGGCCCGCGTCACCGCGACCAGCAGGAAGCTGGCATCCGGCGCCACGACGATGCCGTTGGGGCTGGGCACCGTGTCGATCAGGCAGTCCAGCCGGCCGGCCGCATCCAGGCGGTAGACGCGTCCCGACGGGTCCTGCAGGCCGGTCTGGCCCTGGTCGGTGAAATACATCTCGCCCTGCGGACCGAAGACCAGGTCGTTGACGCCCTTGAAGCTTTCTGACCGCGCGGTCTCCAGGAAGGGGATGACGCGGCCGCTGCCGGGGTCCAGCAGCATGATGCCGCGCTTGTAGTCGGTGATGAAGATGCGGCCGTCGCGATGGATCTTCAGCCCGTTGGGCCAGCCGTCATATTCGGCCACCTGCTCCCATTCGCCGGCGGTCGAGATGCGGAAGATGCGGCCGAAAGGGATGTCGGTGACATAGAGCCGGCCCTCGCAGTCGAAGGACGGTCCTTCCAGGAAGCTGTCGACCGGGCGGCCGGCGCGGTTGGCGTCGCTCCAGGACGTGCGCCGCGCCTGGCGGAAGCGGTTGGGCAGGCGGCTGAAGACAGAGGTCTCGATCTGCGGCGGGGGGGCGAAGAAGCTCATGGCGCGGGCTCCGACCGGCTTGCCTTACTGGCGCTCGATATTGCCGGCGGCGGCGACGTCGTGCCAGCGCGCGGCCTCCTCGGCCAGCAGCCTGCCGAAGGCGTCGGGCGAGATGCCGCCGGGGGCGGAGGCGAGCTCGCCGATGAAGCCCGCCATGTCGGGGGCGGCCAGCGCCCGTTGAATCTCCTGGTGCAGCCGCTCGATGATCGGCTCCGGCGTGCCCTTGGGCGCCGCCAGGCCGGACCAGTTGATCACGCTGAAGCCGGGCAGCCCGGCCTCGGCGAAGGTCGGCAGCTCGGGCAGGGCGGCGACGCGCGTCGTGCCGCTGATCGCCAGCGGCCGCAGCTGGCCGCCGCGGATATTGCCCAGCGCCGAGCCGGGCGAGAGCATCACCAGGTCGACATTGCCGGAGAGCACGCCGATCACCGCCTCGCCCGCGCCGCGATAGGGCACGTGGTAGAGCTTGACCCCCGCCGCCTGCTGGAAGGCGAGAGTGGAAAAGTGTGGGGCGCTGCCGGCGCCGCCGGTGCCGTAGGTCAGCTTCTCCGGATTCTGCTTCGCCGCGGCGATGAGCGAGGCCAGGTCGCGATAGGGCGACTTCTCGCCCACCGCCAGCAGCACGGGCGAGAAGGCGGTGACGGTCACCGGGCGGAAAGCGGTCGCCTGGTCGAAGGGCAGGCGGCTGAACAGGTAGGGCAGGGTGGCATAGGTGTTGTCCATCGCCAGCAGCGTGTAGCCATCCGGCGCCGCGCGGGCCGCCTCGGCCGCGCCGATGGTGCCGGTGGCCCCCGACTTGTTCTCGACGACGAAGCTCTGTCCCAGCTGCTCGGTCAGCTTCTGCGACAGGCGGCGGGCCAGCGTGTCCACCGCGCCGCCGGGCGCCCAGGGGACGATCACCCGCACCGTGCGGGCCGGCCAGGCCTGGGCGGTTGCAGGGCGCGCCAGGACCGGGGCGGCCAGCGTGGCGCCGAGCAGGGCGCGGCGGGAGAGCGAGGGGGTGCGGGTGGACGACACTTGCTTTTCCTTCCCGGGGGCCAGTATTTCGAAACGGCGTTGCGTTTTCTGGTGTCGTTCTGGCACCGGCGCCGCGGCCCTGTCAACAAAAGGGAGGCCCCGCCATGTCCGCCGTCATCGATCGCCCTGCCGTCCTGGTCTCCGCCGCCTGGCTGGCCGCCGAGGCGGTCGCCGCGCTGGAGGCCGCCGGCTTCGCGGTGCATTGCACCAGCGCCTATCCCGGCGAGGCGGAGCTGCTGGAGGCGGTGGCGCGGCTGCGGCCGGTGGCGATCCTGCACCGCCAGGGGCTGATCAACGGCGCGGTGATGGATGCGGCGGCGCCGGCGCTGCGGGTGGTGGCGCGGCATGGGGCGGGGATCGACGGCATCGACATCGCCGCCGCTGCGGCGCGCGGGCTGACGGTGACGCGGGCGGCCGGCGCCAATGCCCGCTCGGTCGCCGAGCATGCCATGGCGCTGATGCTGGCCCTGCTGAAGGACCTGCCGGATGTCGCGGCCGGGATGCGCGGTGGGCTGTGGGAAAAGACCTCGCGCATGACCCGCGACATCGAGGGGATGACGCTGGGCATCATCGGCTATGGCGCGATCGGCGCCCGCGTCGCGCGCTATGCCGGGGCCTTCGGCCTGCGCGTCCTGGCCTATGATCCGCTGCTGCCGGGGGAGGGCCTGCCCGGCCCCGGCGAGCGGGTCACGACGCTGCCTGACCTGCTGCGCCAGTCCGACATCCTGTCGCTGCACTGCCCGCTGGAGCCGGCGACGCGCGGGCTGATCGGCGCGGCCGAGCTCGCTCTGCTGCCGCAGGGTGCCATCCTGGTCCACACCGCCCGTGGCGGCATCGTCGACCAGGAGGCGCTGCTGGCGGCGCTGGACAGCGGACAGCTCGCCTGGGCCGGCATCGACGTCTTCGCCCAGGAGCCGCTGGCCGAGGACAGCCGCTTCCGCACCCATCCGCGGATCGTCGCCACGCCGCATCTGGCAGCCAACACGCCGCGCGGCGCCAGCGGCATGGCCTGCGGCGCGGCCGAGAGCATCGTGGCGGTGCTCGCCGGCCGCGCACCGGCGCTGGCGGGCGCCATCGTCGTCGCTGGACGGCCGGCGCCCGCCGCGTGACGCCCACGGGACGCCCACGGGACGCCCGCGTGACGCCGGTCAGTCGCTGATCAGCGCCTTGATGCGGCCGGCCAGGGTCTCCATGGCGAAGGGCTTGGTCATGACATGCATCCCCGGCCCGAGCTGGCCATTGCCGAGCACCGCATTCTCGGCATAGCCGGTGATGAACAGCACCTTCAGCGCCGGCCGGGCGAGGCGGGCGGCATCGGCCATCTGCCGGCCGTTCATGCCGCCCGGCAGGCCGACATCGGTGACCAGCAGGTCGATCCGCGCGGGGCCGCGCAGGATGGCCAGGCCCGCGGCGCTGTCGGCGGCCTCCAGCGCGGCATAGCCGAGCTCCTCCAGCACCTCGAGCACCAGCATCCGCACGGTGGGCTCGTCGTCGACCACCAGCACGGTCTGCCCGGCATCCGCCCGCGGCGGCGCGATGGCGGGCGGCGCCGCCTCCGCCGCCTCGGCATCGCCCAGGTGGCGCGGCAGGTAGACCCGCATGGTGGTGCCCTGGCCGGGCTCGGAATAGATCTGCACCTGGCCGCCCGACTGCTTGGCGAAGCCATAGGTCATCGACAGGCCGAGCCCGGTGCCCTGGCCCAGCGGCTTGGTGGTGAAGAAGGGGTCGAAGGCGCGGGCCACCACCTCCGGCGCCATGCCGGTGCCGGTGTCGGTGACGCTGATGGTGACATACTGCCCGGGCTGTGTGTCGCGCTCACGCGCCGCGCGGTCGTCGAGCCAGGCATTGGCGGTCTCGATGGTCAGCCGGCCGCCGCGCGGCATGGCGTCGCGCGCGTTGATGCAGAGGTTGAGCAGCACGTTCTCCAGCTGGTTGGGATCGACCAGGGTCGGCCACAGCCCGCCGGCCGCGACCACCTCCAGCTCGATGGCCGGGCCGGTGGTGCGGCGGATCAGCTCCTCCATGCCGGTCATCAGCCGGTTCACGTCGGTCGGCCGCGGATCCAGCGTCTGCCGGCGGGAGAAGGCCAGCAGCCGGTGGGTCAGCGCCGCCGCCCGCTTCGCCGCGCCCTCGGCCACGGCGACATAGCGCTCGAGGTCGCGGGTGCGCCCCTGGGCGATGCGCGCGGCCATCAGCTCCAGCGCGCCGCTGATGCCGGCCAGCAGGTTGTTGAAGTCATGCGCCAGACCGCCGGTCAGCTGGCCTACCGCCTCCATCTTCTGGCTCTGCCGCAGCTGCTCCTCGGCGCGCAGCAGCTCGGCGGTGCGCTCGGCGACGCGCTGCTCCAGCGTCTCGTTCAGCGCGCGCAGCGCGGCGGCGGCGCGGTCGCGCTCGGCCTCGACGGCGCGGCGCTCCTCGACATCGATCAGCACGCCGGGAAAGCTCAGCGGCGCGCCGTCGGGGGCGTGGTCGACCCGGCCATTGGCCTCGATCCAGTAGTAGCGGCCATCGGCGCGCTGCACGCGGTACTGGTGGGCGAAGGCGCCGCCGCGGGCGATCGCCGCCTCGATCGCGGCCGACAGCGCCGCCTTGTCCTCCGGATGCACGGTTGCGACCACCTGGGCCAGGCTGAGCCCTGTGCGGCCCAAGGCAGGGTCCAGGCCGAAGGTCTCGGCGAAGGCGGCATCCACGGTGAAGCGGTCGGTCGGCAGGTCCCAGAACCAGGTGCCGATGATGGCGCCGGCGGCCAGCGCCAGCTGCACGCGCTGGATGTTCTGCCGCGCCAGCGCCTCGCTGGCCCGCAGCGCGGCCTCCGCCTGCTTGCGCGCTGTGACGTCGCGGAACAGCACCGAGACCTGGCGCTCGGCATGCTCGAGCCGCGCCGAGGAGACCTCGATGAAGCGGCTGGCCTTGGCGAAGTAGCGCTCCAAGCGGATCGGCACGCCGGTGCGCAGCACGCCGCCATAGAGCTCGAGCCAGCCCTCGGCCTCGTCGGGTGCCAGGTCGCGCAGGGTGCGGCCGATGATGTCGGGGATGCCGGTGTGGCGCTCATAGCCGGCATTGGCCTCGACATGGACATAGTCGCTGAGCGGGCCGTGCGGGCCGTCGAAGAACTCGATGACGCAGAAGCCCTCGTCCATCGTGTCGAACAGCGCGCGGTAGCGGGCCTCGCTCTCGCGCAGCGCCCGCTCGGCCTGTTTGCGGTCGGTGATGTCGAGCACGGTGCCGACCAGCCGTCGCGGCCGGCCTTCCTCGAAATGCGTCTCGCCCTGGGCGGCGACCCAGCGCTCGATGCCGTCCTCCAGCCCGATGGTGCGGTATTCGGCGGCGAAGCTGCCGGAGCCGGCGGGGTCCATCGAGCGCTGCACGGCGGCATCGGCCCGGGCCCGGTCCTCGGGGTGCAGCCCGGCCAGGAAGCTGCCCGCATAGGACACGGCCACCCCCGGCGGCAGGCCGAAGAGGGCGCGGCAGCGGTCGTCCCAGGTCAGGGTGTCGGCCGCGGCGTCGTAGTCGAAGGTGCCGATGCGGGCCGCCGTCGTCGCCAGCCGCAGCCGGTCGGCCTGCTCGCGCAGCGCGGCATCGGCCTGGCGCCGGGCGCTCTGGTCCAGCATGGCGCCGATCATGCGCAGCGGCTGGCCGTCGGCGTCGCGGATGACATAGCCGCGGTCCAGCACCTCGGCATGGCTGCCATCGGCGCGGCGGAAGCGGTATTCCTCGGCCCAGGCGGTGCCGCCGGCCTCGATCACCGCATGGATGCTGCGGTCGATGCGGGCGCGGTCCTCGGGATGGATCTGCGCGATCCACCAGTCGCCGGTGGGCTGCACCCGGTCCGGTGCATGGCCATAGGCGGTCTCCAGCGCCTCGTTCCACAGCACCGTGTTGCGCCGCAGGTCCCAGTCCCAGATCGCGTCGTTGGTGGCGCGCGACGCGAGACGGTAGCGCTCGCTGACCGCCTCCAGCGAGGCCGCTGCCTCGTGCTGCTCGGTGCGGTCGCGCAGCAGCTTGACGAAGCCCAGCGCCGCGCGCCGCTCGTCGCGCAGCGGCGTCACGCTGCCGCTGGCCCAGAAGCGCCCGCCTCCGCGGCGCTGATGCCAGCGCTCATCCTCGCCGCGGCCGGTGGCCAGCGCGTCCCGCATCTCGGCCTCGAGCTGGCCGGCGGCCTGGTCCTCCGGCGTGAAGATGCAGGCGGCGGGCTGACCGAGCATCTCCGCCTCGCTCCAGCCCAGCATCTGCTCGGCGCCGCGGCTCCAGCGGGTGACGCGGCCTTGGAGATCGGTGGCGATGATGGCGAAGTCGCCGGCGCTGTCGACGATCTGCCGGTTCAGGGCCGCGTCGTTGCGCTGCGCCGCCAGCGCCTGGTCGCGTTCGGCCAGGGCCCGGCGCAGCTCCATCAGCGTCATCACCTGCCGCGCCAGGGTCTGCAGGCCGAAGCGCTGCCGCGGATCCAGCCCCTGCGGCCGGGGCGCGGTGTCCAGCACGCAGAGGGTGCCGAGCGGCAGCCCCTCCGGCGTGCGCAGCAGCTCGCCGGCATAGAAGCGCAAGAGCGGCCCGCCGGTGACCAGCGGGTTGCCGGCGAAGCGGGGGTCGTCGCGCAGGTCGGGGATGACGAGCGCGTCCTCGCTGAGCAGCAGCCGGGCGCAGATGGCATTGTCCAGCGGCATCTCGCGCTGGCCGAGGCCCAGCTCCGCCTTGAACCATTGCCGGTCGGCGGCGATCAGGTTGACGGCTGCGATCGGCGCCTGCAGCAGGTCGGCCGTCATCCGCACCAGGTCGTCGAACGCCTGCTCGGGCGCGGTGCCGAGGATGGCGTAGCGGTCGAGGGCGGCCAGCCGCTCGGCCTCGTTCCAGGCGAGGGTCAGCTCGGGCGCGGACATGGCGGTCAGCCCGGGCGCCGGCGCGGGGCCGGCGGCGGGAAGGAGCGGGAGAGGATCGTCGCAGCGGTCATCGGATCAGGGCAGGCCATGGCGCTTCGCGGAGGCGAGAGGGGTCAGAGCCCTCTTAACGCGGCTCGCCCGGTTTCGTCAGTTTCCGAAATGTCACGGCGGCGCCGGCTTCGCCGTCAGGCCGCGGCGATGGCCTCGATCTCCAGCAGCCAGGCCTCGTCGAAAATGCCGGCGACGATGGTGGTCAGCGCCAGCTGGCGGTCGCCCAGCACCTCCAGCCGGACCTTGCGGGCGGCCAGCCCGTCCTCGCGCCGGGCGAGGTAGGTCGTGCATTTCAGCAGGTTGTCGAGGCCCATGCCGGCGGCGGCCAGTTGCCGCTCGACATTGCGCCAGGCCAGCCGCGCCTGCGCCTCGAATCCTGGGGGGACGGCGCCGTCGGGCTCGGCCGGCACCTGGCCGCTGATGAAGAGCAGGCGCTGGGCGCCGCTGGCCTCGATCGCCTGGGCATAGCCGCCGAGGGCTTTCGGCGCGTCGGCGGCGGCAATGGCGCGGATCTGCATGGTTGGTCCTCCCTGGATCTGGCCGCCAGGGTGGGGGCAGGGGGCTCGCCGCGGCAAGACCCCCATCCTGACCCCTCGCGCCGTCAGCGCATCGTCGGCATGACGAAGTCGGCGCCGGCCGAGCGCACCCCGCCCGTCGGCCAGCGGGTCGTGATGGTCTTCAGCCGGGTGTAGAAGCGCACGCCCTCCGGCCCGTGCATGTGGTGGTCACCGAACAGCGAGGCCTTCCAGCCGCCGAAGGAATGGAAGGCCATCGGCACCGGGATCGGCACGTTGATGCCGACCATGCCGACCTGGATGCCATGGGCGAATTCGCGCGCCGCCTCGCCGTCGCGGGTGAAGATCGAGGTGCCGTTGCCGAATTCATGCTCGTTGATCAGGCGCGCGGCGGTGGCGTAGTCGTCGGCGCGGACCACCGACAGCACCGGGCCGAAGATCTCCTCGCGATAGATCGACATGGCCGGCGTCACATGGTCGAACAGCGTGCCGCCGACGAAATAGCCGTCCTCGTAGCCCTGCATGCGGAAGTCGCGGCCATCGACCACCAGCCTGGCGCCTTCGGCCAGGCCGGCATCGATGTAGCCCAGCACCTTGTCGCGGTGCTGGCGGGTGACCAGCGGGCCCATCTCGGCATCGGCCTCGGTGCCCGGGCCGATCTTCAGCGCGCGCACCTTGGGCTCCAGCTTCGCCATCAGCGCCTCGGCGGTGCGCTCGCCCACCGGGACGGCCACCGAGATCGCCATGCAGCGCTCGCCGGCCGAGCCATAGGCGGCGCCCATCAGCGCATCGACCGCCAGGTCCATGTCGGCATCCGGCAGGATGACCATGTGGTTCTTCGCCCCGCCCAGCGCCTGGCAGCGCTTTCCGGTCCGAGCGGCGGTCTCGTAGATGTAGCGGGCGATCGGCGTCGAGCCGACGAAGCTGATGCCGCTGATGCCGGGATGCTCGAGCAGCGCGTCGACCGCGACCTTGTCGCCATGGACGACGCTGAACACGCCCTTGGGCAGGCCGGCCTCGGCCAGAAGCTCGGCGATGATCAGGCTGGCCGAAGGGTCGCGCTCCGACGGCTTCAGGATGAAGCAGTTGCCGCAGGCCAGCGCCACCGGGAACATCCACATCGGCACCATGGCCGGGAAGTTGAAGGGCGTGATGCCGGCGACCACGCCCAGCGGCTGGCGCAGCGCGTGGCTGTCGATCCGGCTGCCGACATTCTCGGTGATCTCGCCCTTCAGCAGCTGCGGCGCGGCGGTGGCGAACTCGACCACCTCCATGCCGCGGGTCAGCTCGCCCTTGGCATCCGACAGCACCTTGCCGTGCTCGGCGGTGATGGCCGCCGCGATCCGGTCGGCATCGCGCTCCAGCAGGGCGAGAAACTTGTTCAGGATGCGGGCGCGGCGCAGCGGCGGGGTTGCCGCCCAGGCCGGGAAGGCGCGCAGGGCCGCCTGCACGCCAGCGTCGACGTCGGCCACGCTGGCCAGCGGCACCTCGCCGCTCTGCGCGCCGGTGGCGGGGTTGAAGACGGGGGCGGTGCGGCCGCCGCGGCCTTCAAAAGTCGCGCCGTCGATGAAATGCGGAATCCAGCTGGCCATGGTTGGTGCTCTCCCCTGGTTGCGGCTTCCCTGCCGCAGGCCGGGCGGGCGCCGTCGAGGGGATGGTGTGCCTGACATGGCTGCACAGCAATGCCAGGATTTGCACCACCGTTGTGCAGAAACTAAAGTCGAGCGATGAACTGGGACCGCGTCCGCATCTTCCTGGCCGTGGCCCGCAGCGGCCAGATCCTGAAGGCCGCCGGCGAGCTGCGGCTCAATCATGCCACGGTCGGCCGCCAGCTGACCGCGCTGGAGGAAGAGCTGGGCGTCCGGCTGCTGGAGCGGCGCAGCCAGGGCTGCAGCCTGACCGGCGCCGGCGAGGCGCTGCTGGCCGCCGCCGAGCGGATGGAATCCGAGGCGCTGCGGGTGGCCTCGCAGCTCACCACCATCGGCGAGGCGGTGACCGGCACGGTGCGGATCGGCGCGCCGGACGGTCTGGGCAACTACGTCCTGGCGGCCGAGCTGGCAGGGCTGGCCGGGCGGCATCCCGGCCTGCTGGTGCAGCTGGTGCCGCTGCCGCGCACCTTCTCGCTGTCGCGGCGCGAGGCCGATATCGCCATCACCCTGGAGCGGCCGGAGCAGGGGCGGCTGATGGTCAGCAAGCTGACCGACTACACGCTCAGCCTTTATGCCACCGCCGGCTATCTGGCGCGGACCGGGCCGATCCTCCGGCCGGGCGACCTGACCGACCGGCTGTTCGTCACCCATGTCGAGGATTTCCTCTACAGCCGGGCGCTGGATTATGCGGCAGCGCTGCGGCGCTTCATCGGCGCCCGCTACGAATGCGGCAGCGTCATCGCCCAGATGGAGGCGGTGCGTGCCGGCCATGGCGTCGGCATCCTGCACGACTATGCCGCCAGCCGCTTCCCCGAGCTGGTCCGGGTGCTGCCGGAAACCCGCTTCCTGCGCAGCTACTGGCTGGTCGCCCATGCCGACACGCATGACACCCGCCGCATCCGCCTGGTCAGCCGCCACCTGGCGGAGCGGATGCGGACGATGTCGGCCCTCTTCGCCCAGCCGGGGCCGGAAGGGCTGCCAGGCGGCGACCCGGCGGCGGGCTAGGACCGGCGCGCGGCGCGCAGCGGGATATAGAGCGCCAGATAGGCCTCCCGCGCATCGGCCGCCTCGCGCGCCATGGCGTCGGTGATGCTGCCGTGCCGGATATAGGAGAGCGACCAGATCGAGTCGGAGATGGTGATCGACAGGGCAAAGCGCCGCAGCAGCTCCGGATCGTCGGGGATGTGGAAATGCCGCCGCACCAGGTCGTGCTGGCGCTGTCCCAGGCGGCTGTTCGATTCCAGATCGGCCTGGCGGATCTTCAGCCCGACGGCGGGGCCGAGGAACAGCCGCATCGCCGCCGGATTGCCCTCGTAGAAGCGCCGGGCGCGGTTCCACAGGATGCGGCAGAGTGCCGGCCAGGTCTCCGGGATATGCTCCACGGGGCTGGCATAGAGCGTGTCGAAGGTCAGCACGTAGCGCTGCGCCAGGCCGAGGAACAGCGCCGTCGGGTTGGGGAAATAGTGGTAGACCGAGGCCAGCGGCGCCTCGGCCAGCCGGGCCACGTCCTGCAGGCTGATGGCGGCGGCCTCCTGCTCGCGCAGCAGCTGGTCGGCGGCGTTCAGCAGCGCCTCGAAGCGGGCATGGCCGCGCGGCCGCTGCGGCTGGCGCGGCGTCTCGGTCCTCGGCTCCTCGGCGGCGTCCTTGCCGGCCATGGGCGGCTCCTGCTGCTCGAACCGGAGATGGACCGCGGAAAACCGTTTGACAAGCGCCGGGCCCTGCCACCTAATCGATAAAATTCGATTAGACGGGGGTTTCGTCGATGCCTGGGGACATGCCTCGCCATGCCGATCTGATGGAGCGCGCGCGCCGGGTGATCCCTGGCGGCATGTATGGCCATCAGTCGACCGCCCGCCTGCCGGCGAGCTTTCCGCAATTCTTCAGCCGCGCCGAGGGCGCCCGCATGTGGGACGCCGACGGTCGCGAATTCATCGACTATATGTGCGGCTACGGGCCGAATCTTTTCGGTTATGGATTTGCAAAGGTCGAGGCCGCCGTCGATGCGCAGCGCGCGCTGGGCGACAGCATGACCGGCCCCGGGCCGGTGATGGTCGAGCTGGCCGAGGCCATGGTCGCGACCGTCGCCCATGCCGACTGGGCGATGTTCTGCAAGAACGGCACGGATGCCACCTCGATGGCGCTGCTGGTGGCCCGCGCACATCGCGGCCGCCGCAAGATCGTGCTGGCGCGCGACACCTATCACGGCGCCGCCGCCTGGAGCACGCCGCGCCCCGGCGGCGTGCTGCCCGAGGACCGCGCCCATCTGATCTATTGCCGCTACAACGATCCGCAGAGCCTGGAGGATGCGGTGCGCGAAGCTGGCGACGACCTGGCCGGCATCTGCGTCACCCCCTTCCGCCACGAGACCTTCCGCCATCAGCATCTTCCTGAACTGGAATTCGCCCGGCTGGCGCGCGAGCTTTGCGACCGCCACGACGCGTTGCTGATCCTCGACGAGGTGCGCGCCGGCTTCCGCCTGGCCCGCGACTGCAGCTGGCACGACCTCGGCGTCGAGCCCGATCTGAGCTGCTGGGGCAAGGCCATCGCCAATGGCCATCCGCTTTCCGCCTTACTGGGTTCCGAGCGGGCGCGGGAGGCGGCGCAGAAGCCGTATCTCACCGGCTCCTTCTGGTTCTCCGCCGTGCCGATGGCCGCCGCCGTCGCGACGCTGAAGGAAATCCGCGAGAGCGACTATCTGGAGCGCACCATCCGCACCGGCACCGCGCTGCGCGACGGGCTGCAGCAGCAGGCGGCCAGCCACGGCTTCTCGCTCCGCCAGACCGGGCCGGTGCAGATGCCGCAGATCCTCTTCGAGGAGGATGACGATTTCCGCCTCGGCTATGCCTGGGTGGAAGGCGCGCTGAAGCGCGGCATCTACCTGCATCCCTTCCACAACATGTTCATCTGCGCCGCGCTGACCGAGGCGGATGTGCGCGAGACGCTGGAGAAGACCGACCTGGCCTTCGCCGATCTGCGCCGCGACGCGCCCGGGCTGCAGGGTCCGCCGCCGCAGATCGCCGCCACCGTCGCTGCCATGGCCGGGGATCGCCGATGAGCTCGGCCGCCGATTTCCTGACGCGCCTGGCCGGCCATCTGGAGGCGGGCGACGCCACGGCTGCCGCCGGCCTGTTCCATGACGAGAGCCACTGGCGCGACCTGCTGCCGCTGACCTGGTCGATCGCCACCTTCGACGGCCCGGCCGAGATCGCGGCGATGCTGGCGGCCGGCCTGCCCGCCGCCCGGCCGCGCGGCTTCGCGCTGGAGGAGGGCAGCGAGAAGACCGTCGACGGCATCACCGAGGCCTGGTTCCGCTTCGAGACCGAGGCGGCGCAATGTCGTGGCCAGTTCCGACTGAAAGAAAACCGGGCCTGGACGCTGATGACCGCGGCGCTGTCGCTGAAGGCGTATCCCGAGCGCATCGGCACCCGGCGCGAGCCCGGCGTCGAGCATGGCGCCTTTCCCGGCCGGCCGGGCTGGGCCCTGCAGCGGCGCCAGCGCCATGCGGCGCTCGGCGACAGCGTGCAGCCCTATTGCCTGATCATCGGCGGCGGCCAGAACGGGCTGAGCCTGGCGGCGCGGCTCGCCATGCTGGACGTGCCGACGCTGGTGGTCGACCGCCATGCGCGGCCCGGCGATGCCTGGCGGCAGCGCTATGACTCGCTCTACCTGCACGACACGGTCTGGGCCAACCATCTGCCCTACCTGCCGTTCCCGCCGGGCTTCCCGACCTTCATCCCGAAGGACCGGATGGGCGACTGGCTCGACAGCTATGCCCGCATCATGGATCTCGACATCTGGAACGCCGCCACGGCCGAGGGCGCCGAGCACGACCCTTCGCGCGGCGAATGGCGGGTGCAGGTGACGCGGGAAGGCCGCGAGGTCACGCTGCGGCCGAAGCAGCTGGTCATCGCCACCGGCCTGTCCGGCGCCCCCGCCACCCCGCGCTATCCGGGGGCGGAAAGCTTCCGCGGCACGCAGATGCATTCCAGCCAGTACCGCAGCGGCGCCGCCTGGCGCGGCAAGCGCTGCGTGGTGGTGGGGTCGAACAACTCCGCCCATGACATCTGCGCCGACCTCTGGGAGCAGGGGGCGGAGGTCACCATGGTGCAGCGCTCCTCCACCCTGGTGATCCGGGCCGAGTCCTCCTACCGCTTCCTCTCCAGCAAGCTCTATTCGGAGGAGGCGGTCGCCGCCGGCATCAGCACCGAGCAGGCCGACTTCATTGCGGCCTCGCGTCCCTATGCCATGCTGCCGCCGATGCACCGGGCGATCTATGCCGAGATCCGCGCGCATGACGCGGCGTTCTACGCCGCGCTGGAGAAGGTCGGCTTCATGCTCGACTTCGGCGAGGATGAGAGCGGCCATTCGCTGAAATATCTCCGCCGCGGCTCCGGCTACTACATCGATGTCGGCGCCTCGCAGCTGATCATCGACGGCGCGGTGAAGCTGCGCAGCAACACCCGGCCCGCCCGCATCCTGCCCGAGGCGGTGGAGCTCGAGGACGGCACCATCCTGCCCGCCGACCTCATCGTCTATGCCACCGGCTTCGAGGCCATGGAGACATGGGTCGAGCAGCTGGTCTCGCCCGAGGCGGCGCGGCGGCTGGGCCCGCTCTGGGGCCTGGGCTCCGGCACCCGGCGCGACCCGGGCCCCTGGGCCGGGGAGCTCAGGAACATGTGGAAGCCGACGCGGCAGGAAGGCCTGTGGATCCAGGGCGGCAACCTCGCCCAGGCGCGTTTCTACTCGCGCCTGCTGGCGATCCAGATCAAGGCACGGATGGAGGGAATCCCGACGCCGGTGCATGATCCCCGCGCGCTCGAGGCCGTCCCGGCCTGAGCGGCGCCCGGGACCGCCCGGCCAGGAGACCCTATCGCGATGACCAAGACCCTGCCTCAGCTCGCCATCCCCGAGCTCTGCCGCCCCGGCGCGGTGGAGCTGGCCGCCATGATCCGTGCCCGCCAGGTCTCGGCCCGGGAGGTGATGGCGACCTATCTGGACCACATCGAGGCGGCCAATCCGACGGTCAACGCCATCGTCTCGCTCCGCCCGCGCGAGGAGGTCCTGGCCGAGGCCGACCAGGCCGATGCCGCCGTCGCCCGCGGCGAGGCGGTCGGGCCGCTGCACGGCATCCCCCAGGCGATCAAGGACCTGGCGGCGACCAAGGGGCTGCGCACCACCATGGGCTCGCCGCTCTTCGCCGACCAGGTGCCGGCGCAGGACGCGATCTTCGTCGAGCGGATGCGCGCGGCCGGCGCCCTGATCATCGGCAAGACCAACGTGCCGGAATTCGGCTATGGCTCGAACAGCTACAACCCGGTCTTCGGCCTGACCCGCAACGCCTATGTCCCGTCGCGGGTCGGCGGCGGCTCCAGCGGCGGCGCCGGCGTCGCGCTGGCCACCCGCATGCTGCCGGTGGCCGATGGCAGCGACATGGGCGGCTCGCTGCGCAACCCGGCGGCCTTCAACAACGTCTTCGGCTTCCGCCCCTCGCAGGGCCGCGTGCCGGCCGACAACCCCGACCCCTTCTACGGCCAGATGTCGACCGACGGGCCGATGGGGCGGAGCATCGCCGACGTCGCCATGCTGCTCTCGGTCCAGGCCGGTTACGACCTGCGCGCGCCGCTGTCGCTGGCCGCCCCCGGCTTCCGCTTCGAGGACCGGCTGGCCGAAGGCGCCAGCGGCGGCTTCCGCGCCGGCTGGCTCGGCGATCTCGGCGGCCACCTGCCCTTCGAGCCGGGCGTGCTGGAGCTCTGCACCCAGGCGCTGGGCGTCTTCCGCGATGCCGGCGGCGCGGTCGACGAGGCGCGCGTCGACTTCGACCCGGAGCGGCTGTGGCGCGCCTTCGTCACGCTGCGCCAGCAGAGCATCGGCGGCAAGCATGACGAGGTCTATCGCGATCCGGCGAAGCGGGCGCTGCTGAAGCCGGAAGCGATCTGGGAGATCGAGGGCAGCCACAAGCTGTCGGCGCTCGACGCCTACAAGGCCGGCATCGACCGCGGCGCCTGGTACAAGGCGCTGACAAAGCTTTTCGCCCAGTTCGACGTGCTGCTGATCCCCGCCGCCCAGGTCTTCCCCTTCGACGGCGGCACGCATTGGCCGACGGCGATCGCCGGCAAGACGATGGACAGCTACCACCGCTGGATGGAGGTGGTGGTCGGCGCCACCATGGCCGGCTGCCCCTCGATCAGCGTGCCCGCCGGCTTCAGCGGGGACGGGCTGCCGATGGGCCTGCAGATCATCGGCCCGCCGCGCGGCGATCTGCGCGTGCTGCAGGTGGCCGCCCGCTTCGAGGCGGCCTGCCCCTGGATCGGCCGCCTGCCGTCCTGGCTCGACAACTGACAGAAAAATGCCGGGGAAAGCCCGGACAGCTTGGAGATTTCTGCATGGATCGCCGTGGCTTCCTGGCTCTCTCCGCAACCGCCCTGGCCGCGCCCTCCGTGGTCCGGGCGCAGGGCACCCCCGGCGCCCGCAGCACGCTGAAATTCGTGCCGCAGTCGGACCTCGCGCTGCTGGATCCGGTCTTCAACACGGCGCTGGTCACCCGCAACCACGCCATGATGGTCTATGACCAGCTCTATGCGCTGGACGGCAGCTTCAAGGTGCAGCCGCAGCTGGTCGAAGGCCATGTCATCGAGGATGGCGGCAAGACCTGGCGCATCACCCTGCGCCAGGGCCCGACCTTCCATGACGGCACGCCGATCCGCGCGGCCGACGCCGTGGCCAGCATCGCCCGCTGGTGCCAGGCCGACGTGCTCGGTCAGAACATCCGCGCGCTGACCGAGGAGATGGTCGCCGTCTCCGACCGCGTCTTCACCATCCGGCTGAAGAAGCCTTTTCCCCTGCTGGCGGAAGCGCTGGCCAAGCCCTCTTCCTTCTGCCCGGTGATGCAGGAGCGTTTCGCCAAGCAGTCGCCGTCGACGCAGATCACCGAGATCGTCGGCAGCGGCCCCTTCCGCTGGGTGGCCTCGGAGCGTCTCGCAGGCGTCCGCGCCGTCTACCAGAAATTCGACGGCTACGTCCCGCGGCAGGAAGCGCCGAGCTTCCTGGCCGGCGGCAAGCGCGCGCTGGTCGACCGCGTCGAATGGCACACCCTGCCGGATGCGGCGACGGCGGCGGCCGCCATGCAGCAGGGCGAGGTCGACTGGTGGGAGCAGCCTTCGCCCGATCTGCTGCCGCTGCTGCGCCGCAACCGCTCGATCAAGCTGGAGGTGAAGGACCGCACCGGCTCGCTCTGCATGATCCGGCTGAACCACCTGGTCGCGCCCTTCGACAATCCGGCGATCCGCCGCGCGCTGCTGCCCGGCATCCGCCAGGCCGACTATATGACGGCGATCCTGGGCGATGACCGCAGCCTGTGGAACGACCGCTGCGGCTTCTTCCTGCCCGGTAGCCCGCTGGCCAGCGAGGTCGGGCTGGAGACGATGAACGGCGCCCCCGACTACGACAAGGTCAAGCGCAACCTGGAGGCCGCCGGCTACAAGGGCGAGCGCGTGGTCTTCGTCGTCCCCGCCGACAACCACCGGCTGAACGCCATGAGCGAGATCGCCGGCGACATGTTCCGCCGGGTGGGGATGAACCTGGACTACCAGGTCAGCGACTGGGGCACCGTCGCCGCGCGGCTGAGCAACCGCGGCGGGCTGGACCAGGGCGGCTGGAGCGTCTGGTGCAACACCATCCCCGGCGTCATCGCGCTGAACCCGGCGACGCAGTCCTATCTGCGCGGCCCGGGCAAGGCCGGCACCTTCGGCTGGCCCGACCTGCCGAAGATCGAGGCGCTGCGCGACCGCTTCATGGAGGCGGAGGATTTCGCCGAGCAGAAGAGCATCGCCGAGGCCATGCAGCGCCAGGCCTTCGAGGATATTCCCTACCTGCCCACCGGCGCGCTGACCCAGCCGACCGCCTTCCGCAGCAACGTGACGGGGATGCTCGAAGGTTTCCCGATCTTCCACAACATCCGCAAGGAATAGGCCTCAGCCGCCGATCCGCGCCGCGGCGAAGCGGTCCCGCAGCCAGGCGGCGGCGGGGCCGTGCGGGCGCTGCTTGTGCCAGACCAGCTCCAGCGCCACCGGCCAGTCGCCGTCATCGAACTGCAGGTCGGGGGTGACCAGGTCTGGCGCCGCCGGCGAGGCGGCGATCACATGGTCGGAGACGAAGGCCCAGCCGATGCCGTGCTTGACCATCTCCAGGATCACCCAGTGGCTTTCCACCCACCAGACCTCGGCAGCGACGCGCAGGCGCCGCTTCTCGACGCCGTCGCTGCGGGCGGCGACCAGGATCTGGCGGTGCCGCTTCAGCTCCTCCCATTCCACCCGCGCCTTGGCCAGCGGATGGGCGCGGCCGCAGACCAGCTTCAGCGGCACCCAGCCGATGGTCTGGAAGCCGAGTTCGACCGGCAGCGCCTCCTGCCGCCACATCACGCCGAGATCGGCCGAGCCCCCCAGCACCAGCCGGCTGACATCCTCCATCAGCGGGAAGAGCAGCTCGAGCTCCACATAGGGAAACTCGCGGGCGAAGTCGGCAAAGAGGGCGCCCAGCGCATGCTCCGGATAGAGCTCGTCGATGGCGACCACCAGCCGGTTCTCGACCTTGCGCTCCAGGCTGCTGGCGACGCCGATCAGATGCTCGCGCCGGTCGAGCACCACCCGTGCCTCCTCCAGCAGCCGCTGCCCGGCCGCGGTCAGTGCAGGATTGCGGCCGGCGCGGCTGAACAGTTCCAGCCCGAGATCCGTCTCCAGATTGGCGACCTGGGTGCTGACGGCCGATTGCGCCTTCCTCAGCCTTCGCCCGGCGGCGGAGAAGGACCCCGTCTCGGCGGCGGCGACGAAGGCCTGCAGCTGCTCCATCGACACGGTCATCTATCGGATTTCCAGTTGGCTTCTAACTTTGTCCCGGCGGCATTCTAGATAGAAACGGCGGCTCTTCGAGTGTTCAGTGAGTTGAGCCGCCATGCGCACCACCCGCGACCGTATCCGACACGCCATACTCTTCGAGGCCGTCGGCCTCGCCCTGATCATCCCGCTGGGCAGCCTGGCCTTCGGCCTGCCGGCGCAGCACATGGGCGTCATCGGCGTCGGCAGCGCCATGGCCGCCACCGTCTGGAACTTCTTCTACAACATGGGTTTCGACCGGGCGATGCAGCGCTGGGCCGGGCATACGCGCAAGGGGCTGGCGCTGCGCGTGCTGCATGCCTTCCTCTTCGAGGCCGGGCTGCTGCTGGTGCTGCTGCCGCCGATCGCCTGGTATCTGGGCATCACCCTGATGCAGGCCTTCGTCATGGACCTGGCGATTGCCGGCTTCTACCTGGCCTATGCCTTCCTGTTCAACCTGGCCTATGACCGGGCCTTCCCGCTGCCGGCCTGGCAGCAGCAGCCGACCGGCTAGCCCTTCGTCAGCTTCCGCGCATTGGCGCGGACACGGCGGCGGGCGGGTGCCACGGCCGCCTCGGCGATCGCCTGGGGCGCGGCGCCGCGGGCCGCCGCCAGCCCGGCCTTCACCGCGCCCTCGGCAAAGGCCTTTTGTTTCTCCGCCGCCAGATGCGTCAGCCGCGCCGCCGCCCGGGCCGGATTGGCCCAGAGCTGCACGCTATGCGCCAGGAAGACGAAGCCCGCTTCCGCGAGCCACACCGGCGGCGTCATCTTCTTTCCACGTCGGGCCATGCCGGGCAGATGGGGGCGCGGCCGGCTGGCGGGGAGGGGCCTCGCCGGCGGTTGATCGCCCCCGGTTGATCGCTGGCCCCTGGCATGGCACGCAGGCATCCATGCCCCAGCTCCACGTCGCCCAGATCCCCGTCACGCCCTTCCAGCAGAACTGCGCCCTGATCTGGGATGCGGGAACCGGCCGCGGCACGGTGATCGACCCGGGGGGCGACGTGCCGCGCATCCTGGCCGCGCTGGACAAGGCCGGCTTCACCGTCGAGCGCATCCTGCTGACGCATGGCCATCTCGACCATGCCGGCGGCGCTGCCGCCCTGAAGCGGGAGCTGGAGGCCCGCCAGGGCGCGCCAGTGCCTGTTGAGGGCCCCGACCGCCGCGACGCGCCGCTGCTGGAGGGCTTGGCCGAGCAGGGCGAGCGCTTCGGCATCGAGGGCATGGAAAGCGTCACCCCCGACCGCTGGCTGGAGGAGGGCGAGACCATCGCCATCGCCGGCCAGGATTTTCTGACGTTCCACTGCCCGGGCCATACGCCGGGGCACCTGGCCTTCGTCTCGCCGACGCTGGACTTCGCCATCCTCGGCGACGTGCTGTTCCGTGGCTCGGTCGGGCGGACGGATTTTCCTTACGGCGACCACGATGCCCTGATCAGCTCGATCAAAGAAAAACTGCTGCCGCTGGGGGATGAGATCCGCTTTCTCTGCGGCCATGGCCCGGGCTCGACCTTCGGCGAGGAGCGGCGCACCAACCCCTTCCTGAACGGCCAGGGCTGACGCCCTGGATGGCGGCCGCCCTGCCGCCGCCACTCGCCTCCGCGGATGCCGCCCCGCCCGCCACCGCCGAAGCGATCGCCGATTGCGAGGCGGCGCTCGGTATCGTCCTGCCGGAGGACTACCGCGCCTTCCTGGCGCTGTCCGACGGCTATAACGGCCCGGTCAGCCAGGGCTATCTGGTGCTCTGGAGCCTGGCCGAGCTGAAAGACCTGGCGGCGGGCCATGACGGCCTGCTGCCGCCCGGGTCAGCGCAATGCCTGCTGGGCAGCAATGCCGGCCCGACCGCCTATGGCTGGCGCGACGGCGCCTGGCTCGCGCTGGCTTTCGTCGGCGATGACAGCCGGGACCTCGCAAGGAACTTCGCGGGCTTCCTGGCCGCCATCGCCCGCGGCGAGGGCTGGTAGCGGGCGCTCAGCGCGCCGCCGCCTCGGCCGCCCAGATCACCGCATCGGCGCCGGCCGGCAGCTTCATCGGGCAGCCGGGGTCGGTCGCCGCGCGGAACACCGCCTCGGCCACGTCTTCCGCCGTCGTCACCGGCCCGTCGTCATGCTGCCACGCGGCGAAGACCTGCTGCGCCAGCGGGCCATAGGCCTCGGGAATGGCGTCCACCATGCGGGCGCGGGCATTGTCGCCGAAGCGGGTGCTCGGCGCCCGGCCCGGCAGGACCAGCCGCGCGCGGATGCCGAAGGGCTCCAGCTCGAGCGCCAGGGATTCGGTGAAGGCGTTCACCGCCGCCTTGCTGGCCGTGTAGACCGACAGCAGGTGCAGCGGCCGCAGCGTCACGGTCGAGGTGACGTTGACCACCACCCCCGACCCGCGTGCCCGGAACTGCGGCAGCACCGCCTGGGTCACCGCCATGGTGCCGAAGGTGTTGGTCTCGAAGATCTCGCGGATGGCGGCGAGGGAGACGCCCTCCAGCGCGTTGAGCTGGCCGAGGCCGGCATTGTTCACCACCACGTCGACCGGGCCGGCTGCTTGCACGGCGGCTGCGATGCTCGCGGCGTCGGTGACGTCCAGCGCCACCACCCGCAGCCGGTCGGAGGCGGGGAAAAGATCCTGGCGCGGCCGGCGCATGGTCGCGGTAACCTGCCAGCCGCGATCGAGGAAGAGACGCGCCGTCTCCAGGCCGAAGCCGGAGGAGCAGCCGGTGATCATGATGCTGGGCATGGAGCTTTCCTTCTGTCAGCGACGCTACAGATAGGCGGTGCGCCAAAGACTCCCTACGCTTGATCATCCGGGAAATATTGGCAGGAGTCCGGATATGGCCGATCCCCTGACCGACATCGTCGGGCTGCTGCAGCCCAGCGCCGGCTTCTCCAAGCTGGTCGAGGGCGCCGGCGCCTGGCGCGTCAGCCGCGCCGAGGAAGGCCAGCCCTTCTATTGTGCGGTGCTGGAGGGCGGCACCCGCCTGACCCTCGCCGAGGAGCCATCGGTGCTGCTGGAGGCCGGCGACTTCGTCCTGGTCCCCGCCGCTTATGACTTCTCCATGGCGAGCCTCGCCGCCGGGCCGCGCACGCCGGAGGTCCTGCCGGTCGCGCTGCGTCCCGGGGTCTATCGCGTCGGCGACGCGGCCGGGCCGCCCAGCCTGCGCAGCATGGTCGGCTATTGCAGCTTCGCCTCGCCCGATGCGGCGCTGCTGCTGTCGCTGCTGCCCCGGCTGGTGCATGTCCGCGGCGAGGGCCGCCTGCTGACCCTGGTGCATCTGGTCGACGACGAATCGCGCGAGGCGCGGCCGGGGCGGGAGGTGGTGCTGCAGCGCCTGCTGGAGGTGCTGCTGATCGAGGCGCTGCGGGCGACCGCCGGGCCCGCCGCGCCCTCCGGCCTGCTGCGCGGCCTGGCCGACGACCGCGTCGCCGTGGCGCTCAGGCGGATGCATGACAGCCCGACGGCGCCCTGGACCGTGCCGCAGCTGGCGCGCGTCGCGGCGCTGTCGCGCTCCGCCTTCTTCGACCGCTTCCGCCGCGTCGTCGGCGTCACGCCGATGGATTATCTTCTCCACTGGCGGATGGCGCTGGCCAAGGACCTGCTGCGGCGCGGCGTCGCCGGCATCGCCGAGGTGGCGGGGCGCGTCGGCTACAGCTCGGCCAGCACCTTCAGCACCGCCTTCGCCCGCCATGTCGGCGTGCCGCCCGGCGCCTATGCGCGGCGCCAGGCGGCGGAGTGATCACTGCAGCCGGATGCCGGCCTGGCGGATCACCCCGCCCCATTTCTCATGCTCGGAGCGGATCCGCGCCGCGAAATTTTCCGACGTGTCGCCGAGCGGGATGGCGCCGAGCTCGGTCAGCCGGCTGACCACCGCCGGCTGGCGCAGCCCGGCGGCCAGCACGGCTTGGGCCTTCTGCAGGATGGCCGGCGGCGTGGCGCGCGGAGCGACCACGCCGAACCAGGCGGTGACCTCGTAGCCCGGCAGGGTCTCGGCGATGGCGGGCAGGTTGGGCGCGCCGCTCCAGCGGCCAGAGCTGGTGGCGCCGATGCCAACCAGCGCGCCCGAGCGCACATGCGGGATGATCGAGGGCAGGTTGTCCGAGCCATAGTCGATCCGCCCCGCCAGCAGGTCCGGCATCATGTCGGCCGAGCCGCGGTAGGAAATATGCTCGGCCTCGATGCCGGCCTGGATGCGGAACAGCTCGGCCGCCAGATGGGTGCTGCCGCCGATGCTGGTCTCGCCATAGGTCAGGCGCCGGCTTTTCGCCAAGGCGATCAGACCGGCGGCGTCGCGCACGCCCAGGCTCGGATGGGCGGCGATCAGGTTGGGCACCTCGGCCACCTGGCTGACGGGGGCGAAGTCGCGCAACCCGTCGAAGCCCATCTCGCGGTAGAGATGCGCGTTGATCGACAGCGGCCCGGGCGAGCTCAGCAGCAGGGTGTAGCCGTCCGGCTCGGCCCGCGCCGCCTGGGCCGCGCCGATATTGCCGCCGGCGCCGGAGCGGTTGTCGACCACGAAGGGCTGGCCCAGCGCGCCGGCCAGGATCTCGGCGGCGATGCGGGCGCAGATGTCGGTGGTGCCGCCGGCGGGAAAGGGGCAGATCAGCCGCACCGGCCGGGCCGGCCATTCGCCCGGGGCGCTGCCGTGCGCGGCGAGGGCCGGTGTGGCAAGGCCCGTCGCCAGCCCGGCGAGCAGGCTGCGGCGCCGCATGCGCCATCCGAAGGGGGCGTCCCTGGTCATGCTCATCGTCCTCCCGTGGCGGGCCGTTTGCCCGGCCCTTGGGGAGGATTGCGGCGCAAGCCGGCGCCGGCGGCAAGCGGAAATCCATGGCCGGGCCTAGGGCGCCTGGGGCGGGGCCTCGCGGCTGCCGGCCTGCCAGCGCGCCTCCTCGGCGAATTGCCGGGCGAAGAGGCCGTGCGGCCTGGCCAGCAGTTCCTCGAAGCGGCCGGCCTCGGCGACGCGGCCATTCTCCAGCACCAGGATGCGGTCGGCCTGGCGGATGGTGGACAGGCGATGGGCGATGACGATGCGCGTCACCGGCAGGCCGCGCACCGCCTGCATCACCGCCGACTGGGTGATGTTGTCGAGCGCGCTGGTGGCCTCGTCCAGCACCAGGATGGAGGGCTTCTGCACCAGCGCGCGGGCCAGCAGCAGCCGCTGCGCCTGGCCGCCGGACAGCACGCGGGCGGCATCCGTCAGCACCGTCTCCAGCCCCATCGGCATGGCGCGCACGTCAGCCGCCAGCGCCGCGCGCTCCAGCGCCGCCCAGACTGTGGCATCATCCGCCCCGGTGCCGCCGCGCACCGCCTCGCGCAGGCTGCCGGGCGGCAGGCGGCCGCCCTGCAGCACGGTCGCCACCTGGCGCCGCACCGCCCCCGGCTCCAGCCCGCGCAGGTCGTGGCCGTCGAGATAGATGGCGCCCACCGCCGGCTGCTCCAGCCCCAGCAGCAGCCGCACCAGCGTCGACTTGCCGGCGCCCGAGCGGCCGGTGATCGCCACCATCTCGCCCGCCCGCAGCGACAGGTCGAGGCCCTGGAAGATCCAGGGATCGGCCGGGCCGTAGCGGAAGGCGACGCCGGCGAAGGACAGGGCGCCGCTGAGCCGGCCGGGATCGACGCGGCCGCCCTCGGCCTCCGGCGGGGTGTCCATCAGCGGCTGCGCGAACTTGCGCATCGGCAGCAGGAACCACAGCTGGAACACCGTCTTGGCCAGCAGCGTGCCGGCGCCGGCCAGCAGCCCATAGGCCGAGAGGAAGGCCATCACCGAGGCCAGCGACGGCGCGGCCCGGCCCGGCTCGACCCGCTGCAGCAGCGCGATCACCAGGAAGGCGCCGGCAGTGGAGAGGATGGCGAAGCCGGCGGCGAAGGCGTCGTAGCCATTGGCGATGCGCCGCGCCGCCACCAGCCGGCGGCGCATGCCGGCGAAGCGCTCGGCCCAGACGGCGATGGCGCGGCCCTCGGCGCCGGCGAGCCGCAGCTTCACCAGTCCAGCGACGATCTGCAGCACCATGGCATCGGCCAGGCCCGACAGCGCCTCGCCCGAGGCATAGGCGCGGCCCTGCAGCCAGCCGGCCAGGTTGGCCGCCGCCATCTGCAGCGCCAGCAGGCCGAGGCCGATCGCCGCCGGCAGCGGCTGCGCCAGCAGCATCATCGCCGCCGAGGAGAGGATGATCGCCACCGAGGAGACGGCGGAGAAGCCCAGCGCGCGGATCTGCGTCGCCAGCCCGATGGCGGCATTGGCCCGCGCCGCCGTCTCGCCGACGCTCTGCCGGTTCAGCACGGCCAGCGGCTGGCGGATCACCCGGTCCCAGATGGCAGCATGCAGCCCGGTGCCGGCGCGCGCCTCGATGCGCTGCCGGGCGACCTCGCCGCCGAGCCGCACCGCCCAGGCGGCGGCGGCCACCAGCACCAGCGCCGCACCGAGCTGGGCCAGCTCCGACAGATGGCCACCCGGGATCAGCAGGGTGAAGGCCAAGCCGGTGGCCAGCGGCACCGCCTGGCCGAGCAGCGCGCCGGCCAGCAGGGTGGCGGCGATGGCGGCCAGGTCGCCGGCCGAGCGCTGCATGCCGGCCGCAAGCAGGTCGGCCAGCGCCAGCTTCCTCGGCGGCAGCGGCAGCAGCGGCGACCAGGCTTCCGGGCGCAGCACGGCCGCGGTCGTGGCATCGAGCGGAGCGCCATCCGGGCGTTCCGGGGTGAGCAGCCGGTAGCCGCCGCCCTCCGGCAGCAGCCCGACCACGGCGCCATCGGCGCGGTGGGCGAAGAGCGGGCCGAGATCCTGCCGCCACCAGCCGCTGTCCAGCCGGACGGGGCGCAGCCGCAGGGCCGAGGCGCCGGCGAGTTCCTCCAGCGTCGAGCCGGCATCGAGGTCGATGGCCTTGACCCGCGCCGGGCGCCGCGCGGTGACGCCGAGCGCCGCCGCCACGCCGCGGAACACCGGCATCAGCGGGTCGGCATCGGAGACATCGGCGCAGGCCGGCGCATGGCCCAGGATCTCGCCGTAGGCGGCCTGACGCGCCGCCTCGGCCTCCGCCTCCCGCTCGGCGCGCAGGCGATGGCGGTTCAGCGCATCAGCCGCCTGCAGCGCCAGCGTCGCCGGCAGCGCCTCGAGCAGCGCGGCGTTGAAGCCGGCGAGCCCTTCCTGCCAGTCGCCGCTGCGCAGTGCCTCGGCCGCCGATGCGGGGCGGCAGCTGGCACCGGCGCCGCCGGTCAGCCAGGCACCGGGCGGCAGCGGCACCAGCCCGCCGACCCGCTCCAGCCCGAGCAGCAGCCAGTCACCGCCGAGGCGCAGCCAGAGCGGCCCGCCGCGGGCACCCTCGGCGGCCACCACCACGGTGCCGGCGGGTGGCCGCTGCCGGGCGCCGCGCGGCGCCAGCGCGAGGTCGGCCTGCGGGCGCGGCAGCAGCGGGCGGGCCAGGCCACCGGCCCGCGCCTCGGCCCAGGCGTCGACGCCTGTGCCCAGCGCCGCGGGGGCGCGCGCCGCCAGCGCTCC
>NZ_MLCO01000229.1 GCF_001982615.1 Teichococcus deserti | reverse complement strand
CGCCACCACATCGGCATAGGTCCGGTAGGGGGTGCTCTGGTGCGCCACCAGCGCCAGCGGCCCGGTGCCCACCAGGCAGACCGGGACGAAGGCCTCCATGGTCTTGAAGGGCAGGCGCATCACGCTCTCATTGGTCGCCTGGGTGTCATAGACCAGCACCCAGGTATAGCCGTCCGGGTCGGCGCGCGCCGCCTCGCCCGCGCCGATCGCCCCCGAGGCGCCGCCGCGATTTTCGATCACCACCGGCTTGCCCAGGATCTCCTGCAGCTTCGGCTGGAAGATGCGGCCCACCGTGTCGGTGCTGCCGCCCGGCGGCCAGGGCACGATCAGGCGGATCGGCCGTTCCGGCCAGGACAGCTGGCCGCGCGCCACATTGGGCATCGCCAGGGCGCCCAGGGCTCCCCCGAGCGTGCCGGCGGCCACCAGGCCGCGGCGTCGAATGATCATGGTTGGTCGACCCTTCCCTGCACCGGGGGATGGGCGCCTCGCCCTCCCCCTTTCTTTCCGGGAAGGTAAGCATCCATGCCCTGGCCGGGGCAAGCCTTGCGTCACCCCTGCAGCGGCAGGCCCCCGGGCTCGTGACGGAAGCTGTCGACGATATGCTGCGCCAGCGCCCGCGCCGCCGGGGTCTCGGCCCGCTGCGCCAGGGCGATCTCGAATTCCGGCAGGCGCGGCAGGCCGTCGGCCTCGCCCAGCACGCGCAGCCCGGGCGGCAGGGGCCCGGCCAGGCTGACCGTGACGGCAAGGCCGGCCAGCACCACCGCATAGGTGCCCATCTGCGCGCTGGAGCTGTAGGTGACCCGCCAGGGCAGGCCGGCCTGGTCCAGCGCCCCGGTGGCCGCGGCGCGCCAGATGCAGGCGGGGTGGCCGAGCGACAGCCGCAGCGGCGTCTGCCGCTGCACCGCATGCGCCACCGGCCCCACCCATTGCAGCGGGCCGCGCCACAGCGGCAGGCTGACCACCCCCTGCCGCTCATGCCCGGCGGAGAAGATGGTGAGGTCGAGCTCGTCCTTCTCCATCCGCTCCAGCAGCTCGTTGGAGGGGGCGCAGATCACCTCCAGCTCGGCCGCCGGGTGGCTTTCGGCGAAGCGCGCCAGGATCTCCGGCAGCCAGAGCATGACATAGTCGTCCGGCGTGCCCAGCCGCACCCGGCCGGTGACGTCGGGGGCGCGGAAATTGGCGATGATCTCGTCATGCATGGACAGCCAGGGCCGCGCCCGGTCCAGCAGCCAGGCGCCCTGCGGCGTCAGCGAGAAGCCCTTGGCGCCGCGCACCAGCAGCGGATGGCCCAGGATGTCCTCCAGCCGCCGCATCTGCATGGACACGGCCGACTGGGTGCGCCCCACCCGCTGGGCGGCACGGGTGACGCTGTCGCCCTCGGCGATCAGCACGAAGGAGCGCAGCAGGTCGGGGTCCAGGCCGGGCGGCAAAGCGAGCATGGCGCCATCATCAATCCACTTGATGGCATCCGTCAAAACAATTCGTTTCCCTTATTTCGCACCTGCACGCATCGTCCAGCCGCCGGCAGCACCGCCGGCGCTCCTTCCCATGCCCGAAAGGCCCTGTTCGATGTCCGCCCAGCTTGGCTCCGCCTGCTCCGCCCCCGCCGTTTCGCGCCCCGCCGCGCAAGTCGCGCGCCCGGCCGGCTGGATTGCCTTCATGCGGCGCTGTCTGCAGACGCTGCGAACCCGCCAGCACCTGGCCGAGCTCGACGGGCATCTGCTGCGCGACATCGGCCTCTCCCGTCCGCAGGCCAGCGCCGAGCTGCGCCGCGCCCCCTGGGACCTCGCCCGCCGCCCCTGAGCCGCGGCCGCTCCTGCAGCCCGCCATAAAAAAAGCCCCGCGCAAGCGGGGCTTTTCAGGCCGGGAGGGCGGCAGCCTGGCCGCTCAGGCGGCCCAGCGCAGCGCCGGCTGGCTGCGCAGCACGGCGGCGGCCCAGCGCGGGCCTTCCTCGATCAGACGGTCAATCTGCCGCGGCGTCAGCGTCTCGACATGCTCGCGCGCGGTGACCAGGCCGCGCTGCCAGCCGACCATCGCCTCCGGCACCGGCAGCTCGCCATCCGCCATCTCCAGCGCGTGGCGCGCGGTGCCCAGCACGCGGGCGGCGGCCTCCAGGCGCAGCCGCTCGGTCAGGCCACCCTGGGCCAGCTCGGTCAGCGCGTCCATCGTCACCCGCCGGCGCATGCCCGGCGGCAGTTCCATCTTCTCGACAGCCATGGTGGGAATCTCCAGATGCATTCCCCGCTCTTCTTGACTTGATTCGGTGGGGGCGGGGCGTCTGCCCGCGACATGGACCCGGCGGCCGGGAACGACAAGGATAAACGAAGCCTTTGCGTCCCGCCGGCCGCATGGCGCCATGCAAGCCACGCGCGGCGTCAGCGCGGCCATGTCTGTCCGGGCATTCGGCGCGGCCGAGCGGGGGTGGCGGCCACGGCGGAAACCCGGCCGGCTTGCGGCGAGGCCCTTCCTCAAGGCACGTCGTCACGGGGCATATCGCAGCCGGTCTGCGCGGCTGATATGTCCCTGGCGCAAACGCGGAACGCGCCCGACGGTTTCGCACTTCCCGAAACGGCCCAGCAGGGGCATTTGACCCACCATGTCGCACATGCTGTCGAACCAACGCATCTCCCTTCCCAAGGACCGGATCCGCATCCTGCTGCTGGAGGGCGTGGCCGACAGTGCCGTGTCGCTGCTCGGCGGCGCCGGCTACACCAACATCCAGCGCGAGACCAAGGCGCTGGAGGGCGAGGCGCTGAAGGCCGCGCTGCAGGGGGTCCACCTGCTCGGCATCCGCTCCCGCACCCAGGTGACCGCCGAGGTGCTGGCCGCCGCCGACCGGCTGATCGCCATCGGCTGCTTCTGCATCGGCACCAACCAAGTCGACCTGGCCCAGGCCAAGCAGCTCGGTATCCCGGTCTTCAACGCCCCCTTCTCCAACACCCGCAGCGTGGCGGAGCTGGTGATGGGCGAGATCGTCATGCTGCTGCGCCGCATCCCCGACCGCTCGCGCTCGGCGCATGACGGCGGCTGGGACAAGTCGGCCACCCATTCGCGGGAGGTCCGCGGCAAGACGCTGGGCATCGTCGGCTATGGCAATATCGGCAGCCAGCTCTCGGTCCTGGCCGAGGCCTTCGGCATGCGCGTCATCTATTATGACACCATCCCCAAGCTGCCGCATGGCAACGCGGTCGCCGCCGCCAGCCTGAACGACCTGCTCTCCGCCGCCGACGTGGTCAGCATCCATGTCCCCGAGACGGCCGAGACCACCAACATGATCGGCGCCGCCCAGATCGCCGCCATGCGCGCCGGCGCCATCCTGATCAACAACGCCCGCGGCCGCGTCGTCGACCTCGACGCCCTGGCCGCGGCCATCAAGTCGGGCCACATCCTGGGCGCCGCGGCCGACGTCTTCCCCGACGAGCCGAAGCGCAACGGCGAACGCTTCACCTCCCCGCTCCAGGGCCTGCCCAACGTCATCCTGACGCCCCATATCGGCGGCAGCACCGAGGAAGCCCAGGACCGCATCGGCGAGGAGACGGCCCGCAAGCTCTCCGACTATTCCGACACCGGGGCCACCCTCGGCGCGGTGAACTTCCCCGAGGTCACCCTGCCCGCCAAGCCGCACGGCACCCGCTTCATGCACGTCCACCACAACGTGCCGGGCGTCCTCGCCTCGATGAACGAGGTGTTCAGCCGCTTCAAGCTGAACATCTCCGCCCAGTTCCTGCAGACCGACCCCCAGATCGGCTACGTCGTGGTCGATGCGGATGGGGTGGCGGATCCCGAAGGCGTGCTGGCCGCCCTGAAGGAGATCCCTGGCACGATGCGGGCGCGGCTGCTTTACGAGCGCCATTGAAAGAAAGGCTGGGGGAAGAATTCCCCCAGACCCCCATCTTTTTTCTGTTAGCTAGAACAAGGGAGCCTGGCCGTGTCCCAGCCCAACGCCATCGTTGAATGCGGCCAGGTCCGCTTCGGCAACACCCTGCCGCTCGCCGTCATCGCCGGCCCCTGCCAGCTCGAAAGCCGGGACCACGCGCTGGAAATGGCCTCGGCCCTGAAGGAGATCGCGGCCCGCCAGGGCTTCGGCCTGATCTACAAGACCAGCTTCGACAAGGCCAACCGCACCAGCGCCCGCGCGCAGCGCGGCCTCGGCCTGGAAAAGTCGCTGCCGATCTTCGCCGAGATCCGCGAAAGCCTCGGCCTGCCCGTGCTGACCGACGTCCACAATGCCGAGCAATGCGCTCCCGTGGCCGAGGCGGTGGACATCCTGCAGATCCCGGCCTTCCTCTGCCGCCAGACCGACCTGCTGCTGGCCGCCGCCGCCACCGGCCGCGCCATCAACGTCAAGAAGGGCCAGTTCCTCGCCCCCTGGGACATGGCCAATGTCGTCGACAAGCTGACCGGCGCCGGCAACGCCAATGTCCTGCTGACCGACCGCGGCACCAGCTTCGGCTACAACACCCTGGTCAGCGACTTCCGCGGCCTGCCCATCATGGCCCGCACCGGCGCGCCCGTGATCTTCGACGCCACCCATTCGGTGCAGCAGCC